>JAGWPE010000104.1 GCA_028870635.1 Gammaproteobacteria bacterium | reverse complement strand
CGTGAAGGAGCGCCTGACCATCGCGGAGACCGAGCCGCTGATGCCGCAGGAGATGATCAACGCCAAGCCCGTGGCGGCGGCGGTGAAGGAATTCTTCGGCTCCTCGCAGCTGTCGCAGTTCATGGACCAGAACAATCCGCTCTCCGAGGTGACCCACAAGCGGCGCGTGTCCGCCCTGGGCCCCGGCGGACTCACCCGCGAGCGTGCCGGCTTCGAGGTTCGCGACGTGCACCCGACGCACTACGGCCGCGTGTGCCCGATCGAAACCCCGGAAGGTCCGAACATCGGCCTCATCAACTCGCTGGCGGTCTATGCCCGCACCAACCAGTACGGTTTCCTCGAGACGCCGTACCGGCGGGTCGAGGGCGGTGCCGTGACGGACAGGATCGATTACCTCTCGGCCATCGAGGAAGGCGACTTCGCCATTGCACAGGCGAATGCGAGCTTGGGTCCCAAGGGCGAGCTGCAGGACGAGCTGGTGTCGTGCCGCTTCCAGAATGAGTTCACGCTCATGCCGCGGGACCGCATCAACTACATGGACGTGAGCCCGAAGCAGATCGTGTCGGTGGCGGCATCGCTGATCCCGTTCCTGGAGCACGACGACGCCAACCGCGCCCTCATGGGCTCGAACATGCAGCGTCAGGCGGTGCCGACTCTGCGCTCCGAGACGCCGCTCGTCGGCACCGGCATGGAGCGCCCCGTCGCGATCGATTCCGGCGTGACCGTCGTGGCTCGGCGCGGCGGCAACGTGGATTCCGTCGACGCCTCGCGCATCGTAGTGCGGGTCAACGATGAGGAGACCATCGCCGGTGAGCCGGGTGTGGACATCTACACCCTCACCAAGTACACCCGTTCCAACCAGAACACCTGCATCAACCAGCGTCCGCTGGTCAACGCGGGCGATACCATCGCGCGCGGCGACGTGCTCGCCGATGGTCCTTCGACGCACCTCGGCGAGCTGGCGCTCGGCCAGAACCTGCTGGTCGCGTTCATGCCCTGGAACGGCTACAACTTCGAGGACTCGATCCTCATCTCCGAGCGCGTGGTGCAGGAAGACCGCTTCACCACCATCCACATCGAGGAGCTCACCTGCGTCGCCCGCGACACCAAGCTCGGGCCGGAGGAGATCACCGCCGACATTCCGAACGTCGGTGACGCCGCCCTCGCCAAGCTCGATGAGGCGGGCATCGCCTTCATCGGCGCCGAGGTCAAGGCGGGCGACATCCTGGTCGGCAAGGTCACGCCAAAAGGCGAGACGCAGCTGACGCCGGAAGAGAAGCTGCTGCGGGCGATCTTCGGCGAGAAGGCCTCGGACGTGAAGGACACCAGCCTCCGCGTCCCCCCCGGCATGGATGGCACCGTGATCGACGTGCGCGTCTTCACGCGCGACGGCGTGGAGAAGGACGCCCGTGCCCTGTCGATCGAGAAGGCGGAAATCGAGCGCGTGCGCAAGGACTTCGCCGACCAGCAGCGCATCCTGGAAGAGGACCTCTTCCAGCGCGTGCGCGGCATGCTGGTCGGGCAGAGCGCCGCCGGCGGCCCGCGCAAGCTCAAGGCCGGCACCACGATCTCCACTGAATATCTGGACGAGCTGCCGCGCGAGGAGTGGTTCGAGATCCGTCTCGAGGATGAGGATGCCAACTCGCAGCTGGAGCAGGCGTCCGAGCGGGTCACCCTGCAGCGCAAGGCGTTCGAGAAGCGCCTCGAGGACAAGAAGGCCAAGATCACGGCCGGCGACGATCTCGCCCCGGGCGTGCTCAAGATGGTGAAGGTGTACCTCGCGGTGAAGCGCCGCGTGCAGCCGGGCGACAAGATGGCCGGCCGCCACGGCAACAAGGGTGTGATCTCCACCATCGTGCCGGTGGAGGACATGCCGTACACGGAGGACGGTACGCCGGTCGACATCGTTCTGAATCCCCTCGGCGTGCCTTCGCGCATGAACGTCGGCCAGGTGCTGGAGACGCACCTCGGCTGGGCGGCGAAGGGCGTGGGCCTGAAGATCGGGCGGATGCTCGAGGCGCAGGCCGCGGAGGCGGAGCTGCGCTCGTTCATCAAGCAGATCTACAACGAGACCGGCGGCCAGCGCGAGGAGATCGACACCCTGAGCGGTACCGACCTCAAGCAGCTGGCGCGGAACCTGTCGAACGGCGTGCCCATGGCGACGCCGGTGTTCGACGGCGCCGGCGAGAGGGAGATCAAGCGGATGCTGGAGCTTGCCGACCTGCCGACGAGCGGTCAGACGTACCTCTACGACGGCCGCACCGGCGAGCGCTTCGAGCGATCGGTGACGGTGGGCTACATGTACATGCTGAAGCTCAATCACCTGGTTGACGACAAGATGCACGCGCGCTCCACCGGTCCGTACAGCCTGGTCACCCAGCAGCCGCTGGGCGGCAAGGCGCAGTTCGGCGGCCAGCGGTTCGGCGAGATGGAAGTCTGG
>JAGWPE010000103.1 GCA_028870635.1 Gammaproteobacteria bacterium | reverse complement strand
CGTGCCCGATCAGCACGGCCGGCAGCGGGCCCGGACGCGAGTCGTCGTGGCAGAAAAAGCCTTCGAGAAGGGTCGAGCCGTCGCGGTACTCGATCAATCGCTCGCGAATCGCCATGGTCGCTCCTCTGGGATGATGCTTCGGATGGGCGCGCAGAGGGGATTCTAGCAAGCCGGCGCGTGTGGGTCCCCGCGTGAGCGGCGACGAGGGGCCGGGGAAGGGACCGCGCGTGCGGTTGATCGTGGCCGGGGGCATGTTACCCTTGCGCTCGAAGCCAAGAACGAGAGCCCGCCCAGACATGATTCCAGCAGCCGAGGCGCTCACGCGCCTCAAAGAAGGCAACCGCCGCTTCGTCGAGCGGGTGCGCAATCGCGAGGCGCTGCTCGGCGCCGCGACACGGCTCGAGCTCACTCAGACCCAGGAGCCCTTCGCAATCGTCCTCGGATGCTCCGATGCGCGCGTGCCGGCGGAGATCGTCTTCGACCAGGGCCTGGGTGATCTTTTCGTCATCCGCATCGCCGGCAACATCGTCTCACCCTCGCAGCTCGGGAGCGTCGAGTTCGCCGCAGCGCGTTTCGGCACGCGGCTGGTCGTCGTGCTCGGCCACTCGCAGTGCGGCGCCATCCGCGCCACGCTGGAGGAGTTGCGCCAGCCGGCGGAGAACCAGTCGCGCAATATCCGCTCCATCGTCGACCGCGTGCGGCCCTCTGTCGAGGTGCTGCTCAAGACCGACTTGCGTCACGACGAGGAGGCGCTGGCGCGGCATGCGGTGCGTGCCAACGTGGGTGTCTCCGTCAGCCACTTGCGCTACGGCTCGGACGTACTGGAGAAGCTGATCCTCAACGACGGGCTGGCTGTCGTCGGTGCCGAATACTCGCTGGAGACGGGCGAAGTCGAGTTCTTCGACGGCCTCCCGGACTAGCCTGTCCGGGCTGCGTTACTGCGGGGTAAGGCAGGCTAGGTGCGCTTCGCGAGGCCGGCGCCGAGCAGCACGACGCCCGCGCCGAGGACCACACCGCCTACCCAGCCGGGGAGCGTGCGCTCCTGCTGCATTTTCGCCTCGAGGTCGCCGAGCTTGAACACGCTCTGCTCGCTCGAGTAGTGGGGCGGGCGCAGGATGAGGAATACCCCCGCGGCAATCAGCACCAGGCCGGCGATCAAGGACGCTTTCATTGGCGCATTCTAGCACCGCCCGTGCTACAGCCACTTGAATCCGCGCGCCATCACGCCCAGGATCGCTGCGCTCTGCAATAGCATCCATATGCGGTTGGATGCCAAGCCGCGAGTCAAGCTATCCCTCAGCCCGCCGATTTCAGCGCGGAGGTCCTTGTCCATCCCGACCATCTGCTCGCGCAGAGCCTTGTCGATCCCGATAACCTTGTCGCGGAGCTCGCGAATGTCGAGCTTGATCTCCGCGACATCCGAGCGGATATGGGCTACGTCCGATTCGAGCCGTGCCACCCGGGATTCCAGGGGTTGGTCTGCCATCGCCACCGCTGCCGCCATTGTTGCTCTCCTTGGGTTGAGCCTGCCCGTACATTCCAGCAAAGAGAGCAGGGTCCTCGCCATCCCGAATAATCGGGTGCTTGCGGCAATTTTGCGGGATTTCGCTGTGCCCGCCAATGATTGGCGAGAAATTTTCCGTCCGTTTGAGGCGTGGTGTTCGGACGTTGGGATAGCGGTCGAGCCTCAGGCCATTCCGCCGCTCACCGAGATGATTTGCGAGGTCACGTAGGAAGCTTCGGCGGAGGAGAGGAATGCCACCACTGCCGCCACTTCCGCGGGAAGTCCGGCCCGATTCATTGGCACGAGGCGCTCGATGGCCTTCTCGTCGAACGATCCCTCGCTCATCGGCGTGCTGATGATCCCGGGCGCCACGGCGTTGACCGTGATGCCGCGCGTCGCCACCTCGAGCGCGAGCGCTTTCGTCGCGGAATTGATGGCGCCCTTGGCGGCGGCGTAGTTGACCTGTCCCTTGTTGCCGATGAGGGCCGAGATCGAAGAGATGTTGATGATCCGTCCCCAGCGGGTGCGGATCATCGGCAGCAGCAGCGGTTGCGTGACATTGAAGAAGCCGTTGACCGAAACATCGATTACCCTGTGCCATTGCTCCGCCCGCATTCCGGGCAGGATGGCGTCATCGTGGACGCCGGCGTTGTTCACGAGGATCTGGATGGGTCCGCAAGTCAGCGCGGACTCCAGCGCCTTGCGCGTGCCTTCCGTATCCGTGGCATCGAAATGAATGGCCGCGGCGCTACCGCCCGCGGCGGTGATCTCTCCCACCAGCTTCTCCGCGGCGTCGACTCCCAGCCGGGCGTGTACGTACACGTGGTGACCGTCGCGCGCCAGGCGACGGCAGATCGCGGCGCCGATACCGCCGCTGCCGCCCGTCACCAGCGCCCGCTTGACCGGCTCGCTCATGGCCGCTGCGCTCCAAACACGATGCCGGCGCGGCCGCTGAGCAGCTCGCGCCCGGCGCTGGATACGGTGAACTCGTACAAGGTGCTGCCCTCATCGCCCGCAATACGCTCGGCGCTCGCAATCAGATCGGTCTCGAGATCATCGAGACGATTGACGAGCAACACGAGATTCCTGACGCTCGTGAGAAGCCCCGCGCGTGCCGTCGCTCCGGTCGTCTGCGCCATGATGGCTCCGTGCACCGCCATGGCCTGGGCGGCGTATTCGACGCCGCAGGCGGCACCCAGCCGGCCGTGGGCGCGCAAGGGATTGTCCGCCATCCGATGACTCGTTGCGCGGCACCTGATGCGCCCTGTGTCCCAGCTCAACACCTCCTCCAGGAGACACATGCGTCCCTTGTGAGGAATGTGACCCTCGATCCACTTCCGATCGAGGCGCGTGCCGCCGGGCAGGCGGTTGAATGGCGTTGCGATCAAGGACACTCGCGCACCTCTACCTCCACCTCCACCTCCACCCCCACCGCCACGCGCTGCTGCGCGCTGTAGTCGAGCACCACCTCTCCCGGCTCCCGGCGGGCGAGAAGCCGCAGGAGCGGCAGGCTGCGCGCGGCGGGTACTGCCTGGCGCAGTGCCTCGAGCTGCGGCTCCGAGAGGCGGTCGGCGGCAGTGGCGGCGTCGCAGAGGCTTGCCGTGAGCCGCGCGCGGGCATTGGGCGAAGCGGCGGGCGTGAGGACCAGCGCCACGCCGAATGAGTCGGGAAGCGGCCGTTTGGCGTGCAGCGGCTGCGGGTAGGGGGTCTCGTAGGCGCTCAACAACACGGGGACGCGCTCGACGGTCACGAAAGCGAGCGCTTCGAGAAGACCCGCGGCGAAGCTGGCATCGTGAGCGCAGAGCGCCGTCGATGCCGCGGTGGCGCCGGTCGCCAGGCTCCAATAGCCGGCGGCGGCGTTGTGCACCGAGTTGTGAAAGCGTGTCGGTGACACTTGCCGGTCCGCGCCGGCGAGGGTCTCGCAGATCTCGTGACAAATGACGCCATCGCCGGCCGAGGAGCTGAAGACCGCGAGCAGTGCGGCGGGGTCCAGGCCCGCGGCTGCGGCCGCCTGCTGCGCCACGCTCAGGCCAAGCCGCACGGTCGCGCCGGTCCTGCGGCGCTCCGCCGCCGGCAGTCCCTCCGGCGCCGGTACCGCCGTCGGGCGGGGCGAGTAGGCCTCCTCGCCGGCGAGCGCGCGCGCGCCGCTTTGCCAGTCGCTGAGACCGGGACCGATGAGGCCGATCCCCTGGATGTAGGCGCTCAACATCGGCCGCTCGCCCGCCATCGTGCCGCTCATCGTGCGCGCCCCAGCACCAGGGCGCAGTTGGAGCCGCCGAACCCGAAGGAGTTGCTGAGCGCCCGGGAGATCGGCCGATCGCGGTTGGCGCACAGGTAGTCGAAGCCGAGCGCCGGGTCGACACGTCGAGTGTGGGCGCCGCCGGGAAGAAGCCCGTGCCGCAGCGCGAGGGCGCAGATCACGGCCTCGAGCGCTCCGGCCGCGCCGAGCGTATGGCCGGTCGCGCCCTTGGTGGAGCTTGCCGCCACGGCCTGCGCGCGATCGGCGAACACGGCTGCGACTGCCTTGCCTTCCGCAGTGTCGTTGCTCGGGGTGCCGGTGCCGTGCAGGTTGATGTAGTCGATGTCTTGCGCGGTCAGGCCCGCGCCTGCCAGCGCCTGGAGCATGGCCGCGCGCGCTCCGCGCCCCTCGGGGTGCGGAGATGACATGTGGTACGCATCGCTCGACTCGCCGACGCCGAGCAGCAGAATGTCCTCGCGGTCCAGGCTCTCGGGCGCACGCTCGATGAGCGCGAAGGCGGCCGCTTCGCCGATGGAGATGCCGTCGCGCGCCACGTCGAACGGCTTGCACGGCTCCCGGGAGACGAGTTGCAGCGAGTGGAAGCCGTAGAGGGTCGTCAGGCAGAGCGAGTCGACGCCGCCGACCACCGCCGCATCGATGAGGCCCGCCGCGATCATCCGCCGGGCGGAGCCGAACACCTTGGCGCTGGAGGAGCAGGCGGAGGAGACCACGGCGGACGGACCCTCGAGTGCCAGCACTTCGCGCGCGAACGCCGCCAGCGAGTAGGTGTTGTGAGTGCCCGCGTAATCGAAGTGCGCAGGCAGCGCACCGGTTTGCGCATCCCGCCGGCGGTAGGCGATCTCGGTCTCTAGCATCCCGGAGGTGCTGGTGCCGAGGAAGAGCCCCACGCGCCGGCGGACCCAGCGGCCGGCGCACGCCGCGACCGCATCGATGAAGCCGTCCTCCGCGATCCCCAGTTGCGCCAGGCGGTTGTTGCGGCAGTCGAAGCGCTTCAAGGCCGCAGGCAGCCGTACGTCATCGACGCCCGGTACCTCGCCGACGTGCGTCTCCAGGGTCACCGTCTCGAAGGTGCAGGGCTCGAGTCCGCTGCGCTGCGCGCGTAGAGAGTCGAGTGTCGCCGCGAGGCCG
>JAGWPE010000102.1 GCA_028870635.1 Gammaproteobacteria bacterium | reverse complement strand
CTCGGCTTCGAAGCGATCCGCGGCGTCAAGACCGGCGGCCATTTCTTCGGCGAGCCGCATACCCTCGAGCGCTACGAGCACGCCTTCTACGAGCCGCTGGTCTCGAACTGGCAGAGCTACGAGAACTGGCAGATCGCCGGCAGCCACGACGCCACCGAGCGCGCCACCGAGATCTGGAAGCGCGCGCTCGCCGAGTATGAGGAGCCTGCGCTCGATCCTGCTGTCGCCGAAGCGCTCGATGAGTACGTGGACCGCCGCCGCCGTGAAATCGGCGACGGCGAGCCTTGAGGGGCGTTCAAGAGGCCTCGCGCAGGACGTCCGGTGACAGACGCTGCTCGAGCCGGCTGCAGTACCAATCGATGAACTGCCGCACGCCGTCTTCGGTCACGTTCGACAAAGGGCCCGGCTCGTAGGTGGGGCAGTTCATGCCGATCTGATTCTCACGCACGATTCGCCGGTCCTGCTCGTTCGTCGCTATCCATACTCGAGTGAGTTCGTCGACGTCGTAGTCAACGCCCTCGACAGCGTCGCGATGTACGAGCCACTTGGTCGTGAGCTCGGTGCGTGTCGGACCCAGCGGCAGCACCCGAAATGAAATCGCGTGATCGCCAAGGAAGTGGTTCCAGGTCGTCGGGTAGTGAAAGAGGAGCAGCGCGCCGATGTTCAGGTCGCGCGGGATGGAATCGCTCAGAGCCCGCTTCACGGCGGGTCGACCGGTCATGGTGTAGCTGACCGCGGGCTCCAGCAGCGGCATGCGTGCGGTGCGCATCTGACCGTCGGCCGACAGCTTGAACTCACTGGCGAGCGCTGCCGACTCGCAGCGGCGCCAATGCTCGGCGATCCGCGGGTCGTCCGCGGCGCCGGTGACGCTTGTAATCGTGGGTGTGTCGGGATAGGTTCGCGCGAGCTCGGGATGATTGCCCGCGCAGTGATAGCACTCGCGATTGTTCTCCCAGACGAGCTTCCAGTTGCCCTCCTCGATGATGGTCGAGTGAAACGCAACGCGCGCCTCGGAGAGGCGGTGGGGCAGCAGATACGGCTCGAGATGCCCCCGCACTGGTCCGAAATCCGGCGCTTCCTCGGCGAGGCATACGAAAACATAGCCGGCAACTGCCTCACAGTGCACCGGCTTCAATCCCAGCCGCGATCGATCGAATTCCGACCCCATCTGCGGAGCGGCGAACAGCCGCCCGTCGAGCCGATAGGTCCACTGGTGATAGGGACACACGAGCCTGGCGGCGGTGCCGGCCGCATCGGGGCAAACGCGCGCGCCGCGGTGCCGGCAGGAATTGATGAAGCCGCGGATGAGGCCGTCGGCCGCCCGCGTGAGCACTATGGGATAGGCACCGATCTGCAGCGTGAGATAGCTGCCCGCCTCCGGCAGCTCGGCGCTGTGCGCTACGAAGAGCCAATCCCTGTAGAAGATGCGCTCCAGATCGAGAGCAAAGATGTCGGCGTCGGTGTAGAACTCGCGTGTCAGGCCCATGCCGGGCACGCGCTCGCGCAGGCTGCGCAGCAGCCGGTCGCTGATCATGGTCATGTTCACTCCCCGTGATTACGGCCAAAGGAAGGCGCGACGGACGCGTGGGGAGGAGCATTCGGGATCAGCGCGGACGAGAGCCGGAGGCTGAGCCCTGGTGCCCGATGATCGCCCACCGCGATCCGACGGCTGCAATGCTGCAAGGCTGGTTTCCGGGCTCTGGAGGAGCCGCCGAGCTTGACTCGGCGACCGGCTCGGCGCCTTCCCAAACCCTATGATCGGGTTCGGTGGCCAATGCCGAGTCGACACTCCACTACCGTTGCGGGGGCAGCGCCGGAATTTACCGGCTTCCCAATTCTCCCGCCTTTTGGGGCGGGCACCTTCAGCCGTTCTATGTTAGCGCGGCCTGCGGCGAATGAAAACCATAAGGGCCGCAAAGGCCCCACACCCGCCGGCCCATGGCGCATGGCTTTCGCCGGCGCGCTCGCTTGACGGGCACGGGCAGCGAAATTATTATGACCACTTTTTATGGTCATCATGGGGCACTTCCATGAACATCTCGGCCGCTCAGTTCAAGGCGGAATGTCTCAAGCTGATGGATGAGGTCGAAAAGACCCGTCAGCCGATCGTCATCACCAAGCATGGTCGACCCGTAGCGCAGCTGGCGCCGGTACCCGCAGACACCACCTCCCTGTTCGGGTACATGAAGGGTACGATGAGGGTCAAGGGGGACGTAATGGCGCCGCTCGATGTCGAGTGGAGCGCCGTGTCGGGCGATGAAGATCACCTTTACAAGGGCACGAGACGCCCGGCGAAGCCGGCTCGCAAAAAGTGAGCGCGCTCCTCCTCGACACCCATATCTGGCTCTGGTACGCCGAAGGGAATGCGGAGCGGTTGACTGCGGCGGGCGTCAGGAAGTTGGATCAGGTGCGCCAAGCCGAAGGCCTGCGGATCTCCGCCATCTCGATCTGGGAAATCGGCGTTCAGCACGCCAAAGGCAGAGTTCAGCTTTCCGCGCCGCTTCGGGACTGGGTGCGAGACGCCCTCGCCCCCGTGGGCATCGCTCTCCTGCCTCTTGATGCAGACTCAGCCGCCGAGAGCACTCTCCTGCCAGGAGAGCCTCACGGGGATCCCGCAGACCGCCTCCTGATTGCCGCAGCCCGCACCAAGGGGCTCATTCTCGCCACGCGCGACAAGGCCATCATCGACTACGGCAACGCGGGCCACGTGCGGGTATTGGAGTTGTGACGAAAACTGGGGCGTGACGGAATCGAACCGTCGACCAGCGGATTAAAAGTCCGATGCTCTACCGACTGAGCTAACGCCCCGTGTCTGTCTACTGGCTCAAAGTCGCCTGCGGCGCTTTGCGCGGCCAGTCCTGTGGCCTTTGCGACCTCGCGGCCCAGGGAGCGGCCCCTCTGAGATCCGCTACCGCCGGAGAAAGCGCCCCAGGAAACGGCCGCTTGCTCACTTGCTTTCGACCCGAAGAAAGCAGAGGAGCGGCGGGGCGGGGATGATACTACAGGCGCCGGTATACCGTGGGATCGGGGATCCCGGCGGCTTCGAAGCCGGCGCGGCGCAGGCGGCAGGAGTCGCAGCGGCCGCAGGCGGCGCCGAGATCGTCGGCCTGGTAACAGGAGACGGTCAGGGAATAGTCCACCCCGAGACGCGTGCCCTCGCGGATGATGCGCTGCTTGGACCAGGAGATGAGCGGCGCCTGGACCCGGCACGGATGGCCCTCGACGCCAGCCTTGGTCGCGAGCGCCGCGAGACGGCTGAATGCCTCGATGAAGGCCGGGCGGCAATCGGGGTATCCGGAAAAATCGACGGCATTCACGCCGACGAAGATGTCCTCCGCGCCGAGCACCTCCGCCCAGCCGAGGGCGAGCGAGAGCAGAATCGTGTTGCGCGCGGGAACGTAGGTCACCGGGATTCCAGCGGTCGGCTGCTCCGGCACCGCGATCGACGTATCCGTGAGCGCAGAGCCGCCAATCCCGGCGAGATCGACGCGCATGATCCGGTGCTCACGTGCGCCGAGGGCACCGGACACGCGCATCGCCGCATCGAGCTCCGCCGAGTGCCGCTGGCCGTAGTCGACGGAGAGCGCATAGCACTCGAAGCTCTGCGAGCGCGCGATGGCCAGCGTCGTGGCCGAATCGAGTCCGCCGGAAACGAGTACGACAGCTCGGTGGGATGCCATGGAGATGCTCTCTTTCGATTCGGCCGGCGCGCTTGCGGCGGCGGCACTACTTTCCCGGCACGTTGCCCCAGAGGTACTTGTGCAGCTGGATCTGCAGGCGCACCGGCAGGCGGTCCTCGATGATCCAGTCGGCGAGCTGCCGTGCGGGCAGTTGCTCGTGGCTCGGGGAGAAGAGCACGGTGCAGCGGCCTTCCAATCCGAGCTCGCGGAATTTCGCGCAGCTCCACTCGTAATCGCCGCGGTCGCAGATCACGAACTTGACGAGATCGCGCGGGCCGAGGCGGGAGAGCTCATCGTAGCGATTGCGCGCCTCCTCGCGCGAGCCCGGAGTCTTCACGTCAACGACCCGCACCACCCGCTCATCCACGCCCTCGAGCGGCATGGCGCCGCTCGTCTCGAGCGACACGCGGCAACCGACATCGCAGAGTTGAGTCAAGAGCGTCAGGCAGCTCTTCTGCGCCAGCGGCTCCCCGCCCGTCACGCAGACGTAGCGGCCGCCCAGCTCCCTCACCCTTTGCACGACGGACTCGACCTCCCACCACTGCCCGCCATGGAAGGCGTATTCCGTGTCGCAGTACTGACACCGCAGCGGGCAACCGGTGAGACGCACGAATACCGTGGGAACCCCGGCGGTGTCGGCCTCACCCTGCAGGGAATAGAAGATCTCGCTGATCTTGACTCGAGCCACCTGCGCCCGTCACTGCGATGACAGCTGCTTCAGCCGCGCCTGCGCCCTGCTGGCGGCGCTCGTGCCGGAGAACTGCGTCGCGACCTGGCGCAGAGTCGCTCGGCCCTTGGCCGTCTTGCCCTGGGCGAGCTGCGTATTGCCGAGGTCGAGCATCGCATCCGGCGCCTTGGCGGAGCTCGGCCACTTGTCGAGCACCGCCTGGAACGCGCTCTCGGCCGCCGCGAAGTCCTGGTTCACGTAATTGGCCTCCCCCAGCCAGTACTCTGCATTGGGCGCAAGCGGGCTGGAGGGATATTGCCTGAGGAAGCCCTGGAAGCCGCTGATGGCCACCGAGTAGCTGCCCGCCTTCAGCGCATCGAAGGCCTGCCCATAGACCGACTTCTCCGTCGAGGAGACCCGTTGCCCGCCGTCCCCCCCGCCGGGGGCGGAGCCGCCGCCCCCTGCCGTGCCGCCATGCTCGAGCGCTCCGACCCGTTTGTCGAGATCGGTATAGAAGTCCCGCTGCTGCTTGCGCAGCTCACGGGTCGTGTTCTGCAGGTCCTCGACCTGGCCGCGCAGATCCCGCACCTCGGCCTGCAGGGTATCGACCTGCTGCGCGAGCTGCACCAGGCTCTGGTTGGACACGACCCGCTCGACCTTGGAGACGCGCGCATCGAGGTCATTCATCCTGATTTGCACCGGGTCCTGATCCGGGGGGACCGTGGCGCAACCGGCGGCGAGCACCGTGACGAGCGCGAGGGGGATGATGGGGCGCATGGCGGACTCCTTGGAAACTGGATGCGCTGAATGAGCTTACTGCGGCGCCTGCGGCGGCTGCATGTTCGGCGTGAGGTAAACGATGTCCACACGCCTGTTTTTGGACCATGCGTCCTCGTTGTGCGCCGGATCGACGGGGTGCTCCGCGCCGTAGCTCACAACGGTGATCTGGGACGCGGAGGCGCCCTGTAAGAGCAACGCCTGGCGGACCGCTTGCGCACGGCGCATGCCGAGGCCGATGTTGTATTCGGGAGAGCCGCGCTCGTCGGTATTGCCCTCCAGGCGGACGCGCGCATCCGCGTGGTCGGAAAGATACTTGGCGTGGGCCGCCACGATGTCGGTGCCATCGCCCTTGATCACCGCGCTATCGAAGTCGAAGTAAACCGTGCGCTTGGCGAGCAGCCCCTGCTGCGGCCCCGCGACCGAGTTCTGGTTGCCGAACGGGCCGCCGTTGGCATTGGCGCCCCCTTCCGCGCCCTGCGACTCGGCTCCCGGGCCGCCCGCCGTGGACTGCTGTTGCTCGGGCGACGGTTTCGGCGGCTTGTGCGCGCATGCGGCGAGCCCGAGGCATCCGGCCAGCAACATCAAGACGAGAGTTCGACGGTACATACACCCTTCTCCAGGTTCGCCGCCACGCGGCAGCTCTTGTTGGACGTTCGGACTTGGCTACTCGATCGGAAAAACCGGCCTGCGGCCGTTTTTCGGACATCAGCTCCGTTGCCGCCGTCAAAAGGCGCGACTTTTGCCGGCTGTGCCGTGCAACAGTCCATACAGCGCAATTGCGACAGGCTCCTACTGAACGGCTACTGAATGAACGGACCCCATGCCGGATCGCGCACCTCGCCCTGGGTCGGCTTCAGGGAGAGGCCCGTGAGCCCATCGACGGAGATGGTGGCCAGGATGCCGGCCTGCGCCTGCCCCGGCCTCTCGGCGTACATGATCGTCGCGCTGTTCGGCGCGAAGCTCGGCGATGTGTCGAGCCGGCCGTTCGTCAGCACCCGGAAATCCCCGGTCGCGAGGTTCTGCACCGCAATGCGGTAGTTGCCGCCGTCATCTCGCGTGACCATCGCCAGCAGCTTCCCGTCGGGCGAGAGGTGCGGGCCGGCATTATATTCGTCGGTGAACGTGATGCGCTGAGTGGGGCTGCCCGGAGTCGCCCCGATCCGGTAGATCTGCGGCTCACCCGCGCGGTCCGAGGTGAAGTAGATGAATCGGCCGTCGGGCGACCAGGTCGCCTCCGTGTTGATCGACGGCGAATCGGTGAGGCGCGTCAGGCGCTGATCGCTCAAATCGAGGAGATAGATCTGCGGATGGCCGGTGTCCCCGCTCAAAGTGAGGGCGAGCCTGCGGCCGTCGGGCGACCACGCGGGCGCGCCATTGATGCCGGCGCGCATGGAGACGCGGCTCCTCTGGCCCGACTGCACGCGCTGCACGTACACGGCGGAGAGGTGATTCTCGAACGAGACGTAGGCGATCCACTGACCATCCGGTGACCACGCCGGCGACATGATGGGGAAGCGCGACTCGAGGATCAAATGCTGATTGTATCCATCGGCGTCGGCGATCACCAGTTGGAACCGCTGCTCGGCACCGTCCGGCACGACGGCGACATACGCAATGCGCGTCGCGAAGGCGCCGCGGATGCCGGTGATGGCCTGGTAGATGACATCACTGACGCGGTGCGCGGCGTTGCGCAGCGCGGCGGCGCTGCCCGTGAACCGCTGCCGGGCGATGCTCTGGCCGGTCAGCGTGTTGAGCAGGTTGAAATCCACCGCGATCTGCCCGCCCGCGACGGGTACCACCTGGCCGACCACCATGTAGTCGCTGCCGGCCGCCTTCCAATCCGCGAACTTGACCTGCGCGGGGCTGGTCGGGGTCGCCGGCATCTTGTTGCGCGGCAACGCCGTGAATCGGCCGCTACCGACGAGGTCGTGTTGGACGACATCAGCGACGTCGGTGCCATCCGTCGGCGACTCCGCGAAGGGCACGATCGCGATCGGCACGGGGTTGGTCACCCCCGAGGTGATCTCGAGCTTCAGTTGCGCCATCGCGGCGGGCGCTGTGAGGCAGGCGGCCGTCAATACCGCCAGGAAAGTGCGCAGAAAGGCCACGGGTCTCAATGTGGGTCTCATGCGGTCTCGCGGTCAGTTGGTTGGCTTGAATTCGATGACGAGCTGGTGAGGGAACGCAATGTCATTCGGCGGCGGCGGCAGCGGCGATGCCGCGTACACCGCGTTCTTGATCGACTCGCGCACGGCAGCATCGCCGTTGCACTGCCCGATGGACACGTCCGTCACATCTCCTCCGGATACCAGGCTCACATTGAGCACGCAGTCGATTCCCTGCTGTGCCGTCGGCGGCCTGATCCATCTTTGCTGAATTCGCGACTCGAGCTCGCTCTGCCAGCTCGCCAGAGCGCCGCTCGCCGCCGCCGCGCGCTCGTCCTCCCGCAGGCTCTGCTGCAGGTCGGCCACGCGGGCCGCGCGCTGCGCTTCGGCTTGGCGCTGGGCGGCCAGCGCCTTCTCCTCAGCAAGTTTCTTCTCCTCGGCCAGCTTGCGCTGCTCGGCGGCCTTCTTTGCCGCGAGCTTCGCCGCTGCGGCCTTCTTTCTGGCCTCCGCCGCCTTCTTCGCTGCGGCGGCCTGCTTCGCCTGCGCGGCCGCCTCGGCTTCCTGCTCGGCCTGCTCGGCCTGCTCGGCCGCGGCGGCTTTTGCCGCGGCCTGCGCTTCGGCCTGGCGCTGCGCTGCCTCGCGGGCCTCCTTGGCCTGCTGCCGGGCAAGAAGCTGCTGCTGGGCCTGCGCCTCGTGCTGGGCCTCTTCCTTGGCGGCCTGCTCACGCATGGCGAGCTCGTCCGCAGTCGGAGGCGGCGGCCCCTCGGGCGGAGGCAACGCCTGCTCGGGCTGAGGCTGGGGCGCTGGCTGAGCAGGCTTGGGCGCTGGCGTTGCGGCGGTGCCCGCCCCCTTCAGTGTGCGCGCATCGACCACGGTCGCATTGATGGGTACGGTCGGCGCCGGCGCTGCCTGCCGCCGGAAGTGCCAAACGCCGACGGCGAGCAGCGCGACCAGGCTGCCGTGCAGCAGCACGGACATCCCAATCGACAGCCAGCGGTCGCGTACGGGCTCGGACATCGGAGGGGTAATCGGTCAGCTGCCTGCCCGGGACTGCGGTGGCGGCAGCGGGTCGGTGGCCATTCCGACCTTGCTCGCGCCTGCGCGCTGCAGCAGGACCATGGCCTGCATGACGACCCCGTAGGAGACTGATTTGTCCGCTTTGACGATCACGGCCCTTTCCGGGGCCGCCTGCAGCGCCGCCGTCACCTGCCCCAGGACAGCGTCGGAATCCAGAGCCGCGTGCGGGTCGGAGGCTATATTGAGGAACAGTTGGCCTTGTGCGTCGACCGATAGCACGACAGGATCTTTGGCTTGATTCGCCGGCAGAGGTTCCGCATGGGCCTTCGGCAGATTGACCTTGACCCCTTGCGTCAGAAGCGGCGCCGTGATCATGAAGATGATCAGCAGCACGAGCATCACGTCGATGTAGGGGACGACGTTGATCTCGCCCATCAGCCGCCGGCCGCGGGAGACTTGGGCCATGCGGACCTCCTACCGGGCCCCGGCAGGGCCGGGCACCACGGACGCAGTCACCGTGCCGGCGCCGCCGGCCGCCGGCGTGTGAGCAGCCCCTGAGGTTGCCGGCCCGCCGCGCGTGGCGTGCCGCTGCAGGATGGTGGAGAACTCCTCCATGAAGGCGTCGAAGCGCACTTCCAGCCGCCCCACCTGGTCGGCGAAGCGGTTGTAGGCGACGACCGCCGGAATGGCCGCGAAAAGGCCGATTGCCGTGGTTACCAGCGCCTCGGAGATGCCCGGCGCGACCGACGCGAGCGTCGCCTGTTGGACGTCACCGAGTGACGAGAACGCCGTCATGATCCCCCATACGGTGCCGAAGAGACCCACATAAGGACTGGTCGAGCCCACGGTAGCGAGGGTTGCGAGGCTGTGCTCCAGCCGGTCGATCTCCTTCAGCTGCGCCACGCGCATGGCCCGGCGCGCGCCCTCGAGAAGCTGCTCGGGGGGAATGGATCCCTGTTGGCGCTGGCGCGCGAACTCGCGGAAGCCGAACTCGAAGATGCTCGCCATGCCGGTCGCGCCGCCGTGCGACTCGATCGCGCGATAGAGCTGCGCGAGATCACCGCCGGACCAGAAGTTGTTCTCGAACTGGTCGGCCTCGCGCACCGCGCGCCCCACGAGCAGACGTTTCCTGAAAATGATGGCCCAGGAGGTGAGCGAGGCGAGCAGCAGCAGCCCCACCACGATCTGCACGGGGATGCTCGCCTGAACCACCAGGCGGATGATGGAGAGTTGTCCGTTCATAGGGCCAAACGATCAGGTCAACACGTTCATCAGGGACTCGGGCAGCCTTCTCGGCTTCAGCGTGCGCACATCGACGCAGGCCACCCGCACGCCGGCGGTGAGGATCGGCGGCTCCTCGCCGGGAGTGCGGCCCCGGAAGATCGCCTGCTCGAACCGGATGGTCGCCGCCCGATCGGCGCGCGGCTCGCAGGTGATGGTGAGCTCATCGTCGAGCCGCGCCGGTCGGCGGTACTCGACGGTGAGACTGGCCACCGTGAACACTATGCCGGGCTCCCGGGCGAGGGCCTGCTGCGAGTAGCCGAGCGACCTCAGCCACTCCGTGCGCGCCCGCTCCAGGAAGCGCAGATAGTTCGCATAATAGACTATCCCACCCCCATCGGTATCCTCCCAGTATACACGGGCCGGCCAGGAGAACGCGCTCACCGCCCGTCCTCGAAAAGCGACAGCGGGGTCGCGGCGCGCTCGGGGGGCTTCAGGCCGAAGTGCTGGTACGAGGCGCGCGTCACCATGCGCCCCCGCGCGGTACGGACGAGGAAGCCTTGTTGGATGAGGAAGGGCTCGATGACATCCTCGAGGGTCCCCCGCTCCTCGCCGATGGCGGCCGCGATGCTGTCGATGCCCACCGGCCCCCCGTCGAACTTCTCGATGATGGTGCTGAGGAGCTTGCGGTCGAGGGTGTCGAAGCCCTGCGGGTCGACTTCCAGCAGATCGAGCGCGGCCTCGGCCACCGCTTCCGCGATGCGCCCGTCGGCCTTCACCTGGGCGTAGTCGCGCACCCTGCGCAGTAGCCTGTTGGCGATCCGCGGCGTCCCGCGCGAGCGTTGCGCGATGCGCCGCGCCCCCTCTCCTTCCACCGGCACGCCGAGGATGGCCGCGGAGCGCAGCACGATGCGCTCCAGATCCTCCACGCCGTAGAACTCCAGGCGCTGCACGATGCCGAAGCGGTCGCGCAGCGGCGAGGTCAGGAGGCCCGCGCGGGTCGTCGCGCCGACCAGCGTGAAGGGCGGCAGGTTGAGCTTGATGGAGCGCGCCGCCGGTCCCTCCCCGATCATGATGTCGAGCTGAAAATCCTCCATCGCCGGATAGAGAACCTCCTCGACGACCGGCGAGAGGCGATGGATCTCATCGACGAAGAGCACGTCGCGCGGCTGCAGATTGGTCAGGATGGCCGCGAGATCCCCCGGACGCTCCAGGACGGGGCCGGAGGTCTGGCGCAGGCTCACGCCGAGCTCCGCGGCGATGATGTTGGCAAGCGTCGTCTTGCCGAGCCCGGGCGGTCCGAAGATGAGCACGTGATCGAGCGCCTCGGCGCGCTGGCTCGCGGCGCTGATGAAGATGTCGAGCTGCGCTTTCACCTGCGGCTGCCCGACGTATTCGGCGAGGCGCCGCGGCCGGATCGCCTTGTCCACCGCCTCGTCCTCGCGGCTGGCCTCGGCGCCTATCGTTCTTTCGGCTTGCAAGTTCGGTTACTCCGGCGCCGCGCCCTTCAGGGCGCGTCGGATCAGCTCTTCGGTGGAATGTGTACCCGGACCTGCGGCCTTGAGCAAGCGCGTCGCCTCCGCCGGCTTGTAGCCCAGCGCGATGAGCGCACCGAAGGCCTCGGCCTCCGGGCTGGCCCCCGCGGGCACGGCGCTCGCCGCGGCCGGTCCCCCCGCCTGCAGCCGGTCGCGCATCTCGATGACCAGGCGCTCGGCCGTCTTGCGGCCGATACCCGGCACTTTGATCAGCGCCGCCACATCCTCGCTCTGCACGCATTGCGCAAACGCCTCGACACTCAGACCCGAGAGCAGCGCCAGGGCGATCTTCGGGCCGACGCCGGAGACCTTGATGAGACTGCGGAAGAGGCGCCGCTCATCCTCCGTGCCGAACGCATAGAGCACGTGAGCATCCTCACGCACCACGAGGTGCGTCAGCAGCCGCACCTCCTCGCCGACGGCCGGCAGATGGAAGAAGGTCGACATGGGCGCCTCGAGCTCGTAGCCGAGGCCGCCCGCCTCCACCAACAACTGCGGCGGAGTCTTCGCGAGGATGCGCCCCCGGACCGACCCGATCATCGCGGGGAGGACTGAGCCGCTGCGGGCACTGCGCCGCGCTCGGATTGCGCGGCCAGCTCGTGCAGACGCCGCGAGTGCGCATGACAGACTGCGACGGCGAGCGCGTCCGAGGCATCGGCGACGATGCGCTCCTGGATGCCGAGGAGCGTGCGAATCATGTGAGCCACCTGCGCTTTCTCCGCCGCCCCCGAGCCTACGAGAGCGAGCTTGATGGCGCGGGGCGCGTACTCGAAGACCGGCAGGCCCTTCGGCACGGCGCAAAGCGCCGCCCCCCGGGCCTGACCGAGCTTGAGCGCGCTGTCGACGTTCCTGTTGACGAAGACCCGCTCGATGGCCACCTCACCGGGGGCGTGCGTCGCAATGAGCTCGCGCAAGCTCTCGAAGATGACTCGCAGACGCTCCGGGAGCGGCAATTTCGCCGCCGCCACCGTCACACACCCATGCGCAACATGTACCCAGTCCGACCCGCGGCGCTCGATGAGGCCATAGCCGGTCCGCCGCGATCCGGGATCGAGGCCGAGTATTCGCAGGCCCGCGGCGTGAGCGGGCAGCGTGCGCGCAGCGCCCGGATCAAATGCGCGCCAGGACCTCGTCCGATATCTCGACATTCGAGTACACGTTCCTCACATCGTCCAGCTCTTCCAACGTCTCGAGCAGGCGCACCATGCGCTCCGCCGGCTCCCCGGAAAGGGGCGTCGTCAAGGAAGCGCGCTCGGTCACCTCCGCGGCGGCCGGCACGAAGCCGCGGTCGGTCAGAATCGCGCGCACCGTCTCGAACTCCATCGGATCGGCCAGCACTTCGATCGACCGGTCGGAGTTGGGAACGACGTCCTCCGCACCGGCCTCGAGCGCCGCCCGGATGAGCCGCTCCTCATCGGTGCCCGGCGGGTAAGTCATCAGGCCGACGTGATTGAACAGATAGCTCACGGAGCCATCGGCGCCCAGCTGTCCGCCGTGCTCGCTGAAGGCCCGGCGCAGGTCCGCCCGGGTGCGATTGCGGTCATCGGTGATGCACTCGATCAGCACGGCAGCGCCACCGGGGCCGTAACCCTCGTAGCGCACGGCCCCCGACCCGTCCGCTGGAGCGCGGGCGCGAGCCGCTCTGGCGGCCCGCCCCGTCACGTGCTGAATGTTCGCCCACTTGGTGTGGCTGGCCATAAGTAATAATAGCCGCAAAACAGGCCTGCAAGGCAGCAATGGAGACCCGGCAACTCTGCTCCCCCGAGCTGATCGACTCGATCGCCGCCACCCGGCGCGCAATCGAGGAGCTGAGCGCGCTCGCGCCCGGGACGCTGACCACCGCTGCCGAGGCGGCGGAGCTGCTCGGTGCGCTGACGGCCGACGCGGACCTCGCGAATGCCGTGCTCGTGAAGGCGGCCATCGACCACTCCGGCGGGTTGGATCCCCGCCGTGCCGCCGACGGTCTTGCCGCCGTTGCCGGACGGTCCGCTGCGGACACCGCATCCGCCCTCCTCAAGCTCGGCGATCTCGGGCTGCCGCGCAACTGGGCCCCCACGCAAGGATTGGATGCCCGGCAGGCGGAGACGCTGCGCAAGATGCTCCTCGCGGTCGTCAGCGACCCGCGGCTCATCCTCGCGCGACTCGCCGAGCAGCTGGTCGCCCTGCGCCATGCCAGGGATCTGCCGAGCGACGCGCCCGGGCTCGCCGAGCGGGAGCGCCGGGCGGTCGAGGCCCGGGCGGTGTTCGCGCCGCTCGCCAGCCGTCTCGGCGTCTGGCAGCTCAAATGGGAGCTCGAAGACCTGGCTTTCCGCTACCTCGAGCCCGAAGAGTACCGGCGGATCGCCGGCGCTCTCAATGAGCGGCGCGCCGATCGCGAGCGCTACATCGAGGAGCTCTGTGGACGGCTGCGCTCGGAGCTTCAGGCCGCCGGCGTCCAGGCGGAGGTTTACGGCCGCCCGAAGCACATGTACAGCATCTATCGGAAGATGCAGCGCAAGCAGCTGGCGTTCGAGCAGCTCTTCGACGTCAGGGCCGTACGCGTCATCGTCGGCACTATCCGCGACTGTTATGCCGCTCTCGGGATCGTTCACGGCCTCTGGACCTACATCCCGGGCGAGTTCGACGACTACATCGCCACGCCCAAAGGCAACTTCTACCGCTCCATCCACACTGCGGTGATCGGGCCGCAGGGCAAGAGCGTCGAGGTGCAGATCCGCACCCGCGAGATGCACGAGCACGCGGAGCTCGGGGTCGCGGCGCACTGGACGTACAAGGAAGGCACGCCCACCGATGCGGAGTACCAGAGGAAGATCGAATGGGTGCGGCGGCTCCTCGAGCCACAGGCGGGAGCGGAGACCGACCGGGAGTTTCTCGAGCAGGTGACCTCGGAGCTGTTCGAGGACCGGGTCTACGCCCTGACGCCCAAGGGGGAAGTGGTCGATCTGCCCCGCGGCGCGACGCCGCTCGACTTCGCCTACAGCGTCCACACCTCGCTCGGCCATCGCTGCCGGGGCGCCAAGGTGAACGGCCGGATCGTGCCCCTGACTTACACGCTCTCGAACGGCGAGATCGTCGAGATCATCACGGGCAAGCAGGATGCGCCGAGCCGCGACTGGCTCGCGCCCGAGCAGGGCTTTCTCGCCTCACCCCGCAACCGGGCGAAGGTGCGCGCCTGGTTTCGCAAACTGGATGAGGCCGCGGTCGACGGTCACGGGCAGCCAGCCGGCGACACCGAGGTCGGCCGCGAGCCGCAGCCCCCGGCGCCGCCCCCGCGCCCGCCTCGCGCGCGGACCGGACGCGGGACTTCGCCGGTGGAAATCGAGGGTGTCGGAAATCTGCCGATCACCCTCGCCCACTGCTGCGCCCCATTGCCCCCACAGCCGATCACCGGTTACGTGACGGTGGGGCGCGGGGTAACCATCCACCGCAGCAACTGCCCGAGCCTCGCACGCATGCGCGAAGTCAGGCCGGAACGTGTGCTGCAGGTCGAATGGACTTCGGCGGAGGCGGGCGGATTGTCCGTGGAGATCGCCATCACCGCATACGACCGCCGCGGGCTGCTGCGGGATCTGACGGACGTGCTGGCAGTCGAGCGGCTGAGCATCGATGCCATGTCGACCACGACCGATCACGATGCCGGCACCGCCCACGTGCGTCTGACCGTGCCCGTGAGCAACCTGGAGCAACTCGCGCGCGTGCTGCAGCGCCTGGGCGCCGTGCCCAACGTCATCCAGGCTATGCGTGTGGTTGGCTCAAAGTCGCCTGCGGCGCTTTGAGCGGCCAACCAAGTCACGGGGACTCATCTCGCGGCCCAGGGAGCGGCCCTGGGCCGCTCAATCAGTTGCTTTCGATCAACGATTGATCGAGTCGATCGCGCGCTTGTCGGCTGCCAGGGCGGCCTCGTGCACTGCCTCGGACAGCGTCGGATGCGCGTGAATGGTGCGCTGCAGGTCCTCGGTGCTCGCGGAGTACTCCATCGCCAGCACCGCCTCGGCGATGAGCTCGCCGGCGAGCGGACCGATGATGTGCACCCCGAGGATCTCGTCGTCGTCCTGCGCCGCGACGATCTTGGCGAAGCCCTGCGCCTGCTCCATCGCCCGCGCGCGGCCGTTGGCGAGGAAGGGGAAGACACCGACCTTGTAAGGGCGGCCGCTCGCCTTCACCTGCTCCTCGGTCTGGCCCACCCAGGCGATCTCGGGGGCGGTGTAGATGACCGACGGAACCGTTTTGTAGTTGACCTCGCCGAAGCGGCCGGCGATGAGGTCGGCTACCATGACGCCCTCCTCCTTGCCCTTGTGCGCCAGCATCGGGCCACGCACGCAATCGCCTACGGCCCAGACACCCTCGGCGCCCGTGCGGCATTGATGGTCAACCTTGATGAAGCCGCGCTCATCGAGCTCGACGCCGGTGCCCGCGGACAAGAGATCACCCGTGTAGGGCCGGCGGCCGATCGCCACGAAGAGCCTGTCCACCGTGAGTGACTGCTCTCCCTTGGAGTCGGTGTAGGTAACCTCGACCGCGCTGCCGGTGACGCGCGCGCCGGTCACCTTCGCGCCGAGGCGAATGTCGAGCCACAGCTTCTTGAAGTGCCGCGCCGCTTCCTTCGCCAGCTGCTGATCGGCGGTCGGCAGGAAGTCAGGCAGGGCCTCGAGCACGGTCACCTCGCTGCCGAGACGGCGCCAGACGCTGCCCAGCTCGAGGCCGATGATGCCTGCGCCGATGACGCCCAGCCGCTTGGGCACCGCCTCGAGGTCGAGCGCACCCCACGAATCGATGATGTGCGGCGCCTGGAAAGGCGCGGACCTGAGCTCGATGGGCGCGGAGCCCGAGGCGAGGATCACGTGCTTTGCGGTCAACTCCCGGCGCGTCCCATCAGGAGCAGAGAACGCCACGCGCCGCCCGGGCAGGAGCTTCCCGTGTCCCTGCAGCGGCGTCACTCCGCTGGCCTTGAACAGGGCAAGGATGCCCTGTGTCATCGTCTTGACGATGCCGCCCTTGCGCTTCTGCATCTGGGCGACATCGAAGCTGACACCGCTCGCGCGGATGCCGTGCACCGGGAACTCCTCCTGGAGGCGGTGATACATCTCGGTCGACTCGAGCAGCGCCTTGGAGGGAATGCAACCGGCGTTGAGGCATGTGCCGCCGAAGGACATAGTGCCGTCGCGGTTCTTCCATTCGTCGATGCAGGCGACGCTGAGCTTGTTTTGCCCGGCGCGGATGGCGGCCGGGTAGCCGGCCGGGCCGCCGCCGATGACGACGACGTCGAAGGAGTCAGCCATGGCTCATACCCCCAACAGCATGCGGCCGGGATCCTCGAGGCAGTCCTTGACCGTCACGAGGAACTGCACGGCCTCTCGGCCATCGATGATGCGGTGATCGTAGGTGATGGCGATGTACATCATGGGGCGAATGGCGATCTGACCGCCCACGACCATCGGCCGCTCCTGGATCTTGTGCATCCCCAGGATGGCGCTCTGCGGCGCATTGACGATGGGTGTCGACATCAGGGAGCCGAAGACCCCGCCATTGGTGATGGTGAAGGTCCCGCCGGTCAGGTCCTCGATGGCAAGACCGCCCGAGCGGGCCTTCTTCGCATAGTCCCCGATCTCCTTCTCGATGGCCGCGAAGCTCTTGACGTCGGCGTCCCTGACGATGGGTACGACGAGGCCGCGCTCCGTGGAAACCGCGACGCCGATGTCGTAGAACTCGTGATAGACGATGTCGTTGCCGTCGACCGAGGCGTTGACGACCGGGAATTTCTTCAGCGCCTCGATGCAGGCCTTCACGAAGAAGGACATGAAGCCGAGCTTCACGCCATGATCCTTCTCGAAGCGGTCCTTGTGGCGGGCGCGCAGCTCCTGCACCGCAGCGAGGTCGATCTCGTTGAATGAAGTCAGGAGTGCTTGGCTGGACTGCGCCTCCACCAGGCGCTGCGCGATGCGTTGACGCAGACGCGTCATCGGCACGCGATGCTCGCCCCGGGCGCTTGCCGGCAGAACGGGCGCTGTGGGCGCCGATGTGCGCGCAGCCGGCGCAGCAGCGGTTGCAGAAACAGATGCAGATGCGCTCGTCGGCGCTGAAGTCGAAGCCGCGGCAGGTGCCGTGCCGGACTTGCGGCCGAGGAAGTCCACGACGTCGGACTTGGTCAGCCGCCCATCGCGCCCGCTCGCCGGAATGGTCGCGACATCCAGCCGGTTCTCTTCGATGAGCCGGCGGACGGAGGGGCTGAGCTTGTCCTTGCCGGCATCCGTGCCGGTGGCCTTGAGCTCCTCTGCCGGCATTGCCTGTTTCGCGGCGGCAGCCGTTGCCACAGCCTGGGCACCTTCCTCGATCAGAGCCAACAGCTGTCCGGCGGTGACGACTGTGCCCGTCGCCACCTTCACCTCGCGCAACACCCCGTTGGCGGGCGCAGGCACTTCGAGCACGACCTTGTCCGTCTCGAGGTCGGCGAGATTCTCATCGCGCTTCACGGCCTCACCCGGCTTCTTGTGCCAGGCGACCAGCGTCGCATCGGTAATGGACTCGGGCAGCTGAGGAACCTTAATCTCGGTCATCGCATCTCTTGACTGTATGAAAGCCGGGTATCTCTCTTCTCATTGGCGCAGAAGACGTTAAGAGCTCTTCTTTCTGAGCGGTGTCGCGGGAGCGGCGTCCGGCGTGAGCCGTGTCGTCTCTCTCGCAGAATCCTCCGTCGCCGTGGCATGCAGCGCCGCGTTGATGAGGGACTGCTGCTCGGCCTCATGGATCTTGCCGATGCCCGTCGCGGGCGCCGCGGCCGGCGCGCGTCCGGCGTAGAGCACGATGCGGCGCTGGCCCAGCGGCTCCTGCAGGCGGTGGCGGATCTGGTACCAGGCGCCCTGGTTCTGCGGCTCCTCCTGACACCACACCACTTCGCGCAGGTTCGGATAGCGCGCGAGCACCGCCTCGTAGTCCTCGGTCGGGAACGGGTAGAGCTGCTCGATGCGCACGAGGGCGACATCGCGGATGCCGTCCTTGCGCCGCGCCTTCAGCAGATCGAAATAGACCTTCCCGCTGCAGAAGACCACCCGGCGCACGGACTGCGCGGGCAGCTCGTCGCTCTCGCCGATCACCCGGGCGAAGCCGCCGTGGGTCAGCTCCTCGAGGGTCGAGACCGAGAGGTCGTGCCGCAACAGGCTCTTCGGCGACATGACGATGAGCGGCTTGCGGAAGGACTGCAGCATCTGCCGGCGCAGCATGTGGAACATCTGCGCGGGCGTCGAGGGCACGCACACCTGCATGTTGGATTCCGCGCAGAGCTGCAGATACCGCTCCAGGCGCGCTGAGGAATGCTCGGGTCCGGCCCCCTCGTAGCCATGGGGGAGGAAGAGCACGAGCCCGCAATAGCGCTCCCACTTGGCTTCGCCGGAGCTGATGAACTGATCGATGATGACCTGGGCGCCGTTGGCGAAGTCGCCGTACTGCCCTTCCCAGATGGAGAGAGAGTTGGGCTCCGTGGTCGAGTAGCCGTACTCGAAGCCCATCACCGCCTCTTCCGAGAGCACCGAGTCGATGATCTCGACCCGCGGCTGCGGCTCGGCGAGGTGCTGCAGCGGAATGTACACCCGGTTGGAGCCCTGATCGTGCAGCACCGCGTGCCGGTGAAAGAAGGTACCGCGCCCGCTGTCCTGTCCGCAGAGGCGGACCGAGAAGCCCTCCTCGACCAGCGACGCGCAGGCGAGTGTTTCCGCGCAGCCCCAGTCGAGCGGCACCTCGCCCGCGAGCATCTTCTTGCGGTTGCCCATGATATGAGCGACCCGAGGGTGCAGCGTCAGCTCCGGCGGCAGCTCCAGCAATCGCTTGCCGAGGGATTGCAGGCGCGGGAGCTCCACGCCGGTGCGCACTCTCTCCGTCCAGTCGGCCTGGGCGTAACGCGTCCAATCGACGGTGAATTTGTTGCCGATCATCCCCAGCGCGGCGCGCGCCTGCGGGCGGCCCTCGTCGAGCCCCTCGCGATATTGCTCCAGCATCGCATCGGTATCCCCCTGAGCGAGGACGCCCTCGGCCACGAGCCTGCCGGCATAGATCTGCCGGGTGGTCGGGTGCTGGCGGATGACGCCGTACATGACCGGCTGGGTGGCGGCCGGCTCATCCGCCTCGTTGTGGCCGAGGCGCCGGTAGCAGACGAGGTCGATCACCACGTCCTTGTGGAAACGCATGCGGTACTCGAGCGCGAGGCGCGCAACGAACACGGCCGCTTCGGGATCGTCGGCGTTGACGTGGAAGATCGGAGCTTCCAACATCTTGGCGACGTCGCTGCAGTAGAGCGTCGAGCGGGCATCGGCGGGCTCCGATGTGGTGAAGCCCACCTGGTTGTTGATGATGACGTGGACGGTGCCGCCGGTGTAGAAACCGCGGGCCTGGGAGAGCTGCAGCGTCTCCATCACGACGCCCTGGCCGGCGAACGCGGCATCGCCGTGGATGAGGAGCGGCAGCACCCGATCGCCCTTGGCGTCGTTGCGCCGCTCCTGGCGCGCGCGCACCGAGCCCTCGACCACGGGGTTGGCCACCTCGAGATGCGAGGGGTTGAAGGCCAGCACGGTGTGAACGTTGCCCGCGGCGGTGCGCAGGTCCGAGGAGAAGCCCTTGTGATACTTCACATCGCCCGAGCCCTTGAGGTGGCTCAGGTCATAGGCGCCCTCGAACTCCGAGAAGAGCGTCGCCGGGGATTTGCCGAGGAGATTGACCAGGACATTCAGGCGCCCGCGGTGCGCCATGCCGATCACGACTTCCTCGATCTTCGCCCCGCCACAGCTCTGGATGAGGTCATCGAGGAGCGGCAGCAGTGTCTCACCGCCCTCGAGCGAGAAGCGCTTCTGGCCGACGTACTTGGTGTGGAGGTAGCGCTCGAGGCCCTCGGCGGCGGTGAGCTGCCAGAGGATGTTGCGCTTCTCCTCGGTGGTGAAGCGATGCAGGAGCCGGCCGGACTGGAACTGGTCCTGCAGCCAGAGGCGCTCCTGCGACTCCGACATGTGCGCGAACTCGGCGCCGATCGGGCCCGCGTAGATGGTCTCGAGCTGCTCGAGGATCTCGCGCAGCTTCATCCGCTGCGGCACCGCCGGGGTGCGGCTGGCGGTGAAGAACTCAGAGTCGAGATCGGCGGCGCCGAGGCCGAAGTATTCGAGCTGCAGCACCGGCGGGCGCGGCCGCTGCACGAGGCCGAGCGGATCGAGGTTCGCGACCAGGTGGCCGCGATTGGTCCAGATCTGGATGAGCCGCGACACCGCGGCCTGCCTGGCATTGAGGCCGTCATCCGCAGGCGGCGCCGCGGCGGCCGCCGCCGCCGCCCGGGGCTGGCGCGCGCGCTCGGCGAGTGCCGCCTCGATCGGCCCCTGCGGACGCTCCGTGCCCTTCGGCCCCGGCAGGTTCTCGAAGTAGCGTCGCCAGTTCTCCTCTACGCTCGCCGGGTCGCGAAGGTACTGTTCGTAGAGGGCATCGAGAAAGGCGGCGTTGCCGCCGAAAAGAGGTGTAGGTTCGAGCATGGGGAGGCGGAAAAAGCGAAGCGCTAGTCTAGCCGAAACGCGCGCGCGAGGAAATTGAAAAGCGCGCGCCAGTCGTTGAATTAAAAGGAATTAAGCTTCTTACAGCTGCTCGAGGAGGCGCAGCTCGTAGGCGATGAGCGTGCCGTACCCGGCAAGCACCGCGTAAAGGAGGAGCGCTACCGGTAACCGCCCAAAAGCCTTGACACGCGAGAGCAGAGTGAGCAGCACCACGCCAGCGCCGGTGATGCCGATCTTCACGGCCACGAAGAGCGCACCCGAGCCGCCGATCAGCGGCGCAAGCAGAGGATTGAGCTCGCAGGCGCCGCGGCTGATGAGCACGACCGTCAGCACCGCATCGCCCGCGCAGAGGGCGAGAATGAGGGTGGCGATCGCAAGCCACCATGGGTGGTACCAGTCGGTCGCGCCGAGCGCCTGCTCTCCCGTGCGCCGCGGCCCGAGCCGTCGCGGCCTGAAGCTGCCGTACACGAGCGCGCGAGCCACACGAGTGCGCCTGTCAGGTCCGCGCCGCCGCTCGCCTTCCGCGGCGGCAACGTGATCGCGGCGATTGAACAGAATGGGCACGAGCTCCTTCTTTGGGTTGCAGGCGCGGCAACTGCAGATTCTAGCCGTAGAGCAGCCGGCATGCCCGGCAGTGGCCGTGACGGCCATCACAGGCTGCCCGGAACCGCTCGGCCATCACGGTGCATCCGTGCACGGATTACGAGATCGACAGCGTTCGGGCCATCCTCCACCGCAACAGACCCGTCGCGGTGGAGGAGATTCTTCATTAATGCCGCGCGGAGGCAGCGGCGTCGTGAGCGCGGCGCCCCGTCTCCAGGAACACTTTCATCCGCAAAAGGTCATCGTTGAGCTCCGTCTTCGGGTCCGTGCCGAAGAGGCGCGCGAGCGCGTGGCCCAGCGCACCGCCCGGCGGCGTGTAGCTCATCGTCACCAGGACGCGCGTTCCGCTCTGAGTCGGCTCGAATCGCAGCAACCCCGCATGCTCCAACGCTGAGCCCGGAAGCGTTCGCCACGCGATGAGCCTGTTGGGCTCCAGACGCGTCGTCACCGCTTCCCACGAGATCGTGCGTCCCGCGGGGCCATCCACCGTCCATTGCGAGGTGCCGTCCCCTCTCACGCGCACTTCGCGCACGTGAGTCATGAGCTCCGGCAGACGCTCGAGCTGCGAGAACGTCTCAAACACCTGCTCGATGGGCGCGGCCACGTCGATGCACTTCTGCAGCTCCATCGCGGGACTGCGCACGCCGACCAGCCGGTCGATCGGCATGTTGGTGCTGCTGCGCGCGATGAGCGCCGCGCCCGCGAGTCCGCCGAGCAGGCCGAGCGCGCTGCGCCTGCCGGCGAGCGCGTTGATGAGGAGCGCCCCGCCCGCCGCGCCCATGATCACGCGCACGCCGGGCGGCCAGTTTTCCTGCCACGGCCCGAAGCGGCGCCCTGCCGCCTTGCCGCCGCCCTGCAGGGCCGAGATCCCCGCAGGGCTCTCATACACCGCGAGCCGATCTTCGACGTCAGCTACGCCTCGTACCGCCCACACCGTCCGCAACAAGCGCACGTATTCCCGCTCGAGGACGGCACCGCTCAGGGTCACCCTGCCGGAGAGCGCCGCGACCTCGATCGCCCCGGGGTGGGAAACAGCCCCGCCGAGACGCGAGCGCACGCGCTCGCAGAGGATCTCATCGGGAACCTCCTCGCGCGTGAAGCGGGCGCGAACCTCGTGGGCAACGCCGCGTGCGCGATTGCGCAGATCCCGCGAGGCGACGCTCCTCGCATCATCGAGGCGGCCGACACCGCTTGCCACCCGGTCGCGCAGCACGGCGCGGCGGCGCCGGCCGTGGTCTGGATCGAGAAGGTACATGGAGATGGCGCCGGCAGCGGCGGCGCCGAGCAATAGACGTGCAGCCATGGCTTCTCCCGTCAGACGTGGCCCGTGGGCCGGTCCACAAGCAAGCTGCGCGCCTAGTCTAAAGCGCTGGATCCGGGCATCCTGCGCGAACGAAGCGCTGCTTTGGGCAAAAAGCGTGGTTTTTGCCCAAAGCGCGCTCGGCGGAGCGAAGCAGTGCTTCGCTGAAAGCACCGCCTCGCCCTGCGGCGGCGGGGCACGTCCGTGTGCCTGGCCCGCTAGAGTCCGAGCCGCTTCGCGAGGAAGGTGTAGGAGAGCGCCCAGTACTGCGCCTCCTCGGCATGGGTCGCTCCCGGGCCGTGGCCGCCCTCGGTAGCCTCGTTGAAGAGCACATCGTGCCCCTGCGCCTCCATCTTGGCGGCCATCATGCGTGCAAACACCGGCGTGACCCGATCGTCCGTCGTCTCGGTGATGAAGAGGATGGGCGGGTAATCGACACCGCGCCGGACGTTCTGAAACGGCGAGTAGCTGCGGATGTAGGCCGCCATCCGCGGATCGGCGGGATCGCCATACTCGCCGATCCACGACGCCCCCGCGCCGTAGTGCGTGTAGCGCAGCATGTCGATGAGCGGGCGCTGACACACCACCGCGGCGAAGAGATCGGGCCGCTGGACCATGACGGTCGAGACGAGGAGTCCGCCGTTGGAGGCGCCGACGATGCCGAGCTTCTTCGGGGTCGAGAAGCCGCGCCGCTCGATGTCGGCCGCGACCGCCTCGAAGTCCTCGTAAGCGCGCTGCCGGTGGTATTTCAAGGCGGCCTGGTGCCAGGCCGGTCCGAACTCCCCGCCTCCCCGGATGTTGGCGACGGCGATGGCGCCGCCCCGGGCGAGCCAGGTCTCACCCGCATCGAGCGGCCGATGGCCGTCGTTCCAATACCAAGGCGTGAGCGACATCTGAAAGCCGCCGTACCCGTAGAGGATGGTTGGAATCGGACCCGTGGCCTTCTTCGGCCGGATGAGGAAGTACGGCACCCTGGTGCCGTCCTTAGACGCCGCCCAGTACTGGCGGACCGCGATTCCCCGGGCATCGAACACGCCGGGCTGCGACTTGATGAGCTGCGGCGAGCCCCGGCCGCCGTAGGCATAGAGAGAGGGCGGCGTGAGGAAGCTCTGGAAGGTGAAATAAGCCTGCGGTCCCCAGTCGTTGGTGGCGACGATGGAGGTCGAGCCGCCGCGCGGCAGACCGAGCCGCCTGTCACCCCATCCTCCATGGGCCGTCGGACGAAACTCATGGATGGAGCCGGTGACATCCTGGTAGATCGAGGCGTAAACGGCGTCCTCACCGGCCCCGACCTCGTCGATCATCGAGTGAGGACCGGGCGTGTAGAGCACCGATACCGGCTGCGCGTGACCCGTGCGCGCATACGCCAACACGGGAAATGCGATGAGGGCGCCCTGCCCGATCGTGCGGCCGCCGACCGTCCAGGAGTTCTGCAGCGCAGCGATCAGCTGTCCGCGCGTGACACCCTCGACTTGCGCGTCCTCGGGCAGCGGCAGCTTGAGCGTCGTGCCGTCGGAGCGCAGCACGTAGTAATCGGCGGCGAAGAAGCTCGGACGGCGGATGATGAGCGCCACCGTGCCGTATGGACCGTGAAATACGAAGGGCATCACCGCCATGTCATCGGGGCGGCCCTCGAACACCGTGCGCGCGCCCGAGAGCGGCTCGCCCCGGCGCCACAGCTTCACGATGCGCGGATAGGACGATGGCGTCATGGAGCCGTGCCCGAAGTCGGTCGCCACCAGCACCGCATCGGGCCGCAGGTACACGGCTTCCCCCTTGGCGACGGGGAGCCTGAAGCCGTCGGGAATGAAACGGCGGCTGCGCGGATCGTACTCGCGCACTTCGGCGGCATCACCGCCGCCGGGGGAGAGCTTCACCAGGCAGCGGTCGAAGCCGGCGGTGCAGTCGGCGCCCTTCCATACCCAGTCCTCGTGCAACTGCCTGTCGAGCCGGTCGACATCGAGGAGGGTTTGCCAGTGCGGCGCCTTGCGCGCGTAGTCGGCGATCGTGGTGCGCCGCCAGATGCCGCGCACGTGATCTACGCCCTGCCAGAAGTTGAGCACCCAGCCGTGATCGAGCGTGCCTTCGGGAATGCGCGTGTTGGCATTGAGCACAGCGAGGATCTGCGAGCGGTCGCGGGCGTACGCCGGATCGGTTTTCAGCGCAAGGTCGCTGCGGCCGTTGCGGGCCTCGACCCAGGCGAGCGCCTTCTTTCCGTGGATCTGCGCCAGCCACAGGTAGGGGTTGTCATCACCTGCCGCCTCGGCGGCGCGGGCAATGGGGCTCACGAGCGCTGCGGCTGCAATCGCGGCCAGGATTACGACTGCAATCGCAGCCAGACTCGCGGCGGCAAGGCTCGACTGTCTGCTTCGCATTCTGGCGCCTCCTCGGAGGCCCGGGAGCCTACCACGTGACCGTGAGCGCGTGACGGATGCTCTCGACGGGCAGCGTCAAATATGCGGTCGAACCGTTCGCGCCCCAGCGCCAGTGAGCCAGGCGCTTGCCGTCGACTGAGATCGACGCCGGGCGGCTCGCCGTATGAATGCGCACTCCATACGCCCTCTTCTCCTCCTGCCCGGCATAGGACCCGCTGGTCGGGCCCACGACGAGCCGATGGCCGGCGGCGGACGTGTGATAACTCATCGGCGTCAGCGCATACCTGCCCCGCTCGTAGCCGAGGGAGATTCCATCATCCTCATAGAGCTCGAAGCGGCCGTCGCCTTCGCCATAGATGTTGACCGTCAAGTCATCACGGCCCGCGCCCGCGCGGCCGCGCGGGGCGGCCCGCTCGGGAATGATGGCGCCTGCGCGCACGAAGACCGGTGTCTCGTCCACCGCATAGCGGGAGGTGAACGTGCTGTTGCCGCGATAGCGCTTGGCCGTAAAGAAGTCCATCCACCTGCCGGGCGGCAGGTAGACGGTACGCTCGCCGCCGGCATGCAGGACCGGAGCGACCAGCAGCTCTTCGCCGAAGTAATACTCGTGAAAGTGGCGGTAAGCCTGCTCGAGATCCGGCCACTCGAGATACAGCGGGCGCAGGAGCGGCAGGGAGCGCTCGTGCGCCTGCCAGGCGTACGTGTAGATATATGGAATGAGCCGTGCGCGCAGCGTGAAGTACTTCCGCATGAGCGCCACACCCTTCGGTCCGTACACCCAGGGCATGCGCGTGTTGCCCTCGAGCGGATTCTCGTGCGCGCTGTGCATGCGCAGGATGGGGCTGAAGGCGCCGAACTCGATCCAGCGCGCATAGAGGTCGAAGGGAATCTTCGCGCCGTGAAAGCCCCCGATGTCGTTGCTGATGTACGGCACGAGGACGTTACCGCCGCGTGCGGTGTACGCAACCTCGTAGGCGAGCACCCGCCACTGCGAGTAAGCATCGCCGGTGAAGTATCCGGGATAACGCTCGCTGCCCCAGCCGCCGTAGCGGCTCAGGATGAATGCACGCTTGCCGGTCTGCCGCCCGGTGGCCTCGTAGAAAACCTCATTGGTCCAAAGCTGCGGGTCGAGCCCGGGCATCTGCGCCGCACCGCCGCCGCCGTCGACCCACCAGAAATCCATTCCCTGGCGCAGGAGCGGCGCGTGCACATCGCTCATCGAGATCCGCGCTTGCCGGCGATCGGCGAGATCGAGATAGATCCGTGGCGGCGGCTCGACGTTCCGCAGCGCGACCGGACCGCGCAGAATGCCGGCTGGCGCCGCGGGCGGCGGCGGCGGCACCACGCGCAAGGTGATGACGTTGCGCTGCCCCGGTTTCAACGCAGCCGTGACGTCTGCGTAAGTCAGCCGGCGCGGCCACTGTACGTGGCTGTGCTGCACCTCCTCGCCGTTGACGAACAGCCGGTAGGTGCTCGCCACCTGGCCGAGATAAAGATAGACGGCGGATGGAAGCGCGGCCGGCGCGCGGAACGCGCGCCTGTACCAACCGATTCCCTGGTACGCGGGAAAGCCCTGCTGCTGCCAGGAGTCACCGGTGCGGACGGCACGCCAGCGGGCATCGTCATATCCGGTGGCGTACCAGCGGCCCTTCAGTCCCGCATCGTGCGGATCGGGGGAGAACTTCCAGACTCCGGCGAGGCTCTGATCGTACGAGGGCGCCGGCGGCACTGCCCGTCCGAGCGCCCGCAGCACCTGCGGGGCGTGGCTGTCGCTGTAAGAGAGGCTGCTCTCCCGCGTGTTGGCATAGCCCGGATGATCGTTGAGGGAGAGTCCGAGCCCGCGCGCGTGCAGCCACGCGATGAGCTGCCGGGGATGCGGGATGAGCGGGCTCCAATCGTACCCTCCCTGCCAGCCGTAGTTGTGCCAGGCGAAATCGAGCACGAGTCCCGAGAGCGGAATGCCGCTGGCCAGCAGCCGCGCCACTTCCGTCTCGAGATGTCGCTCGCCGTAGCGCCGCATCGCCGGCGAGCGCGTCGCGGCAGTCCCCGGGAAGTATTCGAAGTTGAGGTCGGTGATCCACGGCCCGAGCGCATACCGCGGAATCATCGGCACGGGCCCGCAGAGCTCGGCGTATTCCGCGAGAGGCTCGTGGTAATCGCGGTTGTAAGTGAAGAGATACCAGTCCTGGCCCTTCGGTCCCGGGCGCGGCTCGATCCAGGAGCGGCCGGCATTCCAGACCGGAGTCGCGCTGTCATCGAGCAAGGCGTAGCCGCTGCGGCTCAAGAGTCCCGGGGTCGCGGGCGCGAGCAGCACGTCGATGCCCGGAATCACATCGTGCACGGGACTGCCGAGATCGTCGCCGGGCGGCGGCAGATTGCCGCGCTCGATGTTGTCCAGGGAATACGTGAGGCCGCCGAGATTTCCGGGGTCGGCTTGCCCTGGAAGCCAGGCGTGCAGGCCGCCGGAGGGGTCCCGCCAGCTCACCGAGAGATTGGCCGCGCTGAATGCGCCCGAATCCAGCCGGTAGCGCAGGCTCAGCGCGCGGGTGCCGAGAATCAGCCAGCCGCCGCTGCGGCGGCTCGTGACGGCAACCGCGGGCCAGTCTCTCTTGCGCACCACGGCCGTCGCTGCATCGACAAAGCGGCCGCTCGGTGCGTACTCCATGCGCACGAGCGACGGCGTGAGGAATTCGAAGCGCGCGTTTCCGGCGGTGATCGCGGTGGTCGCATCAGCCGGCGGGAGGCAAGCGAGCAGCGCCGCCGCGGCGCACAGGGTCCGGGAAATTCTCATGCGGGCGCTGCCAATCATCTCTTTGTCTTGAAGACGGCTGAGCGGGTGAAATCCGCCACTCACCGCCCCTGCCGTCGCAGGCCCCGCCTTCTCAGTGGCGCGGGCCCGTATACCCGTCGGTCAGCGTATCGAGGAACGCGATGACGTCCCGGATCTCGGCGGGGCTGAGCGCGGGTCGGTCGCCGGGGTGGCGATTGAACGGCGCATCCACCCTGTCGACGTTGCCCCGGTACCGTGCAGGGAGGTCGTCGTACTCGATCACCCGGCCGGCCGCATCCCGCGGGTAGAAGCGCCCCGGGTGCAGGTCACGATCGACATAGAAGTCGAGCACCCGCTCGAGCGAATGAAACACACCGTTGTGAAAGAACACCTGCCTGGTGGCGACGTTGCGCAGGCTCGGAGTGAGGAACATCCCGCAGTACTGAGTCTGCCGGCGAAGATCCGCCCGATACGGCCCGCAGACGCCGAGATCGTAGTAGCGTGGGTTGCGATTGGCCGGGATCACCGGGTTGCGCGGCACGCCGAGCGCCTCGTACTGAAAATCGGTGAAGAGCGGCGGCAAGCCGTCCGGTGTCGGGTGATCCAGGTGACAGGCGGAGCAATTGCCCTTGGCCGGATCGTTGAAGAGCCGGTAGCCGCGCAGCTCCGCCGGCGTGAAGCGCGCCTTGCCGGCGAGCCACGCATCGAACTTGCTCGTGAAGGGATGGAAATCGGGGTTCTCGATCTGGTAGCGCGCGATGGCGAACATCGCCTCATCGATGGCTAGATGCGGATTCTCGAAGACGCCTGGGCCGAAGAGCCGCACGAAGTCCTGCGCATAGGGTGCGGTCTCGAGCTTGCCGAGCACGCGCGCCGGCCGTCCGGCGTCCATCTCCAGCGGGTTGTAGAGCGGACCGTTGATCTGCTGCTCGAGGGTATCGGCGCGCCCGTCCCAGAAGAGACCACCCTGTGGCACGAGGTTGGCGGCGGCAGCTTGCGGTGATGCAGCCGTCTTGCGGATCCTCGTGTGACCTGCAGCCTGCAGCGCCTGCTGGGCGAGCGAGACCACCTGGTCGTTGTCGCCTTGGGAGTCGGGACCGATGCTGAAGGCCGGCTGCCGGTAAAGATATCGCAGCGAAGGCACCGCGCGCACTCCGGGCGTGCGCAGGCGCGGGCCACCCAACACCACCGAGGTGCTCCCAGGCGGACCATAGGCATGTGGCGGACTGTGGCAGCTCGCACAGGAGAGGCGCCCGGACCCCGAGAGGCGCGGGTCGCGAAAGAGCTTTGCACCGAGCTGCGCGACCGCGGAAAGCGGCCGTACGGACGGCTCCCGCAACGCGGCGGGATGCGGATTGAAGCCCCGCGCCAGCCGCGGGGCTCCCCCAGCGAGCCTCTGCGCAGCGCCGGCCCTGCCAGGTGCTCCTGCCAGGGCGAGCGCTGCTGCGAGAAGCAGCGCGCCGAGCCGCAGTCCCGCGTCAGCGGCGCGCAGCCGGTCACTCACGCGGCTACCGGGCAGCGGCGAAGTCGTCCCGATCCAGAGCCAGGCCGGTATCGGAGCTCAGGAAGAGCTTCGGATTCCGCGGACCCTTCGAGAAGTCGAACATGTCCATGATGCTGCCGGTGGTCGCGTCGAACGCGCCGCCGCCGAGCCGCTCGCCATGCAGCCAGTTGTCCTCGATGAAGCGCACGACCGATGCCTGCGAGATATGAGTGTGGCTCACGTAGTTGGCCTTCGCGTACGGGGAGATGACCAGGAACGGCAGCCGTGTCCCGGGGCCGCACCGGCCGTTGACCGGCTTGCCATTCAGACCGTTCACGGGCGTCCCGGTGCCACACACACCGGAGCCGTTGAGCTGGTCGGCCGCCGGGTCGAAGGACGGGCTGGCCGGGTTGACGTAAGCATGATCATACCAGCCGTCGGAATCGTCCCAGGTGATGACGACCGCCGTGTCGCGCCACTCGGGCCGGCTCTCGAGGAAGTTGATGACCTTGGTCACGAAGGCCTGCTCGTCGAGCGGATCGGAATAGCCGGCATGGCCGTCCTGGTACGCCTGGGCCTTGAGGAACGAGACGGCCGGGAAATTGCCCGCCTCGACCGCCGCGTAGAAGTCCCTCAGGCCGTACTCGTGGTTGGCCGGATCCACCGTGCCGTCGGCGTCATTCGTATGGCCGATCGCGGCCACGGAATTGGGCCGCGCGTGCGTCGGATTCGCGGTCGACTTGAAGTACTGGAACCAGTTGTGGTGCGGGATGTAGTCCGACACGGTCTCGTTGACGACGCTCGAGAACGTGCTGCGGCCGCAACCGGTAGTGCCATTGGCGTCGGCCACGCCGAGATCGAAGCCGCCCATGAAGCCGCCCCAGGAGATGCCCTTGGCGTTGAGCAGGTCGCCGATGTTCTTGCCGGCCATCATGCCCTGGTCCGTGACGCTCGAGCACATGTCGTAGCCGGGATCGACATCGCTGATCATCGTGT
>JAGWPE010000101.1 GCA_028870635.1 Gammaproteobacteria bacterium | reverse complement strand
GATTCGTGAAGATTTTCTGCGGTTTTTTGAGACCAAGGGGCACCGTCGGGTGCACTCGTCTTCGCTGGTGCCGGCGAATGATCCGACGCTGCTGTTTACGAATGCGGGGATGAATCAGTTTAAGGATGTGTTCCTGGGCTCGGAGAAACGGGAGTACTCGCGCGCGGCGACGAGCCAGAAGTGTGTGCGCGCGGGTGGCAAGCATAATGACCTCGAGAACGTCGGCTTCACACGGCGGCACCACACGTTCTTCGAGATGCTGGGCAACTTTTCCTTCGGCGATTACTTCAAGCGCGAGGCGATCCGCTTCGCCTGGGAGTTCCTGACCGGCACGCTGAGGCTCGATCCGGCGCGCCTCTGGGTGACCGTGTTCCGCGATGATGATGAGGCGGCGGACATCTGGCTGAAGGAGGTCGGCGTTTCCGCCGCGCGTTTCTCGCGCATGGGCGAGAAGTCGAATTTCTGGGCGATGGGCGATACCGGTCCCTGCGGTCCCTGCAGCGAGATCTTCTACGACCATGGTCCCGGGATTCCCGGGGGGCCGCCCGGCTCTCCCGAGGAGGACGGCGACCGCTTCGTCGAGATCTGGAATCTGGTGTTCATGCAGTTCGACCGCTCCGCGGATGGCACGCTGACCCCGCTGCCGAAGCCGTCCGTCGACACCGGCATGGGGCTCGAGCGCATCGCCGCTGTGCTGCAGGGTGTGCACTCGAACTACGACATCGACCTCTTCAAGAGCCTCATCCACGCGGCGGCGGAGCTGGCGCACACGACGGACCTCGGGTCGAGCTCCCTGCGCGTCATTGCCGACCACATCCGCGCGTGCACGTTCCTCATCGTCGACGGTGTGTTGCCTTCGAACGAGGGCCGTGGATACGTGCTGCGGCGCATCATCCGCCGCGCCGTGCGTCACGGCTACAAGCTCGGCATCGAGGAGCCCTTCTTCTACAAGCTGGTTTCCGTGCTGGAGCGGGAAATGAGCTCCGCCTATCCGGAGCTCACCCGGGGCCGCGAGCTCGCCGAGCGGATCCTGAAGCAGGAGGAGGAGCGCTTCGCGGAGACGCTGGCCAACGGCATGGAGCTGCTCGAGGACGCGATAGTCAGGACCATCCAGGCGAGCGGCGCGAACGAGGGGGGAAGCGCGGTCATTCCGGGCGAGACCGTCTTCAAGCTCTACGATACTTATGGCTTTCCCGCCGACCTGACGGCGGATATCGCGCGCGAGCGCGGCCTGACCATCGATCAGGAAGGTTTCGACGCCGCCATGGAGGAGCAGAGGCGGCGCTCGCAGGAAGCGAGCAAGTTCGGGGTCGACGTACGCGGTGGCACCGCGGTGGATGCCCGCACGGCTTTCCAAGGCTATGAGGGGCTGCAGTCGGACGGCCGTGTGGTCGCGCTCCTCAAGGGCGGCAGCCCGGTGGAGGAGCTGCGCGACGGCGATGAGGGCGAGATCTTTCTCGATTGCACGCCCTTCTACGCGGAGGCGGGCGGTCAGGTCGGGGACACTGGCGAGCTCACCGGCGCCGGACTGCGCTTCGTCGTACATGACACGCTCAAGCGCGGCGCGGCGCACTCGCACCTGGGCCGGGTCTCAGAAGGAAAGATTCGCGTCGGTGAGGTGGTCCGGGCGCAGGTAAACGCAGATCGTCGCCGGGCGGTCGCTTTGAACCATACGGCGACACACCTGCTGCATGCGGCGCTTCGCCAGAAGTTGGGTACGCACGTGCAGCAGAAGGGCTCTCTCGTGGCTCCCGACCGGCTGCGCTTCGACTTCTCGCATTTTCAATCCGTCACGCCCGCGGAGCTCATCGACATCGAGCGGCTGGTGAACGCGCAGATCCGCATGAATGCCCCCGCGGAGACCCGGCTCATGGGATACGAGAATGCCGTGGCCGCGGGCGCGATGGCTCTCTTCGGTGAGAAGTACGAGAAGGACGTTCGGGTGCTGCGCATCGGGGATTTCTCGATGGAGCTCTGCGGCGGCACGCACGTGCAGCGCGCGGGAGACATCGGTCTGTTCAAGATCATCAGCGAGAGTGGCGTGGCCTCCGGCGTACGCCGCATCGAGGCGATCACGGGCGAGGCTGCTGTCGAACACGTGGAGCAGAACGACACCTTGGTGCGGGACGTCGCTCAGTTGCTGCGCGGCTCGCGCGAGGACGTGAAGGACAAGGTGCAGGATGCGCTCGAGCGCATCCGTCAGATGGAGAAGGAAGTCCGCGCCCTCAAGGACCGCCTGGCTTCGGGCCAGGGCGCCGATCTCGCCGCGGGAGCCGTCGACATTCAGGGAGTGAAGATCGTCGCCACGAAGGTCGAAGGTGCCGATGCCGGCGCGCTGCGCAGCGCCGTCGATCGGCTGAAGGACCGGTTGAAGTCGGCCGTGGTGGTACTCGCCTCGGTGGAGGGCCCGGAGAAGGTAGTGCTGGTCGCCGGTGTGACCGCGGATCAGACCGCACGCATCAAGGCCGGCGAGCTCGCCGGTGCCATCGCCGCCAAGGTCGGCGGCAGAGGCGGCGGCAGGCCGGATTTCGCGCAGGCGGGAGGCAACAACCCGGCGGCGCTCGATGCCGCGCTGGCATCGGTACCCGACCTGGTCCGCGCGCGACTCGGCGGCTGAGAGGAACAGAATCTCGATCCGGACCGTTTGAGCCGATGAGCCGAGCTCGGCGCCGCCCGCTCCGCAGCGCGGCAGCTTCGGGCCGCTGAGCTCGAGCCCATTCAGATGAGCGGGTGGCTCAACCAGTGTTCCGGATGCGCATCGGGGTACCTGAAGCTGCAGGCGCCGCTCGCAGAGCGTGCGGCCTCGTAATCCTCATTGCGTGCGGCGTCCTTGCCGCCCGCAGCGCGCACGCGGCCAACCCCCAGTCCTACGGCGTCGATTGGGTCTCCTCCGGAGACAAGGCAATCGACTCGACGCTGAAGCAGACTTCGCAGCTCGAGACGCTGCGCAAGACAGCGCCGACGGATCCGTTCGGCCTCATCGCGCGCGCGCGCGGCGACGTGCCGAGGCTGCAGGAGGTCCTCCAGAGCTTCGGGTACTACGACGGCTCGGTCTCGATCACGATCAAGGGCAAGGGCCTCGACAGCGCGCGGCTCGCCGACACCCTGGCGGCGCTGCCGAAGGGCAGTGACGCGCATGTCAGGATCGATCCGACGCTCGGACCGCTTTTCCATGTTGGCCGGATCGAAATCCAAGGGGCCTTGCCCGAAGGAATGCGGCAGAATATGCATCTCTCCCCCGGTGCGCCGGCCGTAGCCGCCGACGTCCTTGCCGCGGGAGCCGGCCTGCAGGCGGCGCTGCAGGATGCCGGCTACGCGTTCGCGAAGGTGGAGAAGCCGGTCGCATACGAAGTGCCGGCCCGGCGGACCCTCGATCTGACCTTCCGAGTCACGACCGGGCCGCGGGTCAGGATCGGCGCGATCGGGTTCAAAGGACTCCGGCAAGTTCACGAGACCCTCCTCAGGCGGCGGCTGCTGGTGCACACGGGTGAGCTGTACGATGCGGCGGCCATCGAGAAGGCGCGGCAGGACCTGCTCTCGCTCGGGCTCTTTACCACCGTCAGCGTGCGTCTGGGCAGCGCCGGCCAGGATCAGCGGGTGCCGATCGCGTTCGCCGTACAGGAGGCCAAGCGTTACCTGATCGGTGTCAGCGCCGCCTACTCGAGCGACCTCGGCGGCAGCCTCGGTGTCAATTGGGCCGACCGTAATGTCTTCGGCAACGGGCAGCAGCTCACCGCCTCGGCGACCGCGATCAATCTCGGCGGCTCCGCGACCACCGGCCTCGGCTACGATGTGTCGCTCGGTTACTCGATTCCCGATTTTCGCCGTCCCAACCAGACGCTCGGATTCCAGGTGCGCGCCCTGAGGCAGGCGCTGCAGGCCTACACCCAGACGGGCGAGACGGCAGGCACATCGCTGAACCGGAAGCTATCGAGCCTCTGGAGCCTCAATGCCGGGCTCTCCTATGAGCATGAGATCATCGACCAGGAGAACGTGCGCTTCAAATACAACCTGCTGATGCTGCCGGTCAGCACGTATTACGACTCCACCGATCTCGCCTCGCCCCTCGACGATCCGACGCACGGCTACAGAATCTCGCTGAACGTCACGCCGACCTTCTCCTACGGCACCCCGGGCAAGACCTACATCGTGCTGCAGGGCAGCATCGCCACCTATTACGATCTGCACGAGCTGCTCGCGGGCGATCCGGCCGGCCGCTCCGTGATCGCAGCGAGAGTGTTGAGCGGCGCGGCCTTGGGCGCGACGCAGTTCAGCCTGCCGCCGGATCAGCGCTTCTACGCGGGCGGCAGCGGCACCGTGCGCGGCTACCGATACCAGTCGGTCGGCCCCGAGTTCGCCGACGGCAATCCCACGGGCGGCACCAACATGCAGGCGTTCAATCTCGAGCTGCGCCAGCGCGTGGGCACGAATTTTGGTTTCGTGGTCTTCGCCGACAGCGGCGGCGTCTCGAGTCCTTCCGGGAGCGTCTACCGCCTCGGCGTGGGAACGGGCGTGCGCTACTACACCTCAATCGGTCCAATCCGCTTCGATATTGCGCTACCCACCAGGCGGCGGCCCAACGACGACCGCTTCGAGATCTACATCGGCCTCGGGCAGGCGTTCTGATGCCGCGGGCGGCGCGCATCGCAGCCTGGGGCGTGGGCGGGCTGCTCCTTCTGGTGCTGATCCTCATCGCGGCGGTCGTGGTCATCGGCAACACCGCGGGCGGGCGCCGATTGCTCGAGCGCGAGACGGCGAAGCTCACATCGGGGCGGGTGCGCATCGCGGGGCTCGGCGGGAAATTTCCCTCGGACATCGAGCTGGTGAGCCTGGAGCTGCGCGACCCGAAGGGCCTCTGGATGAGCGCCCGGGGAGTTTCGGTCCGCTGGTCGCCGCTCGCGCTCCTCGCCTGGGACATGCACATCGAGAGCATCGCCATCCGCGCCGCCGACGTGGCCAGGCGGCCCGTCAGCTCCCCCGCGAGCGGCGGCCGCAGCAGCTCCCGCTCGAGCATGCCGGCCATCGACATCGATCGAATGGAGATCGGGACTCTGGTGCTCGAGCCTGCGGCGGCCGGCATGGCGGCGCGCCTGAACGTGCAGGGAAATCTGCACTACGAGTCCATGCAGGACGCGCGCGGCAGCCTCGTCGCGCGCCGCACCAACGGGAAGGGCGACTACGAAGTGACGCTGGGAATCGACCGCTCCCGGATGAGGGGCCTGCTGAAGCTCGAGGAGCCCGCGGGCGGGCCGCTCGAGCATTTGCTGAACTTCCCGGGCCTCGGTGCCCTGTCGGTCGTCGCCAGCCTCGATGGCCCCCGGAATGCGCAGAAGCT
>JAGWPE010000100.1 GCA_028870635.1 Gammaproteobacteria bacterium | reverse complement strand
TTCGTGGTCGACCCGCTGACCGCCTATCCCGAGTCCGGCTATGCGACCGGGAGCGACTACGGGGGCACCGGTGTGACCATGATGCGCTCGAAGGTGCTGTGGCTCGCCACCGACAAGCTGAAGCTCACCTTTACGGGTGACTGGACGCACGAAAACCAGACCGCCCTGCCGAATGTCGTGGTGGCGACGTATTCCGGGAACCTGCTGTCGTCCACTTTCTCGACACTGTACAACCTGTGCATCGGCAACAACGCCTCGACCCTGCCGGGCGCCATCGCGGCGGCCACGACCATCCCGGGCATCGGTCCGATCTTCCCGGTCGGCTCGCAGGACAACGCGTTGTTTGGGGGTATCTGCTCGCAGCCGCGCGCGCATGTGCCGGGCCTGTCGATCGGCGGCGCGCCGCTCCTGGGGGCGGGATACGTCGGCGGGCCCGCCGGGCCCTTCAACATCAACGATCATCCGGGCACGACCTATCTCGGTACCAACACTCCGCGCATCTATCTCGGCAGTGCCGCCAGCAATACCGGCAACATCGACACGACTTACGGCGTCGGCCTCGACTTTGCGCGCAGCGACGTCTTCGGCTTCTCGCTGACCGGTGACTACCAGATCAACGACGACCTGAGCGTCAAGTCGATCACCGGGTATCGGCAGATGCGCTGGCGGATCGGCACGGAGCTCGACGGCACGCCCGAGACGCTCTTCCAGGTGATCGACGCGCAGCACCAGTATCAGGTCTCCCAGGAGCTCCAGCTCCTCGGCAAGGCGCTCGACGGCAAGCTCAACTACGTCACCGGCCTTTATTACTTCAAGGAAGCCGGCTACGTGCACGACTACGTACCGTTCGAGGGAATACTGGAAGTCTATGACGTCTCGAACGACGCTGAGAACGTCAACTACGCGGCTTACTTTCACGCGGACTACAATCCCACCGCGCACTGGGGATTCACCTTGGGCGGCCGTTACACGGATGCGCAGGCGTACTTCCTTCCCGGGCAGAGCGATCTCAACTCCTTTCCGCTCGGATCGGCTCTCTATCCAGTGCTGACCGGCCAGCCCTTCCTGCATTATTTCCCCGGCACCTCGGACGGCCAGCAGTGGCACATCTTCGATCCGACCGCCGGCATCCAGTTTCATTTCAACGACGACGTGATGGCGTACTTGAGCTGGAGCAAGGGCTTCATGGCCGGAGGCTGGACCACCCGTGTCTCGGGTCCGGAGCCCTCGCCCAAGGATGCCGAGTTCGGCCCGGAAACCTCCAAAGCCTGGGAGCTCGGGCTCAAGTCCTCCTGGTTCAACCGGCATCTCATCGTCAACACGGACGTGTTCGATACTGATTTCGATGCCATCCAGCTGAACGTGCAGCATGGCGCATCGCCGACGCTCGTCAACGCCGGCAACGCCAAGATCCTCGGCTGGGAGCTGCAGGCCCAGTCGCTGGTGGGGGACACGGGCCTGGAGCTCAACGGCTCGGCGGCATTCCTGGACGCGTACTACACATACGTGAACGCTGATGCGAACATCCCCGAGACTGCCTTGCCCGATGGCACCACGGTGTGCCCCGGCGGACAGGCGGCCGGCTGCAGCATCAGCCTCGGCGGCTCGCCGCTCAATGCCAGGCTGCCGAAGACGCCTCGATGGAAGTTCACCTTCAATCCGGTCTATACGTATGAGCTGAACAACCAGGCGCAGCTGCGCTTCATCCCTGTATTCAGCTACATTACGAGCATGTTCAACGATTCGCTCAATACGCCGCAGATGTGGCGTCCGGTCACGCGCAATCTGGATGCCTCGCTCCATTACGTCTCGCCCTCGGGACAGTACGACGTTGCCGTTGGCGGCACCAATCTCACCAACGACCGCTACGTCACCTCGGGCCAGCCGAACTATGCCGCCGGTTTCATAGACGCCTACTACAATGCCCCGCGGGAGTGGTACGCCACGCTGCGTGTGCAGATGGGCGAGTAGGCGGGGGTAAGCGCGAGCATCGATGCGAGAGGGTGAGATTCTCTGGACACCGAGTGCCGAGCGGATCCAGCATGCCAACATAACCGCGTTCGGACGGTGGCTGGAGCGGGAGCGCGGGGTCTCGCTCGGCGATTACAGGGAGCTCTGGCGCTGGTCGGTCGAGGACCTGGAGTCGTTCTGGGGCGCGTTATGGGACTACCTCGGCGTGGAGGCCTCCTCCCCGTACACGCAGGTGCTGGGCCGCCGATCCATGCCGGGGGCGGAGTGGTTCCCCGGCGCACGCCTCAACTACGCTCAGAACGTGCTCCGCCGGGAGCGGAAGGGAGGCATCGCTCTGCTGCATGCCAGCGAGAGCCGGCCGCTGGAGGCTCTGGCCTGGCCGGAGCTCGGCCGGCAGGTTCGTATTCTGGCCACGCGCTTGCGCGCCCTCGGCGTACAACCGGGAGACCGGGTGGCCGCCTGGATGCCGAACATCCCACAGACCGTGGTGGCCATGCTGGCTGCCACGGCGGTGGGGGCGATCTGGGCATGCTGCTCGCCGGACTTCGGCGAGCGGGGCGTCCTGGATCGGCTCGCGCAGCTCTCGCCGAAGATACTGTTTTGCGTTGACGGCTACCGGTACGGCGGCAAACCCTTCGATCGCAGGGGCGAGCTCGAGCGGATTCTCGCCGGGCTTCCCACTTTGCGAGAGGTGATCTACCTGCCCTACCTCGACCCGGCCGCCGCCCCGCCGTGCTCCGACGCTTTGCCCTGGTCCGAGGTGCTCGACCACCCCGCCATCGATGCCGCCGAGTTCCGCTTCGAGCAAGTACCCTTTGATCAGCCGCTGTGGACGCTGTTCTCTTCCGGCACGACGGGACTCCCCAAGGCGATCGTGCACGGCCATGGCGGCATTCTGCTGGAGACGCAAAAGAACGCGGTCTTTCATTTCGATCTGCATCCGGGTGAGCGGCTGCTCTTCTACACCACTACGGGTTGGATGCTGTGGAACTTCCTCGCCAGCACGCTCGCAACCGGCGCGATCCCCGTTCTCTACGACGGCAGTCCCGCACACCCCTTTCCGGATGTCCTGTGGAAGCTGGCTCGCGACGCGGACGCCACCATGCTGGGAGCCAGCCCGACATACGTGGAGCAGATGGCGCGCTCGGGCGTGGTCCCGCGCGAGCGCTATGACCTGTCACGCCTGAAAAGCATTTCTCTCGCCGGCTCTCCCGCCACTGCGGGCTGCATGGCCTGGTTCTACTCCAACGTGAAGCAGGACTTGTGGGTGGCCAACGGCAGCGGGGGCACCGATTGCTGCACCGGATTCGTGGGCGGCGTGCCGACGCTGCCGGTATACGCCGGGGAGATCCAGGCGCCCTCGCTGGGAGTATCAGTCGAGGCGTTCAACGAGCGCGGTGCGAGCGTGATCGATGAAGTCGGCGAGCTGGTCATCACGCAGCCCCTGCCTTCCATGCCGGTCGCCTTCTGGAACGATCCCGACGGCCAGCGTTATCGGGAGAGCTACTTCGAGCAGTTCCCGGGCGTTTGGCGGCACGGGGATTTCTTTCGCATCAATGCACGCGGCGGCTGTTTCGTGCTGGGGCGCTCGGATGCCACGCTCAACCGCTACGGAGTGAGGATCGGCACGGCGGAGATCTACCGCGCGCTTGCTGCTCTGCCCGAGGTGGAGGACAGCTTGATCGTGAACCTCGACCTGCCGGACGGCGGATTCTTCATGCCGCTTTTCGTCAAGCTCGCGCCCGGGGCGGCCGTCGCCGCGTCCGCTGACAGTATCCGCGAGACCTTGCGCCGCGAGTGCACGGCCCGCCATGTTCCCGACAAGATCATCCCCGTGCCGGCCATTCCCATGACGCTCACGGGCAAGAAGATGGAGGTACCGGTGCGGCGGATCCTCCTCGGCATGGCGCCGGAGAAGGCGGCCAACGTGAGCGCCATGGCCGATCCGCGCGCGCTCGATTTCTTCATCGAGTACGCCGCCACTCAGCAGGATTACAGCCTGGGCAAGTCCTGACAATGAGCCGGAATCCGCACGCCTTGGTGTTGCTGCCGGGACTGTTGTGCGATCGCGCCGTCTGGGAACCGCAGATCGCCGCGTTGTCGGGCCGCTACGACTGCATCGTCGCCGACTACGGCGCAGCCGATTCGCTGGCGTCGATGGCGAAATCGGCGCTCGAGTCGGCTCCGTCGCGGTTCTCGCTCGCCGGCCACTCCATGGGCGGCCGCGTGGCGCTGGAGATCCTGCGTAACGCACCGCAGCGCGTTGCGAGGCTGGCCCTGCTCGATACCGGGCATCAGGCGAGGCCCGAAGGGGAGGCCGGCGAGGCCGAGGCTGCCAAGCGATACCGCCTGCTGGACATTGCCTTGTCGCAGGGCATGCGGGTCATGGGCCGGGAGTGGCTGCGGGGGATGGTCCATCCCGATCGGCTGCAGGATGAGGCGCTGATCGAGTGCATCCTCGCGATGATCGCGCGCAAGACACCCGGTATCTTCGCCGCGCAGATCCGCGCTCTGCTCGACCGCCCTTCGGCCGAGCCGGTGATGCGCGCCGTTCGCTGCCGGACCCTGGTTCTTTGCGGGCGTCAGGACGGCTGGAGCCCACTGGCGCGGCACGAGGAGATCGCCAGGATGATCACCGGAGCGCGCCTCGCGGTCATCGAGGATAGCGGCCACATGACCACCCTGGAACGCCCGCAGGCGGTCACCGCGGCGCTGGAGGGCTGGCTGGCCGCGGCGGATTGAAGGCATCCGCCGCGGCGCGGGCCGATCGGGCTCAGCTCTGGCGCGTCCGCCAGCCCGAGTGATAACTCTCGCGGGCTGCCTTGGAGTAGGGCGCCGCCGCGACCCGTACCCGGACGTCCAGCTGCTTGTGCGGCTCGACGGTGGGCTTGCGGGTGCCGCCGTCCTCCTCTCCCCACACCAGCGTCAACACGTCACCGATCTGCACCTCCGGATCGACCACACCGAGGGAGAGCACGGTCCGCTCGTTGTAGCTATAGCCGCCGAACATCGAAAACCCGACGGTGCGGCCGCCGGCCATGACCCTATCGTATGACGCCGAGGAGTAATTACAGTTGGGGAAATCGAAGTACTTGTAGTTTTCCCCCTCGGGCTCGAGGAGGGAGGCGTAAATCTTGATGAAATCGGCCGGGTTCCAGGCGAAGGTCACCTTCCTGCGCTGCGGCTCGATGACGTGGCGTCTGAGCGCCTCGGCGCCGATGAACTCGTGGTCGAACTTGATGAAGGGGCCGTAGCCGAGCGCATAGGGGGTGAGGTAGTAGTCCTCGATGCTATCGGAGACGAAGCTGCCGCCGATCGAGCCGGAGCCCTCGTAGCCGTTCGCCGGCAGCCACTCGCGGTAGGGGCGCATCTCCTCCCCGGTGTACACGGCCGGCAGCGGCGAGGGGATCCAACCAGACTCGAGGGTGTTGCTGGAGTACGCGCGCGCGCCCACTTCCCTCAGCCCGAATTCCCTGCCCGCCTCGAGGACGGCCTCGCGGATCTCGTCGTACTCCGCGTACGGCCCCCAGATCTCGAGTCCCGGCTCCCCGGCCATGCCATGGCGCAGGCAGCGCACCTTGCGTCCCTTGATGTCGATGACACCCAGGTTGAAGAACTTGATCTCAGGCAGAGGCCCGCGGTTGAGCTTCGTGAGGACCTGCATGGCGTTCGGTCCCTGGATCTGGAAGCGGAAGTGCCGGCGATGGACCGGCTTGCCACGGGGATAAGAGGGTGAGCGATCGTCGCGGATCGCCTCTACCTCGTAGCCGCCGGTCTCGGCGTGAAACTGGATCCAGTTGACCGTGGGCGCGCGCCCGACGAACAGCAGCTCGTCCCTGTCCAGGTAGAACAGGATGCCGTCGCCGATCACGTAGCCGTCGTGGCTGCAGGGCACCATCTGCTTGGCCTTTCCCGGCACGAAGCCGTTGAAGCTGTTGATGGTGAGATACGACAGCATCTTGAGTGCATCGGGTCCCCTGACGGTGATCTCCGCCATGTGGTGCGACTGATCATAGAGCACGGCGGTCTTCTGCCAGGCCACCTGCTCGGCGCGCCAGTTGCTGAACTCGTACGGCACCACGGGATAGACGTAGGCGCCGATCTGCGAATTGCGCAGCATGTGCACCGGATTGCCGCTGCGGCGCAGCAACTGCTCGAGGTTTTCCTGCTTCATCGTCTGTGCTCCGGACCCAGGGATTCGGCCTCCCCATGATGTACCGCCAATCGGCCAGGAGTGTTCCACCGATGGCGAAACGGCACGAGGCCGCCCGCGAAAATCCTCGGCGAGCCGCCACCCCGGGCCACGCGATACCACCTATAACCGCCGCCGGCTTGTTCGCCCCGCGGCGCCTCCGTATAAAAACCAGGGAGATATGCGCTTCGGTCGCATTGCGAGGGGGAGCACATGACATACATCGAGTCATCCGCCATTGCCGGGGCCGATCCGTGCCACGCACCGGCGCATTACGGCCCGCCGCACCCTCAGGGCGCCTTCAGATCCCCGGTCGCCTGGACCGAGCTCGGCGACATGCTTCTGACGGAAGTCGATTCCGACGCACAGGCCAGGCTGGCGCGCGCCGCGGGCGCCCGCATGCATCCGCCGCGGTTCTTCGTGCATCTGCAGCTCGAAGGCGAAGGCATGGTGCGCCAGGATGGGCGTGAGGCCCTGCTGCGTACCGGTGACTTCACTTTTTGCGATGGCGGCCGCCACTACGAGGCCAGCTGCCCCGCGGGAAGCCGGATGCTCATGCTCGGAATCCCCACCTCGAAGCTGCGCCGCCACATCGCTTGCCCGGAGTCCCTTGCCGGCACTCCCATGCGCGCCGCGGCCGGCGTCAGCGGGCTGATGTCCGGCTTCCTGCGCGACTACTGGCTCCAGTGCAGCCATTCGCTCGCCGGCGAGTCGGCCGAGCAGATCGCGGCCGCCGTCCTCGACCTCCTGGGCGCCGCTTACGCGCAGGTGCCCCGGACCCACGCGGAGCGCTCCTCCCGCGGCACGGCCCACCGGATCCGCATCATCAACTATATCCACGCCCATCTCTACGATCCCGACCTGTCGCCGGCGCAGATCGCCCGGGCCTGCAGGATCACCACCCGTTACCTGCATTATCTGTTCTCGGACGGGGAGGAGACCGTGGCCCGCTATATCCTCGCGCGGCGTTTGGAAGGCTCTTCGCAGGCGCTGCTCGCGGACAGCCAGCGCGGCCGCACGGTGACCGCGATCGCCTTCGATCACGGATTCAACAGCGCGACCCATTTCGGGCGCGTCTTCCGGGCCCATTTCGGCATGACTCCCCGGGAGTACCGGGCGCGGGCGGCCGCCGAGCGCCGGCTCGTCCGGCGCGAGTCGGCGCCCGTTATATAATGAGCCGTGCTCGAGCTGCGGCGTTTCGACCTCAACCTGCTGATCTCTCTCGATGCGTTGCTGCACGAGAAGAACATCAGCCGTGCGGCCGACAGACTCTACGTATCACAGCCGGCGATGAGCGCCGCGCTGCACAAGCTGCGCGAATACTTCAACGATCCCCTGCTGGTGCGTGTCGGACGCAATCTGGAGCTGACGCCGCGCGGGCAGTCCCTGGTCGAGCCGGTGCGCGAGGCGCTGCTGCGCATCCAGGCCACCCTCGGCACTCAGCCGGAATTCGATCCGGCTACGGCCCGGCGCGAGTTCACGATCATCATCTCGGAGGAGGCGATGCCCGATCTGCTGCCGGCGCTCATCAAGCGCCTCGCGGTGGCCGCGCCCGGGATCTCCTGCCGGGTGCAACTGATCTCCGAGAGCATTCTGACCCGGCTCGAGTATGGGGAGGCGCATCTTTGTGTATGCCTGGACAGCCTGAGGCTGTACGCGACGCGGGCCTGGCCTGACTCGCTGCGCATGGTCCGACTGCGGCCGGTGCGTTGGATCTGCGCCGTCGACGCGCATCATCCCACGGTCGGCGATAGCCTCACCGCCGAGCAGTTCTTCTCGCTGCCGCATGCGTTTGGCGCACCGAGCGCCTATTCGGTCAGCACGGAAGAGCTGGTCCGCCGGCTGTTCGACATCGATCTGACCGTGCAGCTGGCAGTGCCGAGCCTGCTGCACCTGCCGATGGTGCTCGCCGGCACCTCCTACGTCGCGACGATGCCGGAGAGGGTGCTCAGGATGGCGCCCGCCGTTGCCTCGCTCAAGACCTTCCCGACCCCATTCCCGACGCCCGTGCAGCACGAGTTGCTGCTCTGGCACAACCGCCACGACCCCGATCCGGCGCACGCGTGGCTGCGAGAGCTGATTGTCGGGATTGCAGGCGAGCTGCCTTGATCGGCTCTAGCCGAGCTTGATCACGACCTTGCCGAGGTGCTCTCCCGCATCGATGCGCTGATAGGCGGCCATTGCCTCCTCGAGGCCGTAGATGCGATCTATCACGGGGCGGATCCGGTGGCGCTCGATGAAGGCGTTCATCGCCTCGAAGTTCGCCCGCGAGCCGACGTAGATGCCGCTTGCCGTGAGGTTGGCATGCATCAGGGCCCTTGCCGGGATGTCACCGCCGAAGCCAGAGAGTCCCCCGATCAGCGCGACATGGCCGCCGGAGGCGAGGCTGGCAATGGACTGGGGCAGGGTGCCGGTCCCGCCGACCTCGAGCACCTGATGCACGCCGATGCCGTCCGTGGCGGTACGCACGGCATTGGACCACTCCGGCACCGCGACGTAATTGATCGTGCTGACGGCCCCCAGCGCTTTGGCGCGTGCCAGCTTGTCGTCACTGGAGCTCGTCACGATGGCTCTCGCGCCGGCGGCCGTGGCGAACTGCAGACCGAAGATCGACACGCCGCCGGTGCCCAGGATCAGTACGTTGTCGCCCGCCTGCATCCTGCCGCGCGTGACCAGGCCATTCCAGGCGGTGACCGCCGCGCAGGGGAGGGTCGAAGCCTCTTCGTACGAGTAACCCTCCGGGATTCCGACGAGCCCGTCCTCCGATAGGCATACGAACTCGGACAACATGCCATCGAGCTGCCCGCCGAGGGCGGAAGCATAGACCTCGGCGCCGGGCCGTCCGTCGAGCCAGCGCTGGAAGAAGATGGCGGCGACCCGGTCGCCGGCCTTGAAGCGCCGGACGCCCGTGCCGACCGCGACGACCTCGCCCGCTCCGTCCGACAGGGGCACGAGGGTCGGCCGCGGCGGCATCGGATACTGCCCCTTCAACACATACATGTCGCGCCGGTTGAGGGACGCCGCGTGCACGCGCACCAGCACCTCGCGGTCATCGGGCGTGGGTATCGGCGCCTGCTCGATGGTCAGCCGGTAGCTGCCATCCGGTTGGCGAGTCAGCGTGGACCGGCGTTGCCGCTCTGCGAGTGCCATGATGTGTTCCGAGGGGCTGCTAGATCGCCATGCACACCGACTTGAGCTCGGTGTACATCTCGATGCCGGCGCGGCCCTGCTCGCGCCCGAAGCCGGACTGCTTGTATCCCCCGAAGGGCATGCCCGCATCGATCATGGCATGGCAGTTCACCCACACGGTGCCGGCCTTGATCTTGGGCACCAGCCGCTGCACCGAGCGCAGATCGTTCGACCAGATGCTCGCCGCCAGGCCATAGGGAGTGTCGTTGGCCCAGGCGGCGACCTCGTTCAGGTCATCGAACCGCTGGGCGACGACGACGGGACCGAAGATCTCCTCGCGGACGATCTTCATGTCAGGTTTGACGTCGACGATCACGGTGGGGTTGACATAGTAACCCTTATGCGCCGGCGCATCACCGCCGGCTGCGATGGTTGCACCTTGCTTGCGCCCGAAGTAGAGATAGCCCAGCACCCGATCACGCTGGTCCTGCGACACCAACGGGCCCATCTGGGTGCGCTCATCCAGGCCCGGCCCCACTACTATGGAACGGGACGCCTCGCTCACGCCCTCGATGACCTTGTCGAAAATCCTGCGCTGCACGAAAAGGCGCGAGCCGGCCACGCACACCTGTCCGGAGTTGAAGAACACTGCCTGGGAGGCGCCGGCGGCCACGGTTTGCGGATCCACGTCCGGCAGCACGATCACCGGTGACTTGCCGCCGAGCTCGAGGGAGACGCGCTTCAGCGTGGCGGTGGCCGCGATGTTGATGAGCTTTCCCACCTCGGTCGAGCCGGTGAACGCGATCTTGTCGACGTCGGGGTGGGCCACCAGGGCGGCGCCGGTCGTCTCGCCGAGTCCGGTCAGGATGTTGACCACGCCCGGCGGGAATCCGGCCTCCAGGATGAGCTCTCCCAGGCGCAGCGCGCTGAGCGGGGTCTGCTCCGCGGGCTTGAGCACGCTGGTGCAGCCCGTGGCCAGCACCGGCGCGAGCTTCAGGGTGGCCATGAGCAGGGGGAAATTCCACGGGATGATCTGGCCGACCACGCCAACGGGCTCGCGCACGGTGTAGGTGTGGAACCTCGTGCCTGGCGCGGCGCGCAGCGAAGTGTTGAATGTGGAGCCGTCGAGCTTGCTCGCCCAGCCGGCCATGTAGCGCAGATGTGCGATGGCGCCCGGCACGTCGATCAGACGAGCCATGGTGATGGGCTTGCCATTATCGAGGCTCTCGAGCTCGGCGAGCTCCTCCGCGTGCCGTTCCATCAGGTCCGCCAGGCGCCACATCAGCCGCTCGCGCTCATCCGGCAGCATTACGGCCCAGGGACCGCTCTCGAAGGCGGCGCGCGCCGCGCGCACGGCGCGATCGACATCCTCGGCATCCGCGTCGGCGACTTCCGCGATCTGGCGCTCGGTCGCGGGGTCGATGACCGCTATGCGGCCTTTGCCGTGCGCCTCGATCCATTCGCCGCCCACCAGGAGGCGCGGCTTGCGCTCGAGGAACTCGGCGAGGGCACCGGATGGAGCGGGCTGCTCGGCGATGGTGTGTGTCGCGGGCACGGCGTTCATGATGTGACTCCGAAATTTCGCAGCATGAACCTAATGTCCCCGCTTCGCCGATACAAGCGCCGGAGAGCGAGTTTTCGTTCGCTGCGGATCGTGCTGGCCGCACGCGCGGCGCTACCGTTGCGCGCCAGCCGCATGCAAGGTCATCCCATGAACCAGCCCAGCCTGGAACAGCTTCTCGGCGCCGCCGGCAATCCCGTGAGCCTGCTGCGCAACTCGCAACTCGGGGCATACGTCTATCCCGTGGTGCCGAGCGAATTCTCCAATTGGCGGGACGAGCAGCGCGCCTGGCGCGAATCGGCGGTGCTCTTCGACCAATCGCATCACATGGCGGAGATGACGGTCAAGGGGCCGGATGCGCTGAAGCTCATGTCCCACCTCACCATCAACAGCTTCGCCAATTTCGGCCCCAACAAGGCGAAGCAGATGGTGCCGCTGTCGTACGACGGGTACGTCATCGGTGACGGCATCCTCTTCCATCTGGGGGAAAATGAGCTGCTGTTCGTCGGCCGCGCGCCTACGGTCAACTGGATCGAGTTTCACTGCCAGACCGGGGGGTGGAAGGTCGACTACGTCCGCGACGACCGCTCGCCGTCGCATCCGCGCGGCAAGGCGGTCACCCGCCGCCACTACCGCTTCCAGGTGCAGGGTCCGAGCGCCTGGAAGGTGCTCGAGAAGGTGAACGGCGCGAAACTGCCCGACATCAAATTCTTCACCTTGGGAAACATCAACATCGGGGGCCGCGTGGTTCGCGCGCTGCGCCACGGCATGGCCGGTGCGCCGGGCCTGGAGATCTGGGGCCCCTATGCCGAGTACGACGAAATCCGCGATGCCGTCCTCGAGGCAGGACGAGAGTTCGGCCTGGTGCAGGTAGGCTCGCGCGCCTACGCGAGCAATACTCTGGAGTCGGGCTGGATCCCCTCGCCGTTGCCGGCCGTGTACACCGGCGAGAAGATGAGGAAGTACCGCGAGTGGCTGCCGGCGAACGGCTACGAGGCCTCCGGCTCGATCGGCGGCAGCTTCGTCTCGGACGACATAGAGGACTATTACCTGACGCCGTACGCGCTCGGTTACGGTCCTTTCGTCAGGTTCGACCACGACTTCGTCGGCCGCGAGGCGCTGGAGCGCCTTGCCAAGGAGCCGCAGCGCAAGAAGGTGACCTTCGCCTGGAACGGGGAGGACATGGCCAGGATCTACGCGTCACTGTTCAGGCCCGGGCAGGAGTGCGGCAAATTCTTCGACCTGCCGGTTGCGAACTATGCGTCCGCCTCGTACGACTCGGTGCTGATGGGCGGCAAGGTCGTCGGCTACTCCATGTTCGGCGGCTACAGCTTCAACGAGCGCACGGCGCTGTCTCTCGGTGTGGTGGATCCCAACATCAACTTCGGGGATGTGCTCACGCTCGTGTGGGGGGAGGAGAACGGCGGGACTCGCAAGACCACCGTGGAGCGCCACGAGCAGGTAGAGGTCCGCGTCAAGGTCTCGCCGGTGCCCTACGCCCGGGATGCGCGCGAGGGCTACCACGAGGGGTGGCGCACCCGCCAGGGTTGATCAGCCGCGCCCGTGCGCCTTCGATAGCACCGATTTGACCTTCGCGACCGAAGCCGCTTGCGAGTCACGCGCGCGCCATGCGATGAAGCCGTCCGGGCGCACTAGTACGCAGCCGTCCGGCTCGATCATGTGTAACTGGCTCAGGCTGCCCGACGGATCTTCGAGGCCGTCCGTACCGGGACGAAGAATGTCCAAGCCAACGCCCTCCTCTGAGGAGGCGAGGCGAGCGCAGCGGCACCATTCCTCGGCCTTTGGACCCGCGAGCAGCACGAACCGGCCGCCGTAGAGATCGAGCGAGGAGAGGCGCTGACCCTGCCTTTCGAGCCAGAGGTGCGGTGCGCGTGTTCCCGGGCGAGCGTGCGACTCGCGCGGGCTCAGGTGGACTGCGCCGTCATCGGGCTCTTCCGTCGCGATTGCGCAGGAGCGGTACACATATCCCAGCTCGATGTCGAGATCGCCCACGAGCGGCTCGCACCGCTCGACACCGAGGCTCGGATCGGTGCGCAGCACATAGCGCGTGCGCGCCTGCTCGACGGAGAGGGCCGCAACCGGCCGGCGCTCGGCCTCATAAGTGGCCAGCAGAGCAGGGGGCGCCTCGGCGCTCAGGACCCGCGCGAGCTTCCAAGCCAGATTATGGACGTCCTGAACGCCTGTGTTGCCGCCGAACCCGCCGGTCGGCGGCATCACGTGCGCCGCATCCCCGGCGATGAATACTCTCCGGGTCTGCAACCGCTCGGCCACTTGGGCCGCGGCCTCCCAATGCATGATGCTGTCGATCGCCACCGGGATGTCATCCGACCCGAGAGCGCACGCCACGAAATCGCGCGCCCGCTCGGGCGTCAGATCCGTCGAGACGTCCGTTACCGGATGTCCCGCGTCCCCTTCGGTGTTGACGGCCAGAAAGGCGCTATCGAAGGGCTTCTCGAACCGGAAGAATCCCCGCAGGCGTGGATTGTTCACGTAGACGACCGCCCATTGCCTGCCGGTCAGGAGAGTGCGCAGGTCGGCGCGGAAATAGATGGTGATGCTCTTGGAGAAAGGGGCCTGCCCCTGCATCCCTATGTCCAACCGCTTTCGCACGGCGCTGTGCGCGCCGTCGGCTGCAATGAGGTACGGCGAGCGGACGGTCGAGGTCGCGCCGCTCTGCCGATCGCGCAGCAGCGTGGTGACGCCGGTCGCGTTCTCGTCTATCGAGATCACCTCGCTCGAGAACCGCACGTCGGCGCCGAGCTCGCGCGCGCGCTGCATGATGAGGGGCTCGAGCGAGTTCTGCGAGAGGAATACGCGCTCGCACGGACTCACGTCCCGAATGCCGGCGTTGAGGTCGGCGATGAACTGTCTCTTCACCCCCGTGACCAGCGTCTCGACCTCCACGACCCCGCCGTCCTGCACGAACTGCTCGGCGGAGCGCTCGCGAATGGCCGCCTCGAGCCCGGCGGAACGGAAGATCTCCATGGTCCGCTGCGTGGCGTGCGCCGCCCGTGGATGGATGGCGGTGCCCGAGTGCCGCTCGATGATGAGGGAGCGCACTCCGTGCCGCGCCAGCAGCATGCCCGCCGACAGCCCGACGAGACTGCCGCCGACTATCGTGACGGGGACCTCGATGCTGGCCACCATTTCGATAAGCGAAAGCGAGTGCGATAAACGAAAGATAGCTTGACGCAGAGCCGGGACGGACACAAGGACCGCCGCAAGTCGATGAATTCCGTCGGGTACGCGCTAGACTTCTTCTCACGGGAGGGTCACGCATGCCGAGGATTCGCTCTGTTCCGCTGTGCGCAGCACTGCTGCTGTTCGCGGTTGCCGCCGTGGCGAAGGCGCCCGCGGAGCTGGAATCACGCCTCCTGCCGCCCGCCGCTGCGCCGGGTCCGGCCGTGCTGCCTTATGTCGAGGCGCCCTCCGGCCGAATCGCGCTCACCCACGTGCGCGTGATCGATGGCACGGGGCAGCCCGCTCTGCCGGAGCGCACGATCCTGATCGAGAACGGCAGGATCACGGCCATCCTGGCGGCGACGGCGACGCCGCCCCCGGGTGTGCGGGTGCTCGATCTCTCCGGTGACACGGTGCTGCCCGGCATCGTCGGCATGCACGATCATCTCTTCTATATCGCCCGTCCCGATCTCGATGCCGCCGGCACGAGCCAGCCGCCGCTGATGGTGCCGGAGATGGCGTTCTCGGCGCCGCGACTCTATCTGGCGAACGGCGTCACGACGCTGCGAACGACGGGCAGCGTCGAGCCCAACACCGATCTCAATCTCAAACAGGAGATCGATGCGGGCAAAATTCCCGGTCCGCACATGGATGTGACGGGTCCGTATCTGGAAGGCAAAGGCTCGCCGTTCATCCAGATGCATCTGCTCGAGGATGCGGCTGACGCCCGGCGCACCGTGGATTTCTGGGCTGACCGCGGCGTCACCTCTTTCAAAGCGTACATGTACATCACGCGCGCCGAGCTCAAGGCGGCCATCGACGAGGCTCACCGCCGCGGACGGAAGATCACCGGTCACCTCTGCGCCGTCACCTACCGGGAAGCGGCGGCGCTCGGCATCGATGACCTCGAGCACGGGTTCTTCGTCAACACCGAGCTCGATCCCGGCAAGAAACCCGATGTCTGCACGAAAAGCGATGGTGAAGACACGCTTGCTGCGATGGATCCGAACGGGGCCGCGGCGAAATCACTGATCGCAGACTTGGTGAGCCATCACGTGGCGGTCACGTCCACATTGCCGGTTTTCGAGCAGCGCGTGGCGGGCCATGCGCCGCTCTGGCCGCGGGCGTTGGCGGTCCTTACGCCCGAGGCGCGCGAGGCGTACTTGTACCTGCGGAATCTCGCCTTCAATGCGCCCCCGGAAACCAGGAAGCTGCATGAGCAGGCTTTCGAGCACGGCCTTGCGATGGAGCGTGCCTTCGCCGCCGCCGGCGGTCTGCTGATCGCGGGCCCGGACCCGACCGGCAACGGCGGCGTCATTCCCGGATTCGGCGATCTGCGCGAGATCGAGCTGCTGGTCGAAGCCGGCTTCACCCCGGAGCAGGCGGTCCGGGTGGCCACGCTGAACGGCGCAACCTATCTGGGTCTGCAGGCGCGCATCGGCTCGATCGCGCCGGGCAAGGATGCCGATCTGCTGGTCGTGAAGGGCGATCCCTCCCAAAAGATCACCGACATCGAGAACGTGGAGCTGGTTTTCAAGGATGGGGTCGGCTATGACCCGGCCGCGCTCCTGCAATCGGTGCGCGGCCGCTATGGCGAGTACTGACGGGCTCTCAGGCGTCCCGCGAGATCATACGGCATGCCCCGGGAGCGGCACGGCCGTGGTGCGCTTGAGCTCTTCCATCGAGAATACCGCGCGCACTTCCGCGCAACAGTTCGACGCGATGAGGAGCTTGTAGACCTCGTCGTAACTGGCAACATCCGGGAGCTGCAGCTTCAGGAGGTAGTCGACATCACCACTGGTGCGATGGAACTCCGTCACGGAGGGGATGGCGCGCACGGTCGCCGCGAAGTGCTCGAACCACGTCTGCGAATGCTCGGCCGCGCGGACCAGGACGAAGATCGTGAGTCCGGCGCCAACACGGGCCGCATCGAGAAGGGCGACGCGCTTCTGGATGATGCCGACTTCCTCCAGGCGCTTGATGCGGTTCCAGCATGCGTTGGTCGAGAGGTGCACCCGCTCGGCGATTGCGGCAACGGACTGCGACGCGTCGGTCTGCAGGCACTCGAGGATCTGCAGATCCGTAGGATCGAGCGCGGCCTTGGGAAAATTTCTTGCCGAGTCCATTTTACGCAGTGTAAATGGAGAAAATCTTCGACGCCACTTCGGCTACCGTACCTCGATTACAGCCTCCGAGGGCGTTCCGTGCTCAGTCAGCTCTTCCTCGAGCATCCTCAATCGGTGGGCGAGACATACCTGGTCCACCAGCGCAAAGCCTTCGGTTTCGGTCTTTCGATGATCGCGGCGGGGCTCGCCTGCATGGTGCACGGACTGATTCCCGCCATGTTCCTGCACACGGGCAGCGATGCGGTTTCGCGGTTGCACCATCGAATGCTGATGCGCCGTGCCGCAAGCGGCAGCCCGAACGCCATCGCCAGCCGGATCTGACGGCCTGGGATCATATCGGACGGCCGTAGTACAAGGCCGAGACGTGGGTAGCCTCCGCGAAGAACAGCCATCGCTCCGTCAGTAGGCCGAGAGCCGCGCACACGAGCGCAAGCATCGTCGTCGTCATGGGCGCGACCGCGAGGCCCGCCAGCACGCTGAGGACGAGCGGCGATGCGAATCCGATTGCGATCACGAGAGGGCGCAGCTTCGCGGTGTGGCGGCGGGCGATCACGAACCCCATCTCGCGCAGGATGAAGTTCTCGGTGAAATGCGGCGCATCGAGCGGCCGCGCTTCGTTCCCCTTCGGCAATCCGATCGCGGCGGCGAGAGTCGCGAGCGGCTTCTGCGAGTCGATGTGCCGCCAGTACGCGCGCTTGGCGACGAGAGCGAGAGCCGCCGCTGCGGCCGCCGCAGCGCTCGCCAGCGCCCCCGGCGCTCCGAGCACGACGGTGTGAATCACCGCGAGGAGCAGCGCTCCGGAAAACAGCGCGTAGAGAAGATAGTCCGGCGCCGTGTGCGCGTTGTGCCACTGGCGGATCGGCTTGAGACTGGCGTAGATCATTGCCGTGCAATAGACGGTGCCCAGTGATGCGCCGAGCGCAGCTACGCCGAGTACCCGGGTCCAGACGCCCTCTCCATGCCGCCAGGCGATGATTCCAAACGCGATCGCCACCGGGTACGTCAGTACCGAGGCAACCCCTTCGCGGGACAGCCACGATGATCGCCATTGACTGAAGGCGCGCCATGCGCGCTCCTTGCGTCCGAGGTGGAACGCCGATGCTGCGAGCCCGATCGACACCAGGACGAGCGAGACGGCGAGGCCCGCGGCGACCAGTGTCCGCATCCGCCCCGCCGGCATAACTCCCAGCGCCGCTTCGACGCCGAGCCAGGCGAGCAGTCCGTATCCGAACCCCGTCGACGTGGTCAGCAGCAGGATGGACGCATCGGGCCTCATCGGCTGAGAGCCCTGTCGAGCAGACCGAGCAACGCCGCGCCGAATCCGCCGGAGGTCCGTGCCTTCGGCGGCTCCGCGGGGATCGTCGCGCGGCGCGGCGGCAGATATTTGTTGGTCGGCCGAAAGCCGAGCTCGGCGAGCAGATCGACACCGCCGCGCTCCGCAACCAGCCGCGAGACCTTGCTCTGCGGATCGGCGAGGTCGCCGAAGTGACGGGCGCGTGAGGGACAGGTTGCGACGCAGGCCGGTTCCCGCTCGGCGGGCGGCAGCTTCTCGTCATAGATGCGATCGACGCAGAGCGTGCATTTGCGCATCACGCCCTCTACCTCATCGAGCTCTCGGGCACCGTACGGACAAGCCCAGGAGCAGAGCTTGCAACCGATGCAGATGTCGGTGTCGATCAGGACGATGCCGTCCTCGGCGCGCTTATAGGAGGCGCCTGTCGGGCAGACGGTTACGCACAACGCATCCTCGCAGTGCATGCAGGAGCGGGGGACGTTCACGGTACGGGAGCATCCCTCTCCCTCTGTCTCGTACGAGTGGATCCGATTGAACCAAACACCGTCGGGATTCGCGCCGTATTTGTCGTAGTCCGGCAGAATCCCGGCCTGCCCGCCGGTGTTCCACTCCTTGCAATTGACCGCGCAGGCATGGCAGCCGACGCAGGTGTCGAGATCCACCACCAGGCCCAGCTTCTTCGCCCCGGGCCGCGGCTTGGGCAACATCGTCATGATGCGCCCTCCGCGACCGGCCGCACGCGCAGCGGATTCGCTCCCGGCCTCGGAGACGTCTCGGCCGGCGCTTGCGCGTCGCACCGCTCGATCGACACGGTCACGTCGAACCAGGCGGCCTGGCCGGTCACCGGATCGGAGTTGGAATGCGGCGGGCCGCCGCCCTCGCCGGGCAGGTATTCCGAAATGACATGGTTGAGGAGGAATCCCCGGCGGAACTCCGGCGCGTCGGGCTTCAACGCCCAGGCGCCGGCGCGCTTGCCGATCGCGTTCCAGGTCCAGACCGTGTCGCGATTGACGCCGGTCATCGTGCGCGCCTGGCAGCGCACGGCGCCGTTGCGCGAGCGGACCCAGACCCAATCCTCGTCATGGATGCCGAGCTCGGTGGCGAGGTCGCGATGCAGGTAGATCCGGTTCTCCGGCATCACCTGGCGCAGCCAGGCGTTGTGCGAGCCCCACGAGTGGTACATCGCCATGGGACGCTGAGTGATGGCATGCAGCGGAAAGCGGGCGCGGTCGGTCATCGCTTCCTCCAGTGGCAGGTACCAGATCGGCAGGGGGTCGAAAAAGGCGGTGACCCGCGCGCGCAGCCGCTCGGGTGGACGGTATCGGCCGTGTCCTTCGGCCGCGAGACGGAATCTCTGCAGGGTCTCGCAGTACAGCTGCAACACGATCTGCGTGTCCTCCTCGATGAAGCCCATGGCTTTCGCCCCGGAGAGATACGCCTGATTCGCGTGCTTGTAGTAAAGCTGCTCGGGCGGCAACTCATGAACCCAGAAACAGCCGTTCTGCGCATACTGCTCGAGCTGCCGCGGATTGGGTGCTCCATTGCCGATCGCGCGGGAGTCTGCGCCCCGAAAGCCGGCGAGGGGCCCGATGCCGGGCTTGCGTTGGTGGCGCACTATGTAGTCGGCATACGAGGAATAGAGCGGCTTGCCTCTGGCGTCGGCGAAGTCCGGCAGGCCGAGACGGCCGGCCAGCTCGATGAGCACGTCCTGGAACGGCCGGACGTCGCGGTCAGGCTTCAGCACGGGTATGCGGATCGCATCGGCCGGGCCGTGCGCCGAGCCGATCGGCCGGTCGAGGAGCGAGATGCAGTCATATCGCTCGAGGTAGGTCGTATCGGGCAGCACCAGGTCGGCGTATGCGACGGTCTCCGACGCGAATGCGTCCGCGACGATGACGAACGGAATGCGGTAATTGCCGTGCTCGTCGCACTCGCTCAGCATCCGCGTGGTCTCGCCGGGGTTCATCGCGGAGTTCCACGCCATGTTCGCCATGAAGAGAAACAGCGTGTCGATCTTCCCGGGCCCCGCCTCGAACGCGCGGGCGATCGCCATGTGCATCAGGCCGTGTATGGCGAGCGGCGCCTCCCAGGAGAACGCCCGGTCGAGCCGCAGCGCCTCCCCATCTTCATCGACCAGCAGATTCTCGGGACCGGCCGGAAAGCCGAGCGGAGGGGCATCGAGGGTGGCTCCGGGCGCACCAACCGGCCGGCCGGGAGGGGGCCCTCCGGGGATCGCTCTCGGGTAAGGGGACTTGTAGCGCCAGGAGCCGGGAGTGTCGATCGCGCCCAACAGCATCTGAAGCACGTGGATTGCGCGACAGGTGTGGAATCCGTTGGAATGCGCCGAGATGCCGCGCATCGCATGAATCGCGACGGGCCGGCCGGTCATGACCGGATGACGGCGGCCGGAGGTGTCGGTCCACGGCTGATCGAGCACCACAGGCTGCTGAAATGCGACCTGCGCGATTTCCGCCGCGATCCGCCGGATCGTTGCCGCATCGAGGCCGCAGCGGGAGGCGACCGCCTCCGGGGCATATTGCGGGTCGGTATATCGCTCCGCCAGCAGGGCGAAGGCCGGGCGGCAGCGGCGGCCGTCGGGGAGGCTGAAAGTGCCGATCAAGGCCGGGTCCGTCCCCACAGCCTTCGCCTCGATCAGCGAGCCGGTGGCGCGGTCGAAGCAAAGCTCGCAGCCTGCCGCATCGCGGGCGATGAGTCCGTCGTCGGCCTCGCCGGGGGCATCGATCACCAGGTGATGGGCGTTGGTGTAGCGGACCAGAAACTCCGTGTCGATGCGACCCGCCTCGAGCAGGCAATGAATGAGCGCGAGCACCAGCAACCCGTCGGTGCCCGGAGTGATCGCGACGAACTCATCCGCAATGGCGGAATAGCCGGTGCGTACCGGGTTGATGGAGATGATCTTGGCGCCGCGCGCCTTGAGCTTTCCGAGGCCGAGCTTGATCGGATTGGAATCGTGGTCCTCGGCCACGCCGAAGAGAAGAAAGAGCCTGGCGTGGTCCCAGTCCGGCTCGCCGAACTCCCAGAAGGCGCCGCCCACCGAATAGAGCCCCGCGGCGGCCATGTTCACCGAGCAGAAGCCGCCGTGCGCCGCGAAATTGATGGTGCCGAACATGCGGGCGAAGTGTCCCGTCAGCGACTGCGATTGATCGCGTCCGGTGTAGAAGGCGAGGCGGTTGGGATCGGTGGCGCGAATCGCGGCGAGCCGCTCGGTCGCAATCCTCATCGCCTCCTTCCAGGTGATGCTCTCGAAGCTGCCGGAGCCTCGCGGTCCGACGCGCTTCAATGGTGTCGTGAGCCGCGCCGGTGAGATCGCGGTCATGATGCCGGCCGAGCCCTTGCCGCAGAGCACGCCGCGATTGACGGGGTGGTCGCGGTTGCCCTCGATGTACCTGAGCCGGCCGTCTTCGAGGTGCACTTTGATGCCGCAGCGGCACGCGCACATGTAGCAGGTGGTATGCGCGACGGTTCGCTTCGCCTGCGATTCGGAGGCCATGGCCCATCATGGACCGCCGCAAACTATGTATCCATTGCAGATATGGCACAATAGACATATATAAAGTGCATATCTTCCGGCCATGAACCTCCATCACCTTTCGGTCTTCCTTGCGATCGCCAGGACCGGAAGTCTCACTGCCGCGGCCCACAAGCTGCACATCTCCCAGCCGGCGCTTTCGCGCGAGCTCAAGGCTTTCGAGGATCGTCTGGGCGTGACGCTCTTTGAGCGGCATGCCAAGGGCATGCGGCTGACGCAGGCGGGGGAGGTGCTGCGCAGGTACGCCGAGCGGTTGTTCGAGCTCGAGCATGCGGCAGAGGCGGCCATGCGGGAGGTGGCCGGTGCGCTGAGCGGCCGGCTCACCATCGGAGCGAGCAACACGATCGGCACCTATGTGCTGCCGCGCGTGCTCGCAACATTCCGGCGCGAGCGCCCCGAGGTGCAGGTTACCCTGTTCGTCGGCAACACGGAGCAGGTATCCCAAGGTGTCGGTGACATGCGCTTCATGTTGGGTTTCATCGAGGGACCCCTGCACCTGAGAGGACTTCGCGCCACCCCGTTCCAGCACGACGAACTGGTCCCGGTGGCATCTCCCGGTCATCCGCTGTTCCGTAAACGGCGTCTTACGGTCCGCGATCTTTCCGGACAGCCGCGGCTGGTACGCGAGCCCGGCTCGGGAACGCGCGAGCTGATCGCGGAAACCTTGCGCCGCCACGGCATCGTGGAGGGTGTGGGCATGGAGTTCGGCAACACCGAGGCGCTCAAGCGGGCGGCAGTCCACGGCGGCGGCATAGCCTGGCTTCCTCGCATCAGCATGCTCAGCGAGCTGGCCGCGGGCAGCCTGCGCGAGCTGCCGCTGCGGGAGCTGAGGATCGTCCGGCCCCTCATGGTCTTGAGCCGCGAGGGCGCACTGGTCGAGCCCGTCGCGGAGGCCTTTCTCGGTCTGCTGCAGCAGACGACGACCGACGCAGGAGCGTGACGAGCCCTCCAGGAAATCTGCCGCCGCCCGCTTCCAACCGAGTCGCGGGCGGCGGCAAGGTCATCACATGCGCATCGTCGTTCGCACCATCCGGTAGTAGGGCAGGGCGCTCAGGGCTCGATCATGGGCAGGCCCGCGGCGACCGTCTGAGCGGCGGCGGTACATACCGGATGCCCCCATCCGCTCGCGCTGACGCCCTCCGGTTCACCTGGGAGCGAAGTGATGTCATAGACGATGTTGTCCGGCCGCAGAGCGTCGCCGCTGACGCCTGCCGGCACATGATCCAGCTTCAGCGTACTGCGCGTACGCCAGGCTATATTGTGATCGGCGCATGACGAATCTCCGCTGACGCCGATCGCGCCCAGGAGCTTGTGAGACGCATCATAGAGCGCGAGCCCGCCGCCGAAGACGTTTACGCCGCCGATGCGATGGCCCACCATGGGATCGTTGGATTGGCCGAAATTGGCCGCGGGGCCTCGATAAGCCACTTCCGTATCCACCGGATTGCTGTGCTGCAGGCCATAGAGCGACCCGCCCGGCTGGACCGCGCTGTAGAGGTTCGCGGTGGAGAGCGCGAGGGAGGGGAGGCTGAAAGCATTGGCGGTGTTCGCCTTCTGGGCAGAGATCACGCGGCTTCCCGGCCATTGATCGCCGCGGTTGGAGCCAGTGAAGGCCACCGCGCATACGATCCCGTCGCGATTGACCACCGTGGCCCACATGTCGAGATTGAAGCCGCCGTTCGTCTGCTGCCGTGCGGCAGTCAATGCGCTCTTCAGCGCGGTGTAGCTCGGCAAGCCGTTACAGGACCAGGGTCCGTCCGCCGTATCGGCCGCCGCGCGCGGCGCAGTGAAGGCGACCAGACTCGCCGCGGCTACGAGCGCGATCGGCGCGCCTGCCACGGTGATGAGTGAGTGCCTGTGGACTGTTCTCATAGGGCTCTCCCCGGGAATGTAGTAGAGAGATGTCAGACGCTGAGCTCGGGCAAGGCCGTGGCTGCCGAGACCTCTTGGGGCGCGATTTCCTCCCATTCGGATTCTGATTCGAGTTGCGAACGCACAACGCTACGCCAGAATGGCGCGATCGGGAATCCGGAGAATCACCTATATCCTGGCGTTCCTACGCGACGACCGTGCTGCCCTGTGCCAGAAGAAACTTCGTCATGGCCGCGGCGAATCCGGAAAGGCCCTTTGGAAATGGGTCCGTCCGGCTTCGGTAAGGAAGTCGCTCAACTTCGTCGCCGAGGCCAGCCTGGGCCTGAATCCGCGAATATACGTATCGGAGACGGTGTGAAGGCGCCGTCTCCGAATCCGCATCACTCAGCGCTGCAGACGGACCCCACCCATTTGCCCGTATACGCGGCGTGGCCAGTGACTGTTTGGCCGTTACCGGTCATGGTGATGTCAAACGATCCGGTACCGTCCTGCGGATCGAGCACGTGAATCCTGCCGTGAACTTCGGCTGTCATGCCGAATTCGCTGCCCATGTCGCACGACGTTCCTCGTACTTCCATGTCGGTGTCAGTGGAAGTCAAGACAGTCCACTTGCACGTCTCGCGGGATCCCTCGGCCCATGGGTTCGTGCTCAGGTCCTTGGTCTTGACGCAGGTTTGGTAGCTGTGTGTTCGCGCATTCGCCATCTGGGCGCTGAGCTGCGGTGGAAGGCCGGTCCAGGTGGTGGTCTCGGACATCTGCCACAATCCCGTCTTCACGTTCAGGGGATGCAAGCCGGCCGCAACTGCGACCGCGATGGCGGTTCCCGCAAGGATCAGCGCTACGATTCTCTTGATCATTTCACGCTCCTCAGACGGCCGGTGAGGCGCCCCTCGGCCAATCATGCGCCGAAAAACAGCCGCCCGCCAATGGCAGCAAAGAGCATCTGGCCGCACGGGTGCCTGCGCAAACGGCAACTATCGTGACCGCCAGCTCAGCCGGCTCATGATCCACCGGAATCGGTTGGCTGCGGAAATCATGCTTCCGGCAATGGCTTGTCAGCGACCCAGATTGCGCACGAAGGCGTAGAGCCGCTCGTCGTCGGCGTAAGCTACGTTGAATCGCCAGTAGGCGGTCGGCTGACGGTCCGGCCGAAAGAGCTCTCCGGGAGCGAGCAGGATGCCCTGTGACCGGGCGCGCAGCCGGATTTCGGCGGGGTCGCCGCCCGGCAGCCTTGCCCAAACGAACATCCCGCCGCCGTGCGGCGCTACCTCGATTTCGCAATCGCGCAATCGGCGGGCGAGGCGTGCCCGCGCATCCGCCAGGTGGCGGCGCAACCGCTCGAGGTGGGTGCGATATCGACCCGATGTGAGGATTGCGAGCACGATGTGCTCCATCAGCTCCGATGAGGAGAGGGACATCGTGCTCTTCTGCGTCGCGATGCGCTCGGCCCGGTCGGTGCGGGCGGCGAGATAGCCGACACGCAGACTCGGCGCGATCGTCTTGGAAAAGCTGCCGATGTAGATCACCCGCTCCAAACGATCGAGCGAGGCCAGCGCAGTGACCGGTTCCGCCGGCAGCTCCGCGAAGATGTCGTCCTCGCAGATCGTCAGGTCGTGTCGCTCCGCCACGCGCAGCACCGCGTGCGCGACCTGGGGGGAAGTAGTCGTCCCGGTGGGATTCTGAAAAGTCGTGTTGGTAATGAAGAGCCGCGCGCCTGTTTGCCGGGCGATGGCATCGAGCGCGTTCGCGTCGGGCCCGTGTTCCTGGCGCGGGACTCCCACGGGATGGGCACCGCAGGCGTGCACCATGGCGAGGACGTACGGATAGCCTGGATCCTCGACCAGCACGGCCTCGCCGGGGCGGGCGAGGGTGCGGATGGCCAGCTCCAGAGCCTGACTCGCGCCCTGGGTGAGGACGATCTGCTCGTCCGCGCACTCGATTCCGCGCAGCCCGAGCTGACGCGCCAGATGGCGGCGCAATGCGCGCAGGCCGTAGGCGCTGCCGTAGCGGCCCGCATAGACCGCCGGCCGGCGGGCCACTTGGGTGAGCGCCGCTCGCACGCCCTCTCCAAACAGCCACTGCGGCGGCAACCAGCCGCAGCCGGCATCCACCTGCAGCGCGCGGGCGTCATAATCACGCCGCAGAGACCAGATCGAGTCTACGAGCGGCTCGGGGCCCGCAAGAGGCGCTGCGCCTCCGAATGCTTCGGCGTCGCGGGCCACGTAGTAGCCGGAGCCGCGGCGCGCCGCGATGAGACCTTCGGCAACCAGGAGCTCGTAGACCCTCGCGGCCGTAAAGGGGCTGACGCCATTGGAGCGAGCCAGAGCGCGCACCGACGGAAGGCGATCTCCGGAACTCAACCGGCCGGAGAGAATCCGGCCGCGAAGATGGGCGCAGATGGCCCCAACACGGGTGAAGGCATCGGCAGGCTGAGCGCTCATGATGAGCCGTCTCGCAGGTGGCGCCAGTACAGTCAGGCGGGCTATCTGCATGAGTGTAGCGCCGTGTCAGGCCGGACGCCGCTCATATTCAGCTCCATGAGCACGCAAACCGACCTCTCGGCTTTCTGGATGCCGTTCACGGCCAACCGACACTTCAAACGACACCCCACGCTCGTCACGGGAGCGGACGGCGCCTATTTCAGCCTGGCCGACGGCCGGCGTCTCTTCGACTGCCTCTCGGGCCTATGGTGCACGCCGCTCGGGCATGGCCGGCCCGAGATCCTCGCCGCCGTGCGGGCGCAGGCCGGTGAGCTGGATTTCGCGCCTACTTTCCAGGTGGGGCATCCCAAGGCGTTCGAGCTGGCGGCGCGCATCGCCCAGTGGGCACCGGAGGGACTGAACCGGGTATTCTTCACCAATTCAGGGTCCGAGGCCGTGGACAGCGGCCTGAAGATCGCCTTGGCCTATCACCACGCACGTGGAGAGGCGAGCAGGGTGCGCGTCATCGGGCGTGAGCGCGCCTATCACGGCGTGGGCATCGGGGGAATCTCCGCCGGAGGGATCGCGGCCAATCGCCGCCTGTTCGGCGCGCTCAGCGCCCCTTTCGTGGATCATCTGCCGCATACGCATGATCCGGCCCAGATGGGCTTCAGCCGAGGGCAGCCGGCGTGGGGCGCGCACCTCGCCGATGCGCTGGAGCGTCTGGTCGCACTGCACGACGCCTCGACCATCGCCGCGGTCATCGTCGAGCCGATGCAGGGATCGACAGGGGTGATCGTCCCGCCGCTCGGCTACCTCGAACGCCTGCGCGAAATCTGCACGCGCCACGGGATCCTTTTGATCTTCGACGAAGTCATCACCGGCTTCGGCCGGCTCGGCGCCAACTTCGCGGCGCAGCGGCTCGGCGTCACTCCCGACATCATCGTATTCGCCAAAGCCGCTACCAACGGCGTGATACCGCTCGGCGGCGCGATCGTCCAACAGAGCATCCATGACACGATGATGCGCGGCCCCGAGCAGGCGATAGAGTTCCTGCACGGCTACACTTACTCCGGACACCCGATCGCATGCGCCGCGGGGCTCGCGACCCTGGACGTGTTCGCAAACGAGGGGATGGTCGCTCGCGCGGCGCGACTCGAGCGCGTGCTCGAGGACGCCGTGCACTCACTGCAGGGCGAGCCTCACGTCATCGACATTCGCAACTTCGGCCTCGCGGCGGCCGTGGAGCTGCGCACGCGCGAAGGACAGCCCGGGGCGAGGGGGCGCGAAGCATTCGAGCGCGGAGTCCAGTCGGGATTGCTGCTGCGCTTCACTGCCGATACGATTGCCATGGCGCCCCCCTTCATCTCCACCGAGGAGGAGATTGCCAACATGGTCGAGTTGCTGCGCGGCGTGCTGCGCCGCATCGCCTGATGATCCCGCCATGACCGTGGACCCTTCCATCGCCCTGGCCGCCCGTCTGCTCGGCGCGCTGGTGTTCGTCGCGGCGGTCGGCGGCAAGATCAGGCATCGCCATGAGCTCGCCGGCGTGGTGGCCAACTATCGCCTGCTGCCGCAGCGGCTGGCCGCGCCCGCGGCGTGGATGATCGTCGGACTGGAGTGCCTGGCCGCGCTTTCTCTCATCAGCGGCCTGCGGCTGCGGACGGGTGCGGTGCTCTCCATTGCCCTGCTCGGGGGCTTCGCGCTCGCGATGAGCATCAACCTGGCGCGCGGCCGGCGGGAAGTCGACTGCGGCTGTTTCCAGTCCGGTCTGCGCCTGCGGCTGAGCGCGGCGCTGGTGGCGCGCAACGCCGTGCTCGCCGCCTCGTTGACGCCGCTTCTCGCCGCCCGCGCGGGCAGCGGCGGCGCGCTTCAGTGGGTCGACGGCCTGGGTGCGGGTCTTGCCGCATATGCGCTCTACCAGGTGTCCGGGGAGCTGCTCTCTCTTCGTCACTTCTCCGCGCAGCTGCGCCGGAGGTTCGCCTGATGCTTCTCGTCTCGCAAGTGATGTTGTGGGTCGCCGTCGTCGCGCTCGCGCTCGCGGTCTTGGCGCTCGCCCGGCAGGTCGGCGTGCTGCACGAGCGCATCGCCCCGGTCGGCGCGCTGGCGTTGGGACGCGGACCGCAGACGGGCGAGTCCGCCCCGAGGCTCACGGTGAGCACGCTCGCCGGCGGCACGGCCGAGGTCGGCGGGCCGACGCCGTCGGGTCCGCTGCGGCTGTTGTTTTTCGTGTCGCCGACCTGTCCGATCTGCAAATCGCTGCTCCCTACCGTCAAGGCCTTCGCGCAAAGCGAGCGTCTGGACCTGCTTCTGATCGGGGACGGCGACGCCGATCAACAGCGTGAGATGGCGCGGCGTTACGGCATCGAGCTCGAGCGCTTCGCGAACGCGCCCGAAGTCGGCCGGGCCTTCCAGGTGGCGAAGCTTCCCTACGCGGTGCTCATCGGCGAGACAGGCGTGATCGTGGCGCAGGGACTCGTCAACAGTCGCGAGCATCTGGAGAGTCTGGTCACGGCCCACGAGCTCGGCCTGCGCTCCGTGCAGGAATACCTCGCGCAACGGGCTTCCCACTCCGCCTGAGCCGACCGGCGGCCGATTGACGCCGCCCCGTGGCTGGCCTATGCTGATTTCGCCGCGCGATTAAATAGTATCGATAATCAATATTTTGAGGTGATCCTCCCTTGACCACTCCACCGGCGACGGGCTCGCTCTGGTCGGCGACCTGCGCGCCGCTGGAGCCGCTGCCCCGGCTCCTGGCCGAGAGACGGGCCGAGGTGTTGGTGATCGGCGCCGGCTATACGGGCCTGTCGGCCGCATTGCACGTCGCCGAGGCGGGGCGCGAGGTCATCGTGCTGGAAGCGCGGGAGTTGGGTGAGGGCGGCTCGGGCCTCAATGGCGGCCAGGTGATCCCGGGCCTGAAGCATGACCCCGATCTGCTCGCGGTGCGCTATGGCGAGCGCATCGGCTCGCAACTCACCGCCTGCTCGGCGCAAGCACCGGACCTGGTCTTCGATCTGATCGGACGTCACTCCATCGAGTGCGATGCGGTGCGCACGGGTTGGATGCAGCTCGCCGTATCGGAGAAGCATCTGCCGGGACTGCGGCGGCGCGCCGAGCAGTGGCGCCGGCGCGGCGCCGACGTGGCCGTGCTGTCGGATCGGGAGGCGGCGCAGCTCACCGGCAGCACGCGTTATTGCGGCGGTTGGATCGATCGGCGCGGAGGCGTGGTGCAGCCGCTAGCGTATCTGCGGGGGCTGGCGCGGGCGGCGATGCGCAGCGGCGCCCGGATCTTCACACACAGCCCGGCCATGGCGCTGTCGCGCGCCGGCGGCGGCTGGCGTGTCGCGGGCGGCGGCGGGTCCGTCGACGCGCAGGCAGTGATTCTGGCGACGGACGCCTACACGGATGCGGCATTCGATGACCTGCGGCGCACGGTGGTTACGGTGCCCTCGATCCAAGTGGCCACGGCGCCACTGCCGGCGCGGCTGCGCGCTGCCATCCTGCCTGGCGGACAGTCCGTATCCGACACGCAACGCCTGCTGTGTTATTTCAGGCTGGATGCCTCGGGAAGGCTGGTACTCGGGACGCGCGGCTCGTATGGGGATCTCCCGGTTCCCGTGACGACGACGGCCCATGAGCACGCTCTGCGTGAGATCCACCCCGAGCTCGCCAGGATGCCGCTGGAGTATCGCTGGGGAGGGCTCGTCGCCCTGACTCGCGATGGGCTGCCGCATTTGCACGAGCCCGCTCCGGGGTTGCTGGCGGGCCTGGGCTACAACGGCCGTGGCGTCGCCATGGCGACCGCGATGGGGCGGCTGCTCGCCCGGCGGGCGCTCGGCGAGCCGGCCGAGAGCCTGGAATTCCCGTCGACGCCGATACGCCCCATCCGCCTGCACGGTCTCAGCCGCCTCGCCGCGCGGGCCACCATCCGATGTCTGCAGCTCCTCGACACCCTCGAGACAGGCTCGCGGCGGCCGCTGCAGCGGGATGCGGCATGAGCTCCGCCAAGATCGGGCTTTTTGCGGCGCTCGCGGTCTTTACCGCGATCTTCGCCCTGCAATGGCTGCGTCTCGCGCGCGACCCGCGGCGGCGCGAGCGGCCGACTCTCTCCGATTTGGGCATCGGTCTGCTCACCAATTTTCTCGACGCCCTCGGCATCGGCTCCTACGCGCCGACCACCGCGCTCTACAAGTTCCGCGGCCGGCCGCAGGATGAGCTCATTCCCGGCACCCTCAATGTCGGCAGTGTCTCCGTGGGTTTTGCCGAGACCGTCATCTTCGTGACCGTCGTCGCGGTGGAGCCGAAGCTGCTCGTGGCGATGGTGGCGAGCGCTACGGCGGGCGCCTGGCTCGGGGCCGGTGTGGTGAGCCGCATGCAGCGACGCGCGATCCAACTTTTCATGGGGATCGCCCTGCTGATCGCGGCCGTGACTTTCGTCGTGGGGAACCTCGGCGCCTTCCCGGTGGGCGGTGTGGCGCGCGGGCTGGCCGGCTGGCCGTTCGTGGTGGCCGTCGTGGCCAACTTCATCTTCGGCGCCCTCAACACCATCGGCATTGGCTGGTACGCCCCGAGCATGGTGGTGCTGGCGCTGCTCGGCCTGAACCCCATCGCTGCATTCCCGATCATGATGGCCTCGGGCGGCATCATGCTGCCGGTCGCGGGCTTGAGATTCCTGCGCACCGGCCGCTTTGCGTGGGGAGCGGCCCTGGGCCTCACCCTGGGCGGTGTGCTCGGTGTCCTCATCGCAGTCTTCATCGTCAAAAGCCTGCCGCTGCGGGCGCTGCGCTGGTTGGTGGCCACCGTGGTCGCGTACGCCGCCATCGTCATGTTGCGCTCCGCGCACAGGGGGGCGGCAGCCGCGCACGGCCCCGCGAGCGAGAATCTCATCTCACACGACATCAAGGGCGGTAGCCTATGAAGCAACTTGTGCGCGGCCGCGGGGCCTCGGGGATCGCCGCGGTGTTGTTATCGAGCGTCGGGTGCCTCGCGGCGGCTGCGGGACGAGCCGCTCCGCCGGTACTGCAGAGCGAGACGGCGGGCATCACTCCCTTCCAGGGTCTGACGCCTCACGATCTCGTTTACAGCGCCATGGATGCGCTCGCTCCCCCGGGGATCCGGATCCTCGACGGCGACAAGGCGAAGCTCATCGGCACCGTGTATTCCTCGCAGTACGCCGGTTTCGCGTGGGCACCGGATCACAAGACCCTATACGTCTCGGAGACGTACTGGACGCTGGGCAACCGGGGGAAGCGCGAGGACGTGCTCTCGATCTACGGTGGCCCGACGTTGAGCAACGAAGGGGAGATCACGCTGCCCGGCCGCCTCATCTCGGATCCCAAGACCCACGCATTTGCCTTGAGCGCCGACGGGCATTACGGCTACGACTACAGCTTCCAGCCCGCGCCGTCGGTCAGTGTGATCGACCTGAAGCAGCGCAAGCTACTCACCTCGGTGGAGATTCCCGGCTGTGGTCTCGTGTTCCCGTTCGGCGAGCGCGGTTTCGCCTCATTGTGCGCTGACGGAGCACTGGCGGTCGCCGATGTCGATGCCGGCGGCAGGTACGTGGTACGCCGGGCCGGCCGTTTCTTCGATGTCATGAACGACCCCGTGATGGATGAGAGTGTCGCCGACACCCGTGAAGGTCTGGCGCTCTTCATCACTTACAACGGCTGGGTCCATCCTGTCCATCTGGCGGATCGTCCGCGCTTCGAGAAGCCCTGGTCGATCCAGCAGGCCGCCGGCCTCTCGCCGGCCACATCGCAGGTGGGGGCGATCAACTGGCGTCCGGGCGGGCAGGTGTTCGCGGCGTACCAGCCGGCTACCGCGCGGCTCTTCGTGCTGATGCACGAGGGCCACCCCTGGAGCAACGAGCAGGCGGGCACTCAGATCTGGGTGCTCGACACCCGCGGACACAAGCTGCTGCATCGCTGGGATGTCCCGGAATCGGCTTCTCTCGTGGCCGTCACGCAGGATGCGCATCCGCTGCTCTTCGCCCTGTCGGAAAGCTGGCTATGGGTGCTGGATGGCGACTCCGGGGCAGTGCTGAGGGCCATGCAGATCGTGCCGCCGGGCCTGGTCCAGGTGCGGGGAGAGTAAAAATGAAGCGACTCGGCGTCGATAATTGGGGTGAGCGGCTGACGCGCCGTCTGGCGGGAAGGCTGTCGAGGCGCAGCGCCTTGGCGAGACTCGGCGCACTGCTGGTGGCGGCACCTGCCTTCCCGTTACTGCCTGTGCAGCGGGCACGCGCCGCGGATGCGGGCAACGGCACCGATTTCAGCCGCGAAGCTCAGGCGCACGACGATACGGCGTGCAACTACTGGCGCTACTGCGGCATCGATGGGAATCTGTGCTCCTGCTGCGGCGGGAGTGTCCATTCCTGCCCGCCGGGATCGCAGCCCTCGCCGACGTCCTGGATCGGCAGCTGCATCAATCCTGCGGACCAGCGCTCGTATCTGATCGCTTACCGGGATTGCTGCGGCGCGAGCATCTGCAACAAGTGCAGCTGCCTCGGAACCGATCACGCGATGCCGATCTACCGGCCGCAGGCCAATAATCACGTCATATGGTGCATCGGAGCCAACACGTTCGAGTATCACTGCTCGATGGCGGTCCTGGTGGGACTCGCGGAGTGAACCCCCGAGGGTGAGCGCCATGGGCCGTCGCTCTGCAATTACGATGGGGCTCGCAGCCTGCGTGCTGGCGCCGATCGCGGCGGTGGCAATCGGAGCAACGCCGCCGGTGCTGCCTGCGGCGTCAGCCCGGCCGCGAACGCCTCTGCCGGCCGCGCAGGTGGCCTATCTGACTTCCTGCGGCGGGTGTCATGGCATCGAGGGCGTTTCGGCGCCGGGCAAGGTGCCGACGCTGCGGGGTCTGACGGGGAGCTTTCTGTGCACGCGCCAGGGCAGGGATTTCCTCGTGCGCCTGCCGGACGTGGCGCTGACCACACTATCCGACCGGATGCTCACCGAAGTGATGAACTTCGTCGTGTTCGACATTGGCGCGCCGGTGGCGGGTGGCCGACCGGCCCCGGCCTATACGATCGGCGAGGTGGCGCGCCTGCGCCGCGAGCCGCTCACCGATACCGGCCTGACCGCCTATCGCAATCGGGTGGTGGCGGGACTCGCGGCCCGCTGCGAGGTGCCGGCGGCGCTGCACGTCTACGCCGCCCGAGTCACAATTGCCCGGTGATCCTTGCCGGAGGGCTGTCATGCAATCTGAGCTGAGCGTCAACGGCGTGCCCGTCAAGGTGGAGGCGACACCGGATACTCCACTGCTGTGGGTGCTGCGCGATCACCTGGGTCTGACCGGAACCAAGTTCGGCTGCGGCATGGGCCTTTGCGGCGCCTGCAACGTTCACGTGGCGGGCCAGCCGGTGCGCACTTGCGTAACTCCCTTGAGCGCAGCCATCGGCAAGCCGATCACCACGGTCGAAGGCGTGGGGCGCGACCGCGTGGGTCGTGCCGTGCAGGAAGCCTGGCTGGCGCTGGGCGTGGCGCAGTGCGGCTACTGCCAGGCCGGACAGATCATGAGCGCCGTCGCGTTGCTGCGGGCGTCACCGCATCCTACGGACCAGGACGTCGATTCCGCGATGGCAGGCAACATCTGCCGGTGCGGCACGTACCCACGCATCCGCGCGGCGATCCATCGAGCGGCCGAGCAGCTGCGGAGCGCGCCATGAGCACTCACGATCCCAGCGGAGCGGGCGGGCTCACGCGTCGCGCGATACTGAAGAGCGCCGCGGCGCTCGGCGGACTGGCGCTGTGCGTACGGGAGTCCGGCGGCGTCGTGTTGGCGAGTCAGACCCAGCTTTACGGAGCGGCCGCCGACCCCGGCGGGGTGGTCGACAACCCGTTGGTGTTCGTGTCGATCCATCCGGACGATACGGTGCTCGTCACGGTGCACCGGCCGGAAATGGGCCAGGGCATCCGGACCAGCCTGGCGCTCGTCGTGGCCGATGAGCTCGAGGCAGACTGGCCTCGGGTCCGGGTCACGCAGGCGCCGGCGGATGAGGCGCGATACGGCAGCCAGGACACGGACGGATCGCGCAGCATGCGCCATTTCTTTCAGCCGATGCGGCGCGTGGGCGCCGCGGCGCGCATGATGCTCGAGGCCGCAGCCGCGGCCCGCTGGGGCGTGCCTGCGAGCGAGGTCGTCGCCGAGCGTCAGCGGGTGCTGCATCGCGGCACTGACAGACGGCTTTCCTACGGCGAGCTCGCGGGGGAGGCGATGCATCAGCCCATCCCCGAGCCGCGTCAGCTGCGGCTGAAGGATCCGGCGCAATTCCGCTACATCGGAAAATCGAGTACCCGATCGGTCGACGGCGGGGACATCGTTGCGGGTCGTGCTGCCTATGGCATCGATACGAGGCTGGACGGGATGTTGTACGCCGTCGTGGCGCGGCCCGCGGTGTTGGGGGGAAAGCTGGTGCACTACGATGCACAGGCGGCGCTCGCCGTTCCCGGCGTCGTACGGGTCGTGGAAATCCCCTCGCATCCGCTGCCTGCGCAGTACTTCCCCCTGGGAGGCGTGGCCGTCCTGGCCGGCAACACCTGGGCCGCGATCAAGGGCCGGGAGGCGCTGAAGGTGCAATGGGATGAGGGCCCGAACCGGAGCTACGACTCGCGGCAGTTCGAGACCGTGCTGCAAAACGCGGTGCGCCAACCGGCCAAGGTGGTTCGCAATCAGGGCGATGCGGTGGCGGCGCTGCAGAAGGGCGGCAAGCGGCTCGAAGCCGAATACTACCTGCCGTTCCTCGCCCACGCCTCGATGGAGCCGCCGGCGGCGACCGCGCGCATCCTCGATGGACGCTGCGAGGTGTGGGCGCCGGTGCAGGCGCCGCAGGCCACGCGCGATCTGGTGACGAGCCTCCTCGGTATGAAGGAATCGGATGTCACGGTGAATGTCACGCTGCTCGGCGGCGCATTCGGGCGCAAATCGCTGCCGGATTTCGCTGGCGAGGCGGCGTTGCTGAGCAAGGCCATGCAGGGAAGGCCGGTCAAAGTGATGTGGACCCGCGAGGACGACATCCGCCACGACTATTACCAGGCCGTTTCGCTCCAACGTCTGGAGGCGGTGCTCGGGCCCGACGGCATGCCGCTCGCATGGCTGCACCGTTCTGCGGCCCCTACCGAGAATGCCACCTTCGAGGCCGGGGCCGAAGGCGAGGATCAGACCGAGTACGGCATGGGAATGATCAACATTCCGTTGCGCATTCCCAATGTCCGGCTGGAGATCCCGCCGGTTCCGGCCTACACCCGCATCGGCTGGTTCCGCTCCGTTTACAACATCGCGCACGGTTTCGCGATCCAGAGCTTCCTCGACGAGCTGGCGCATGCCGCCGGGCGCGATCCGCGGGACTATCAGCTGGAGCTCATCGGTCCGCCGCGCCGCCTCGATCCTCGCTCCCTGTCGGATGAGTGGAACTACGGCGAGTCGCCTGTGCTGTATCCGCTCGATACGGGACGGCTGCGCGCGGTCATCGAGCGCGCCACGAGCGAGGCGGGATGGGGCCGCTCGATGCCGAAGGGGCAGGGCCTGGGGCTCGCAGCTACCTACAGCTTCATGAGCTACGCCGCCGCGGTGATCGAGGTGCGGGTTGGCTCGGGGGGCGAGATCGTCATTCCGCGGGTGGACCTTGCGTTCGATTGCGGTGCGCAGGTCAATCCCGATCGCATACGCGCGCAGCTGGAGGGTGCTTGCATCATGGGCCTCACAGTGGCGATGCACGGAGAGATCACCTTCAAGGACGGCCGCGTGCAGCAGTCGAATTTCAACGACTTTCCCGTTTTGCGCATGCCCGAGGCGCCGCGGGAGATCCGCCTGCATCTGCAGCCGGCGAGCTTCGAGGTGCCGCCCGGCGGCGTCGGCGAGCCCGGCCTGCCGCCGATCGCGCCGGCGCTCTGTAACGCCATCTTCGCCGCCACCGGCCGCCGCCTGCGCCGGCTGCCGATCGGCAATCCCCTGTCGAACCGGCAGTCCAAGGCATCACCGACATGACACATTCACTTTCGCAACGGGCGACTCATATTCGCTTGCTCCAGGACTCAGAGGGTGCCGACTGCGGGGGTGCGCAGCTGATGCACCTGCGACGGTGAAAGGGGCTTTCCCCCGCGCGCCCCGGCGATGTCTGCCGGCTTGAACACGCCACCCTTCCACCGGAGCTTGCCCGAGTTGTCCAGGCTGACGATGTAGTTGAGGGCATCGGCCAGGTCCTGGTCCGAAAGGGATGCAAAGGAGGGCATCACGCCCCCGACGATGCTCGTGCCGTCGACTGTGATGCCGCCTATCATGCCAAACAGGACGACGCGCTCCAGATAGTTCCTTCCGGCAGCCGCGGCAGCGATCTTACCCGCGCGGCCGGCCAGGCGCGGGAACTGCCCGGGCACGCCTGCAGCGCCGAGCTGGTGGCACATGGAGCAGTTGGTGTCGAAGGCGGTGCTGTGGTCGGCGGCCCGCACCGCTGCCGAAGTGAAGAGTGCCGATGCGCTGAGGAGCGTGAGGCCGAGAAGCAGCGGGCCGCGCAGCAGGCGGCGGGACTCGGAGGGGATTGGGTCGTTGGACATGGAGATGCGCCTGAGTCAAAAAAGTATTATCCGCGAGCCTGCGGGACTGCGCCGCTGGAAACGGCGCGTGCGGTCTCCATCACGAGCGGCGCGAGCTTGGCGCGCATTTCCTCTAGCGTCCAGCGGCTGGTCGGGGCGGAGATGTTGATCGCAGCCACCGGATGCCCGCCCTCTCCGATCACCGGGGCGGCCACGGTCACATCGCCCCGATAGCACTCCTGATCGGAGCACGCGTAACCGTCCGCGTGGGCCGCCTCGATGAGCTCCATGATCCGCCGCGGATCCGTGATCGTCGCTGGAGTGAGCGCCCGTAGCGACGACTGCCGCAGCATGCGCTGCGCCTGCGCGGCGGGCAGGGCGGAGAGATATGCCCGTCCCGAGGCGGTGCAATACATGGGCAGCCGCCGTCCGATCGGCATGTGTATCAGGAAACGCTTGTGGCTCGGAAACCGCGCCACGAACACCATGTCGGTTCCGTCAGGCTCCGACAGGCTGACGGACTCGCCGGTGGCGCGGTTGAGGTCGACCAGATGCTGTGTCGCCTGCTCGATCAGGTGGTACCCGGACAGGTAGGCGTGGGCAATGCCGAGCGCGCGCGGCGTGAGCACCCATCCGGTACTGCGGCGGTCGCGTCGCAGATAGCCCAGCACTTCGAGCGTGTGGATGCAGCGTTGCGCCGAAGCCTTCGTGATGCCTGCAACTTCCGCCGCTTCCGCGAGCTTCAGCACTCTGCGTCCCCGCCCGAATGCCTCGAGTACGGCGAGCGCCTTCTGCGCCGAGTCGTTGAACAATGGATTGTGGGCGGGGGCTTGCGGGCCCGCCGCGACATCGTGCGAGGGCTTGCGCGGCCTCACCGAAGGCCGTCGTGCGGCCGGACTCTTTGCGGCAACCATCTCATCAAGGATACCATGGTATCGGTAACCGATAACACCATTTGACCGCCTCCCGGCGCATCCGTTAGAGTGATCGATGTCAAAATATTGTTTATCGATACAAAATGGAGCGCGAACCCGGGGCACGGGATCGCGGAGTGATCGGAGGGAGTTACCTGGAGACTGCGGGGAGTCAACGCGCATGCACGAGCTTTGTCACGATGTCGAGCCTTTCCACGCTCCGGCGCGCCGCGCACTGCCACGCCGCCGCCTGATTCACGGCGCCATCGCCGCCGCCTGGATGATCACGCCGGTCATTGCGGCTGCGCAGAGCGCCGACACGAGCGCCCAGCAGTCGGGCACCGGACCGCAATTGTCGGAGATCGTCGTCACCGCCACCCGGCGCGCCGAGGAGATCAGCAAAGTGCCGCTGAGCATCACGGCGCTGAGTCAGGCCAGCATGGATATGCGGGGTATCAAGAGCATCCAGGACGTGGCGCGATTCACTCCGGGCATCTATATCGATAATTCCGGCACCAACAACATCTCCATCCGCGGCATCGCCTCTACAGGCGGCGCCGGCACGACGGGGATATACATCGACGACACGCCGATCCAGATGCGCGCCCTCGCGTTCAATCCGGATGAGGCCCTGCCGCAGACGTTCGACCTGGAGCGCGTCGAGGTGCTGCGCGGTCCGCAGGGTACGCTCTTCGGCGCGGGCTCCGAGGGCGGGACGGTGCGCTACATCACGACGCCGCCGAGCCTCACGAAGGGGGACATCTACAGCCGGGATGAAGTCTCGGATACGCAGGGAGGCGCACCCAGCTACGAGGCCGGCGTCGCCGCCGGAACGCCCCTCGTCCTGGGCAGGCTCGGCGTCCGCGCCACACTCTGGTATCGCCGCGACGGCGGCTACATCGATCTGATCGATCCGGTGACCCTGAGCACGGTGCAGCACAACGCGAACTACGCCAATTCGTATCTCGCGCGGCTGGACGCGATCTGGGCGATCAGTGACCGCTGGCAGGTACGGCCGGGCTTTTATTATCAGAGCCGCGTCAGGAACAATACCGACGACTACTGGCCGCTCTACTCCAATCCCGGCCGGAACCGGTTCGTGAGCGCGGACCCGGACCGGCGCGAGCAACCGGACAAGTTTTATCTGCCCTCGCTCAAGATCACGGGCGAATTCGGCGCCTTCGAGCTCATTTCCAACACGTCGTATTACCACCGCAGGGATACCAGCGGCTACGAGGGCACGATCTACAATCTCGGCTTCTATCAGTCCGGCGCGGTGTTCGCGTCGGTTGCCAACGGCTATCCGCTTCTGCTCGACGGCAGCGGCGTGCATCTTCCGGCCGGCGCAACCGACTACCGCGCGCCGGCTACCGTGGACAACGGCCAGCAGAACTTCGTCGAGGAGATACGGCTGCAATCGACCGATCCGAATTCACCCCTCACGTGGACCACCGGGCTCTTCTTCAGCAACAACCGTCAGAGCTACCTGGAGCAGATTCACGATCCGTTGCTCAATGAGCTGACGCAGGCGTACCTCGGAGTCGATTACGGCGACGTGTTCTGCAACTACGACGCCTCCGCCGGCGCCTGCACGACGCCGTATCAGCCGATCCTCTACGATCCGCGCTTCCCTAACGACTCGTACTTCCTGCAAACCGCCTCGAAGGACACTCAGTATGCCTGGTACGGACAGGCGACGTATGCGTTCACCAGCCAGTGGAAGCTCACGCTGGGCGCGCGCGAGTCGCGGACGCGCTATACGTTCGACACGCTGACCGGCGGTCCGCAGCTCTTCCTGACCCCGCAGGTGGGAAGCGGCGCGAAGTCGGAGAATTCGTTCACGCCGAAGGTGAGCGTCTCCTACCAGCACGACAATGACAATCTGTACTACGCGACTTACGCCAAAGGCTTTCGCCCGGGCGGCGCGAATAATCCCGTGCCCTACGCGGCATGCGCGACGGACTTCCAGAATTTCGGCATCACCGCCTCGCCCCAGACCTTCGACTCCGATACGGTCAACAGTTACGAGATCGGCGCGAAGAACAATATCCAGGGGCGCCTGAGGCTCGCGACCAGCATCTATTACATCCGCTGGAACAACATTCAGCAGACGGTGGTGCCGCCCGTCTGCCAGATCTCATTCATCGCTAACCTGGGTACTGCCGTCGCCAAAGGCGCGGATGTGCAGGCCGACATCGCGGTGACGGACCATCTCACCGCCGACTTCTCGGCCGGCTATACCGATGCGCGCTACACTCGGGACGCGCGCTTCTCTCCGAGCGAGATCACGCCGATCGTGAGCAGCGGCGATGCGATCACGGGCGAGAGCGGCCAGCCCGGACCGCCGTTCACCGCCTCCATCGGCCTGCAGTACGATTTCCCGCTGTTCGGCCACGACTCTTTCGTGCGGTTCGACGACGAGTACCAGGGGCGGCCGAAATGGGCCTCGCCGCAGCAGGACCTGAATTCGCAGCAGTACGACCCGGCGAACTACGTGCTGAGCTCGACCAACTTCATGTCGATGCGCGCCGGCATGCGCTTGAGCGACTGGCGAATCGAGGCGTTCATCAACAACCTGGGGAACAGCCACACGGTCACCAACTACGCCTGGTCGATCGACCCGGGCGTATGCGGGACGCCCACGCCGAGCTGCGAGGCGACGACGCGGCTGCAGAACCAGTGGACATTCCGTCCGCGTACTTTCGGTATGACTGCCATCTACCGCTATTGAGCGTGGGGGATTGGCGACCGGCCCGTCTCGAGCAACAGCCGGGTGAACAGATAGAGCCGAGGCGTGATGCTGCCGACATCGATCCACTCGTGATCGGTGTGGAATCCCGCGCCGACGAAGCCCAGTCCATCGAGCGCGGGCGTGCCGACCGACATGGCCACGGCGGACTCCGAAGCGCCGCCGTTGCCTGACAGGGCGATGGTCTTGGCAAGCTCGGCATAGATCCCCTGGGCGCGATGTCCCAGCGCTTCCACCTGCCCATTGTCGATGAGCGGCGGATAGGTGGAGCCCTCGGGTGCAATCGTCACTGCCGTGTCCGGTACGCTCGTCGGTGCGAGCGAGGACTTCATGCGGCTGAGAATCGCGGCGAAATCGCCGGGCTTTCTGAAGCGGACGTCGAAAGTCGCCTCGGCCAGGTCGGGAATGATGTTGGTGCGGCTTCCGGCGCGAATCGAGGTCAGGTTGACCGTGATCCCATCGCCGCTCTGCGGGAACCTGCCTTGAAGTGCGGCGAGCTGATGGAGCAGCTCCACGGCGGCGTTTCGGCCGTTCTGCGGCGCCATGCCCGCGTGGGCGGCGCGCCCGCGGACCCGGACGACGATGTCCCCGGCGCCCTTGCGCCAGACGGTGAGCGCGTCGGGCGGATCGCCCGGCTCCATGTTGAATTCGACGTCGCTTTGCCGCGCCAAGTCCTCGATCAGCCTGGTGGACCCCGGTGAGCCGAGCTCCTCGCTGCCGTCGAGCAAGAGGGTAATGGTGGCGTAGTCTCTGAATCCGAGCCGATGCAGGATCTGGAGTGCGGTGACGGCATTGATCACGCCGCCTTTCTCATCGCCTACGCCGGGACCGTACGCGCGGCCGTCCTGGATGCGAAACGGCCGCTTCGCCGCGGTGCCGGGCCCGAACACGGTGTCGATGTGAGCGATGATGAGCACTCTCACTTTGCCGCTCCCGTGAAACACGGCCACGAGGTTCGGCGCTACCCCGCTCACTTCGGCCGGCGCGCTGCGCACCACCGCGCCCGCGGCTTCAAGGGGCGCGGTCAGAATTTTTTCCACGCGCTCGCCGCCAGCGATGTCTCCCGATCCGGAATCGACATTGACGATGCGTTTGAGCAACTCCATCGCACCGGGACGGCTCGCCTCGACCGCTCGGTATACGGCGTTGTCACGCTGTGTGGCAGCCTGGGCCGCGCCGGCCAAAAGGAACAATGCCGTACCCGCGGCTACCGCTAGCCTGTCTTGAAGCTTCACTGGATCGCTCCTCTGTGAATCTGACGCAAATCGCACGCTCTTGAGCTTAGCGCGTATCGGGGCAATAATCGCCATGGGCGCCATCCATCGTGTCAACATCTCGAAGGTGGCCAATGCGCTCGAGGTGGAAACGGGCGGCAAGGCCTGGCTGCTCGCCGGCGGCATGGATCAGACGACGGTGTTCGCATTGCTGCTCGATGTGAGCGAGTTGCAGCGTCTCGAGGCGGCCCGGCAGGCGGCGACGGCCGGCTGACGGCGCTACGCCGCCCGGCCCGCGCCCTAGCCTGCGCGCGGGACCCGCAAATCCACTACACTCCCCGCTGCCCGCGGGGATTCAGCCGAGCCCGTTTCGATGTCGGAGCGGGTGAGCCGTCGGCGTGCGAATCGGAGAAAACCACAGATGGCCAATGCATATTGGATCGCCTTTTATCGCGAGGTGAGAAGGCCTGATGCTCTCGCTGCGTACGCGAAGCTTGCGGGTCCGGCGCTGGAGGCTGCCGGTGGGCGCATGTTGGCCCGAGGCATGCCCGCCGAAGCTCACGAGGAGGGGCTCATACAGCGTACGGTGCTCATAGAATTCGACAGCCTCGCGAGGGCGAGAGCTGCCTATGAGAGTCCCGCATACCAGGCGGCACTCGCCGTGCTCGGTGACGCAGCCGATCGCGACATCAGATTCATAGAGGGTGTAAGCTGAATGTCCGAGGTATTCAACATGAAGCGTTTTCTCATCGGTACGCTCCTGATGAGCGTGGTGGCTCTGCCGGCTATGGCTGCCCTGAAGGAGGGCGACTCGGCTCCCCGGTTCACCGCCCAAGCTTCTCTCGCAGGCAAGTCGTTTACGTTCTCGCTTCAGAAGGCGTTGAGGAAGGGCCCCGTGGTCGTCTACTTCTACCCGTCCGCATACACCGGAGGCTGCGATATCGAGGCGCACACCTTTGCGCAGGACAGCGGCAAGTTCGCGGCCGCGGGCGCGACGATCATCGGTGTATCGCTCGACAGCATCCAGCGGCTCAATGACTTCTCCGCCGACCCCAAGTATTGCGCGGGCAAATTTCCCACTGCGTCGGATGCGGGCGGCGCGATCTCGAAGTCCTACGACATCGAGGTTCACCAGGGGCCGGCGGGCCTCAAGGATGTGCGCGGTGTCGAGATCGGTCACGGGTTCGCGGACAGGACGACTTTCGTCATTGCCCGGGACGGCAGGATCGTGAGCGTGATCAGAAAAGTCTCACCGGGCGAGCACGTCGCCAAGGCTCTCGAGGAGGTGCAGAAACTGCAGGCGAAATCGGCGGGAGCGTGATGAGGCGGTTTGGTGCGCGGTCAGGCTCAGTCCGAAACCACCGGATGCCCGGCCTCCCGCCAGGCTTTCATGCCGCCATCGAGCGCAATTGCGCGCTGAAACCCGATCTGCCGCAGTGTGGCCGCAGCCAGGGTGGAGACGCGGCCGAATTCGCATACCGTCAGGATGCGCAGCGTCGGGTCCGGTAACTCGTCGTTGACCCGAAGCTCGAGTTGGCCGCGGGGCAGGTGGCGGGCGCCGGGTATGTGTCCGATGGCATAGGCGTCGCGCTCGCGTACGTCGAGGACGAGGATCCCGGCATCGTGCGCATCCACGCGAGCCCTGAGCTCATCGAGTGACATGAATGACACCAGCGCTGCCGCCTCGGAAAGCAGTTGTGCAATCGTCTTGCCGCCAGAGAGATTGGTTCGCAGCGCCTCGGTCAGGTGCGTCGGCATCGATAGATTGAGATTGCGCATCATTTGCACGAATTCGCCGGGATCGCGTCTCTGTAGACGGGGGTTGTCCCGGATCTCCTGTCCAAGCGTGGTGTGGTCGCGGTTCTTGTATTCGTGAGCGGGATAGACTTCGAGTGCCGGATCCAGGCGGAGAATGTGGTTGAAGAGACTATCGTGCAGAGCTTCGGGATTTCCTGTTGGGAGATCGGTCCTGCCCGTTCCGCCAATGAGAAGAGTGTCGCCGGTGAACAGGCGATTCTCGACGAGCAGGCACATCGAATCCCGTGTGTGTCCCGGCGTATGCAGCGCTTTCAGCCGCAGTTTCCCCAGGGCGATCGATTCGCCGTCACCCAGGCGCATGTCGACGAACGGGGCGGGACTCGACTGGTGCATCACCATCGGGACATCGAGACGGCGGGAAAGCTGGCGGCCGGCGGAGAAGTGGTCGGCGTGCGTATGCGTATCGATCAGGTAGTGAATGCGCAGCCCATGATTGCTGGCCAGCGCAAGGTAACGGTCGACCTGGCTCAGCTCCGGATCTATCACTGCCGCCGCACACGTGTCGCCACACCCGATCAGGTACGAGCGGCAGCCGCCGGTCGCGAGTTGCTCGAAAATCATGGCTTGGCCCCTGATTGAGCTGAAGTGGTTCGCCCGGGACGGCCCGGGCGCCAGCGCAGGAGGACGAGCTGCGCCGCGGACTGCCCGGCGCTGCGCAGCCTGAGAGCCCGCTGGCGGCCGGGGGTGAGGAGAAGGGTGTCCCGGGCGCGTACGGTGCGCGGCCGGGCACGAATCGAATCAGCGACCGCTGCCGCGCCCTCCAGGACGAACAGCGCGCCGTAGAGATCCCTGGCGAGCACTACGCGCGCGGTGGATTCGAGGCGCAGCATTTTGGGCGCCCGAACGACAGATGTTGGCCGGGCGGCTGTTCCTCTGCGTACGATCAGGCTCAGATCCGTACAACGTCCCTCGGGGACCGCGCAATGGGTTTTCCAGTCTCCCTCAAAGCGAGTGCCGCGCCTCTGCGGGTCGAGGATGCATTGGCCGTGTCCCCGGAATCTCAGATGCAGGGTATTTCCGCCGACCAGAACCAGGGCCCGGCGGTAATCGGGATACGCGGAGAACTCGCCGTCTCGATCGATGTCGGCGAGACTCAATCGCCAGGCAAAGTCTTCTCCCGTGGCGGGCTCTCTGGCGATCTCGAGGGTGTACCCTCGGCCGTTCCGCCAGGGCATGGCCCGATACGTCTCGTATCTCCTGACCTGGTATCCGGGCTTCCTCTTCACCTTTACCCCATGTGGGTCACGCCTTTTCCTCTGCGCCGCCCCGCTTGCGCAGCTGTAACAGCGCGTCAAGGCTCAAGGGGCCCGGCCCCGCAACCCAAAGATACAGAAAGGTGAAGCAGAACAGAACCGCCAGGTCGCCACCATTGAGAATGGGCAACCAGCCCTTCGGAAAATGCGCAATGAAGAATGCAACCGCCATATCGCCGCAGAGGATGAAGGCCACCGGACGGCTCAACAGTCCTATGGCCAGAAGGCTGCCGCCAATCAGCTCGATCACGCCCTGGGCCCCCAGCAATGACATCGGTTGCAGATGGGCGAACATAGCCTGATACGGCACGTGCAGGAGCTTGGCGGATCCGTGTTGCACGAACAGCAGCCCCGCCACGATGCGCAGCACGCTACGCACCTCCGGTGACCATGCCTGCAGCGTCATTCGTCGGTCATTCATATAGACCCCCGGTGGCTGTTGACAATTGCCGCCATGGATCATCTCTCAAAGAAGTCGGGCGGGCAAATCGGGACGCAGGGCAGGGTGGAGTCTGCCGGGATGACGCTGATAACCTGACTCCGGTCCGTGGCCGGTCATTGCCCCACTCGGCCCCGGAGGTATCGATTCATGGCCGCCGCGACCTCGTCCGCCATCCTGTTTTCAGGAATGCGCGCCAACTGGGGGAAGGTCTTGCCCGAGGCGAGCAAATCCCCGATGACGAACCATCCGGCGCAGTAGAGCTCTCGGTCCATGCCAGTGGTGCCTTTCCCAAAGGTAAACCTGGTCGCGACGCTTGCCCCGGATTCACGCAGGTAAGGCGAAATACCTCTCATGACGGTTATGCGCTCGGCTTTACACCGTTTGAGCCAGCCCGGCTCCCCGGCCAGCTCCGTATACACCGCGTCGGGCAAACCAGGCACGAGCGCCTTGTTGGCATGCATGGCCAACCCCTCCAGAAAAATCGTCTCGCCGATCGGCGCGCCGAAGCTGTTCCTGACGTCTGCCAGTTGAAAATTCACCGAATGCGAAATCTCATGGGCGAGCTGGACTTTGAGCAGTGGATTCTCGACCGGCATCACGACAGTCGGCGGCTGACCGCTCATCGCCGGTATGGTGAACTCGTTGCCGTCGAACTGCCCGACGAAAAATACCACCTTGGTATGGATGGGCGTGCCGGCAGCCGCGTATAGTCTGTTGGTCGCCGCGAACAGCCCGCGCGCAACCTGCTCCGCGCGCGCTTCGAGTGTGTTCAAGCTCGGAATGAGCGCTGAGTAGCGTGGCCACGCCGCATCGAGTTGCTTGCGGGCCAGAGCCTCGCCTTGCGCTGTCGGCGGTACCGCCGCGATGCCGTACTCCTTTTTCCATAAACTCCATCGTGCCGATTCGTCGAGCCCTTTTGCATCCGCGTAGAACTTCTCGAACTTCGGGATGCGATTTACGATGTCGAGCACATGTCCCGTATCCGCGGCGACTGCACACGGCGCGGCAG
>JAGWPE010000099.1 GCA_028870635.1 Gammaproteobacteria bacterium | reverse complement strand
AGCGCTGCCGCGCCGGCGCCCGATCGCGCGGGTCCGCCGCCAGCGGCGCATTGAAGCCGCTGAAGGGGCTGAAGATGTTGTTCATGTCATAGGTCATGACGTTCAGCCAGTCCGCCGAGCGCGCGAGGGCCGAAAGATCATAGCTGTCGCTGACGGAATAGGCGCCGCCCCGCTGCCAGGTCCCGGCCGGCGTAGCCACGGTGAGCAGGTAATGCCGATGACGCCTGCCGCCGAGCGCATCCAGCCGGCGGCGAAACTCCCGCACCAGCGCGGTCGCATCGGCACGGTCGACGGGACGCGACCGATTCATCCCGCCGCGGACCGGAAACTCCCAGTCGAGATCGATTCCATCGAACCCCTCCCCCAGCAGAAAGGCCTGAACGCAGCTTGCGGCGAACCTGCTGCGGGACCGCTCGGTGAGGGCGATATCGGAGTATTGGGGCGCCGCATCCCAGCCGCCTATCGATACGATCAGGCGCAAGCCCGGATGCTGCTGGCGCAGCTCGCGCAGGGCCGCGAACGTACCGGACTGCGCGGCGGTCGGCGGCGTGCACAGCCCGGCATCATTCGGCTCGCCGAAGGCGTAAATCAGATCGCTGATCTTTCCCGCGGGTATCTGCGATACCGGCATGCCGCCATCGTAGTATGCGGCGATCTGCGGTGCTGCCGCTACGCGGCCGGATACCGCCGCCAAGAGACCCAGCAAGAGCCCCGACAGGGTCCGTGACATCATGACAAATGATACCCCGTGACGAGCCGCCGGGGGCCCGGAATCACGGCAGGCCGGGGGGATGACCCGCCGTGATCCAGAGCGCCCCCGGGTTACCCCGGATGCCTCTTCGAGTACCCGCTCCCTGCGGCTTCAGAACTTGTAGCTCGCAGTGAGATAGAACTGCCTGCCGTTGGTGTAGAACGAGCGCGGCTGCGAGAGGTTCGCCGCGTAGTACTTGATCGTCTCGTTCGTGAGGTTCAGCGCATTGAAGTTGAGTGAGAAATTCGTGGTCAGGGCGTACGTCACCGCCGCGTCCAGATTCCTCCAGTCGGCCTCGTTCTCCAGCGAGCTGCGGTCGAGCCCCACCAGATAGTGCGACCGGTAGCCGTAGTCCAGATTCGCGCTGATCGGCCCGCGCTGGAAGTAGCCGCCGATATTGTAGGTGTACTTGGAGTCGCCGACTACCGCAGCGCCATCGCCCGAGGAGCCGTTGGAGAGCGTGAAGTTCGCGTTGATGCCGAACCCCAGGGGCAGTGCCTGCGTCCAGGAGAGCTCCGCGCCCTTGATCTCAGCGGTAGTATTGAACGGCGAGGTAATCGTGTACGGCGTCACCTGCTTGAGCGTCATGTTGTAGTAGGACGCCTGGGTATTGCCGAAATCGATGTAGGAGGCCAGATCCATGTAGTACAGGCCCGCCTCGATCATGGACTCCGGCCCGTAATAGTATTCGACGTCGGTGGAGTAGACGGCGCCGCGCACCGGCTTCAGGTTCGGATTACCGCCGTTGCCCGTCTGGTTCAGGTCCGTCAGGCTCACGGAGCCGCCGAGAGCGCTGTAATCCGGGCGGGCCATCGTTTCAGCGGCGGAGACGTGCAGGATCACGTCCTTCGCAAGGTCGAACTTGAAGTTCGCGCTCGGCAGGACATTGAAGTAACGGTTGTCGATCTCCGTCGGAGTGAAGTTGCCGAAGGCCGAGAAGGTGATCGGATTCGGCCCGCCGGACACGTTGGTCAGCACTTCCTCCAGCGTATTCGCCAGGCGCAGACCGAAGTTTCCACTCCAGTGATCGCCGCCGACGTCGGCCATGACATAGGCCGAAGCGTCATTCTCCCTGACGTCGAAGGCTCCTTGCCAATAATAACGGCTCGGGCCGGTCGAATTGGCCAGAGCACCATACGCCGCGATCGCCTCCTGCGAATACATGAAGATGTTGTTCGCCCAAGGGCTGTTGCCGGCGATCATGCTCTGGTAGTCGCCCGGGTACTGCCCGCCCGAGTATGCCGGCATGTTGGACCAGCAGTAGCTCGTGCAACCGTCATCCTCCGGGAACGCCACCTCGCGCTCGTGATGCGCAAAGCGCGCGCCGAACCTCACGTCCTCGAAGGCGCCATTGTCGACTTTCAAGCGGGCATCGAGCTTGCCGTAAGTCTCCTTGTCGATCGTGTGCTCGATGTCGTTCCACGCCCAGCTCGTGGAGAACTGCGAGGGACTTGCGGTATTCAGCCCTGGAAACGTCACGGCAATCAGGGAGCTCAGGCCATTCATCTGGTAGGCGGCGCCGTTGCCGCCGGCCGCCTCGTACGCCGGCTCTGTCGGAGTCTTGCCGAGACCGTAGGTAAAGCCCACCTGCCCGTCGAGGGTCAGGTTGTCGGTTGCCTCCAGGGTGGCGTCGAGATTGATGAAGGAAGTCTCGGAGGCCGCGCCAGGGCGTGAGATCTGGTCATAAACGGCTGAAGCCGGCGCTCCGGCCTGTGTCGGGAACGTCGCCGCGACCACCGTTCCATTCTGAATGGTGAGCGAGCTCGGCACATATGCCGGGGAGCCGAAGAGATTGCTGCCCCAAAGCATGAAATTGTCATTGAAGTTGTCGGCGTCCATGTGCGAGTAGAACGCCGAGAGGTCGAGCGACAAGGCATCCGAAGGCTTCGCCTGCAGATCGATCAGCCCACCCTCGCGCTTGCGAGTCTGCTCGAAGAGCGCCTGGCCGATGAGCGTCGGGTAAGTCGCTCCGGTGGCGTTCGGCAGCGAGGGATTGGCTGCCTGCCAGGCCGCGGCGGTCGCCTGCGACACGCCGCCCGTTGGCGGAGCGCTGTAGCCGAGGACCTCCTCGCCATCGCGCCGGACGTTACGCTTCTCGTAGAAGCCCATCGCGAGCATGCCGAAGCTGCCATTGTTCCAGCTCAACAGCACATTGGCCTGCGGATCGACCTTGGAGGGCAGGTCGGAATACACGGCACCTCCGGTCACCGAGCCGGTCAGCCCCTGTTTGTAGCTCAGCGGCCGCGGCGTCTTGATGTCGACGCTGCCGGCCACCCCGCCTTCGAGCATGTCCGCCGATTGCGATTTGCTCACGACGGTGCTCGAAACCATCTCGGACGGCAGAAGGTCGTAGCTCACGCTCCTGCCCACGGTCTGGAATTGATCGAGCAGGAACCAGTCTCCCGTGGCCACATCGTGACCGTCGATGGTGGTCTGGGTCAGGCTCGCGGGCGTGCCGCGGATGCTGACGCGATTGTTCTCATCGAAGCCACCCTCGCCGCTCGCCGCCGACTGAGTGTCCACTCCAGGCAGGCGCTGCAGCACATCGGCCACGTTCTTGTCGGGCAGCTTGCCGATGTCCTCGGCCGTCGCCACTTCGGTGATGTTCGTCGCCTGGCGTTTGACGGCCAGCGATTTCTTGATCGAGTAGCGGATACCGGTGACGACGACCTCCTGCAGCGTCTGGGCATTGTCCGCATCCGCCTTGCTCGCATCGCTTTGCGAGGCGCTAGTCTGCTGTGCGAAGGCGTTGCCGCCGAACAGTGCTACCGCAACGGCGGTGCCGATCAATGTTGACCTTGAGATTCTCATGACTCTCTCTCACCCCGATGTTGTCGTTAATCGAGACCGCCCCATGCCACGGTAGGGGACCAGTTCAGTGCCACTATAGTACCAATTCTGATAGAACGCCATCCCAATCAAGACCAGTCATACACCTGATATATTTTATCGCGTATATACAGATACTTATGATTGACACTCTTGACGTTATGGCACAGACTGGTCTTGTATTGGTAATATCACAGATGGTGAGACCCGGCATGGGAGAGAAGCTTTGACGCTTTCGCAGACTCTGGGCGGATTGGACGAATCCAGCTCCCTGCCGCTTTACCTGCAGCTGCAGCGGGCTTTGCGCCAGGCGATCGAGAGCCGGGTGCTGGGCCCCGACGACGCCCTGCCCGCCGAGCGCGACCTCGCCAACGATTTTCACGTCTCGCGCATCACGGTGCGCAAGGCGATCGAAGGGCTGATCAGCGAAGGGATGCTGGTCAGGCGCCAGGGCTCGGGCACCTTCGTTTCCGCGCGCGTGGAGAAGAATTTCTCCAAGCTGACGTCCTTCTCCGAGGACATGCGTGCCCGGGGCCGCACCCCGCGCAGCGTGTTCCTGAAGAAGTCCGCGGGCAGCGTGACACCCGAAGAAGCGCTCGCACTGCGCTCGAGCCCCGGCACGCCCGTCTATCGCTTTCACCGCATCCGCTTTGCCGATGACGCCCCGATGTGCGTCGAGTACGCGACCGTGCTCGCCTCCTGCCTGCCCTCTCTCGATGCCGTGGAATCCTCGCTGTACGAAGCGCTGGAGCGCACCGGCAACCGCCCGGCGCGCGCGTTGCAGCGGTTGCGCGCGGTGCTCTTCACGGCGGAGCAGGCGGAGCTCCTGCAGGCGAAGGAGAAGGATGCGGGACTGCTCGTCGAGCGGCTGGGATTCCTCAAGGACGGCCGCGCGGTGGAGTTCACCCAGTCCTATTTTCGCGGCGACACTTACGACTTCGTCGCCGAGCTGAGCGTGTCCTCGTGAGCGCGTGCGAGATGTCGACCCGGATGCATCTCGAGGCCGGGCAGGCGGCGCAGGCCGTGCGTGATCAGCTCTTTTCCAATGCACAGGAGATGGAACGGCTCGGCGAGCGCCTACGGAGGCTCGCGCCGCGCGCCGTCGTCACCTGTGCGCGCGGCAGCTCCGATCACGCGGCGACCTTCGCCAAGTATCTGATCGAGACACGCCTGGGCGTACTCACCTCCTCCGCCGCGCCGTCGGTCAGCTCAGTCTACGACACGCGCCCCGACCTCACCAACTCGGTGTGCCTCGCCATCTCCCAGTCAGGTGCGAGCCCCGACCTTCTCGCCGCAGTGGGCAAGGCACGCGAGGCCGGCGCGATGGTCGTGGCGCTCGTCAACGCCAAGGATTCGCCGCTCGCGGCGCGGGCCGACCACGTGGTGCCGCTTTGCGCCGGCGCCGAGACCAGCGTCGCGGCGACGAAATCCTTCATCGCCTCATTGGCCGCCATCATCCATCTGGTGTCGTGCTGGGCCGAGGACCGTGAGCTCTCCGAGGAAGTGCGCAAGGCGCCGAAGCATCTGGAGCGGGCGTGGAGTCTCGACTGGAGCGAGGCCGCCGGGCGCCTGAAATCGGCCACCGATCTGTTCGTGGTCGGCCGGGGCATGGGCCTTGCAGTGGCGCAGGAGGCGGCGCTGAAGCTCAAGGAGACCTGCGGACTGCACGCTGAGGCGGTGAGCGCCGCGGAGCTGCGCCACGGCCCCATGGCGCTCGTGCGTCCCGGCTTTCCCGTGCTCGTCTTCTCCCAGAACGACGAAGCCCGCGCCGGCGTCGAAGTGCTCGCCGGCGAGCTCGTCGCCCGCAACGCCGATGTGATGATCGCCGGATCCCGCTGCCAAGGCGCGCTTAATCTGCCCGCGGAGCCGGCCCATCCGGTGATAGAGCCCATGCTGATCGCGCAGACGTTCTACCGCATGGCGAACGCGCTTTCCCTCGCCCGCGGGCTCGATCCCGACCGCCCCCCCAACCTGAGAAAAGTCACCGAGACTGTTTGATGCCCATTGCGCTTCACAACGGCCGGGTGCTGCGCGGAGAGGCGCTCGTCACGGGACAATGCGTGCTGCTCGAGGGCGCCCGCATTCTCGACATTCTTCCCGAGAATCATCCGAGCTGTCGCAGCGCAACCCAGGTGGACTTGCGCGGCCACATGCTGCTGCCGGGGTTCATCGACTCACAGGTGAATGGCGGCGGCGGCGTACTATTCAACGATTCGCCGAGCGTAGATGCAATCCGGCAGATCGGACGCGCTCACCGGCGCTTCGGCACCACGGGCTTCATGCCGACGCTGATCAGCGCCGACCTCGATGTCGTCGCACGTGCCATCGCCGCAGCTCGTAGCGCGATCGAAGCCGGCGTGCCGGGCGTGCTCGGCATTCACATCGAGGGCCCTTTCCTCAATGTCGAGCGCAAGGGCGTCCACGATCCGGCGAAGCTCCGCGAGCTCGACACCAGCGCCGTCGGCCTGCTGACCTCGCTCGGCATCGGACGCACCTTGGTGACGCTCGCTCCGGAGATGACCAAGCCCGAGATCATCCAGAAGCTGGCCGCGGCCGGCATCATCGTCTCCGCGGGGCACACCAACGCAACTTACGCGCAGGTCGTCGCCGCCCTGCACCATGGCCTCACCGGCTTCACTCATCTCTTCAACGCCATGTCGCAGCTCACCGGCCGCAAGCCGGGCGTGGTCGGCGCGGCACTCGAGGATCTCGACAGCTGGTGCGGCATCATCGTGGATGGCCAGCACACCGCCCCGGTCGTTCTGCGCCTCGCCCTACGCTGCAAACCATCGAGCAGGTTCATGCTGGTGACGGACGCCATGCCGAGCCTCGGCACCGACGCCAGCTCCTTCAAGCTCCAGGGCCGCGACATCACCGTCTCCGGCAACGTCTGCATCGACGAAGACGGCCGCCTCGCCGGCTCCAACATCGATATGGCGAGCTGCGTGCGCAACGCCGTCTCCCTCCTCGGTGTCTCCTTACCCGAAGCCGTGCGCATGGCGAGCCTCTATCCCGCCGAATTCCTCGGCCTCTCCCACGAGCTCGGCCGAATTGCGCCCGGCTATCGCGCCAATCTCGTGCTCGCCGACGACAAGCTCAACGTGCTCGAGACCTGGATCGACGGACACACCTCCGCTTAGCGGCTCGGCTGTGCATCCGCAGCCGCCACAGCCAGCCGACCTGCGCAGGCGCACAGCTTGCTAAGAGACGGCGACATACCCGCGATCGAGCCAAGTCCGCGCGGCGCGTGCTTGGCCGCAGCAGCCTCAACCGACGCGGCGCAGCCGTTCACGCCGTCCGTAGCGCTCCGCCATCTTCTCGAGCGGCAGCGGGTGGATGCGCGATGCCTGGCCGGCGCAGCCAAACGCCTCGAAGCGTGCCTTGCAGATCTCGCGCGCCGCCGCCGTCGCGGCCTTCAGGAACTTGCGTGGATCGAAATCCGCCGGGTTGGTGGCAAGGGAGCGCCGTGCCGCGGCCGTCATGGCGATGCGGATGTCGGTGTCGATGTTCACCTTGCGCACGCCGTGACGGATACCTTCCTGGATCTCTTCTACCGGAACGCCATAGGTCTCGGGGATGTCGCCGCCATATTGGCGCAGGAGGGCCAGCCATTCCTGCGGCACGGACGAGGAGCCGTGCATGACCAGGTGCGTGTCCGGAACCGCGCGATGAATCTCCTCGATGCGGGCGATCGCGAGCACTTCCCGCGTCGGCTTGCGAGAGAACTTGTAAGCCCCATGTGAGGTACCGATCGCGATGGCGAGCGCATCGACTCCCGTGCGCTCGACGAAATCGACGCACTGCTCCGGATCCGTCAGAAGCTGCTCGCGTGTGAGCGTTCCCTCGGCGCCAACTCCATCTTCCTCACCTGCCTGGCCCGATTCCAGCGAGCCCAGGCAGCCGAGCTCGCCCTCGACCGAGACGCCTACGGCGTGTGCCATGTCGGCCACTCGGCCGGTGACCTCCACGTTGTACTCGTAGGGTGCCGGAGTCTTCATGTCCTCGCGCAGCGATCCATCCATCATCACGCTCGTGAACCCCGAGCGGATGGACGCCTGGCACACCGCAGGGCTTGCGCCATGGTCCTGGTGCATCACCAACGGGACCTGCGTCCAGGTCTCCACCGCCGCCTGGGCGATGTGGCGCAGGAAAGGCTCTCCGGCGTAACCGCGAGCGCCGGCGGACGCCTGCAGTATCGCCGGGCTGTCGGTCTCGGCCGCCGCCTGCATGATGGCCTGGACCTGCTCCATGTTGTTGATGTTGAACGCCGGGACGCCGTAGCCGAACTCGGCCGCGTGATCCAGAAGCTGCCGCAGCGAGATGAGTGCCATGCCTTTCTCCCCAAGTGAGTTGCTCAACCGTAATGCGCGACCCGCGGGCGAGCCGCGGCATGAAGGATCGCGAGCTGCTCGAGCCCGAGATACGGCGCGCCGATGCGCCACGCATCCGCCGCCCCGAGCGGCGAGGCGGGATCGGCCAGGCAGGGCAGCACGAGGTCCGCCGCGGCGAGATCCTGGTCGCAGGTCCAGTCACTCGGCGTCGCCACCGTCAGGAGCCCGGCAGCCTTCGCCGCCGCCACGCCGATCGTGGAGTCCTCGAAGGCAACCGCGTGCCCCGCCGTGACTCCGAGCCGGCTGAGCGCGAGCAGGTAGATGTCGGGAGCCGGCTTCTTGCGCTGCACCGCATCGCCCGTGGCGATCACGCTGAAACCGGCGAGGGCCCCGTAACCGAGCGCTCCCTCGAGAAGAGCCGACACGTTCTCCGGGGACGTGGTCGAGGCGATGGCCAGTCGCACGCCCGCGGCGCGCGCCTCGGTCATCAGCCTGCGCACCCCCGGACGCAGCGGCACTTTGCCGCTCTCCATCCTTTCACGATAGAAGGAGGTCTTGGTGGCATGCAGCCGCGGAATGAGTCCGTACAGCCGTCCGCGCTCGCTCTCCGTGAGCCGCGTGCGGTCGAAGAAGGCGGCGAGCCGCTCCTTGCCGCCGGTCACCTGCAGGAGCTCGCGGTAGAGCTCGCGGCTCCAGCAGAACTCGACCCCGTGTGCGCGGAAGGCATCGTTGAAGGACTGGCGGTGAGCCTCCTCGGTGTCCGCGAGCGTGCCGTCGACGTCGAAAATCAGCGCCTGGATCCGCAGAGCGCTCAACGCGATATACCTCATCTGATGCTACTTGCTCGACCGCGCCACTGGCTGTCCCTGGCGGCAGGGCCCCCGGCCCGCGCATCCGTGCGCAAGCGCTCGCCGGAGCGAGGACACGTCAAGCGTCCTCGCTGAAAGCACCGGCTCGCCCACGCTCGCGCGCAACGCAGTCCTTGCGCCGCTCCATCAGCCGCCAGATCATGGGCGTGAAGATGAGCTGCATCGCCAGGTCCATCTTGCCGCCCGGGCAGACGATCGTGTTGGGCCGGGTCATGAAGGAGTCGTGCAGCATCGAGAGGAGGTAGGGAAAGTCGATCCCGCGCGGATTCGCGAAGCGGATGACCAGGAACGATTCGTCCGGCTTCGGGATGTACCGCGCGATGAAGGGATTGGAGGTATCGACGACCGGAACGCGCTGGAAGTTGATGTGCGTGCGCGAGAACTGCGGACAGATGTAGCTCAAGTAGTCCGGCATCCGGCGCAGGATGGTATCGGTGACCGCTTCCGCGGAATACCCGCGGGTCGACTTGTCGCGGTGCAGCTTCTGGATCCACTCCAGGTTGATGACCGGCGTCACGCCGATCAGCAGGTCGACGTGCTGCGCGACATCGACCTCCTCCGTCACCACCGCGCCGTGCAGCCCCTCATAGAAGAGCAGGTCGGTACCGCGGGGCAGGTCCTCCCACTCGGTGAACGTGCCGGCTTTCTGACTGTACCGCGCGGCCTCAGCATCGTCATGCAGGTACTTGCGCACCTTCCCACCGCCCGACCTGCCGTACCCCCCGAACAGCTCCTCCAGCTCGGCAAAGAGGTTCGCCTGCGGCCCGAAGTGGCTGAAGCGTTGGTCTCCGCGCGCGATCGCCTCCGCGAGCTGCTCCCTCATTCCCGCGCGGTCGTAGCGGTGAAAGCTGTCCCCCTCGACGAACGCCGCCGTGAGATGCTCGCGGCGGAAGATCTGCTCGAAAATCTTGCTGACCGAGGTGGTGCCGGCTCCCGAGGAGCCGGTGACTGCGATGATCGGATGGCGGGCGGACATAGGTTTCGGCCTCGTCAGACGTGCTGGGTGAAAAGTCCCCGTGTGGCGAACAGCGGCACGTCGAGCTCGAACTCGTTGTGGTCGCGGTGATACTGCTCGATGCGCTCGACTTCCGAGCGCGCGCCGAAAACGAAGCTGATGCGCTGGTGCAGGCTCTCGGGGGCGACATCGAGGATGGGTCCGTGGCCCGTGCTCGCCCGTCCGCCCGCCTGCTCGATGAGATAGCCGATCGGATTGGCCTCGTAGAGCAGCCGCAGCCGCCCGGGCTT
>JAGWPE010000098.1 GCA_028870635.1 Gammaproteobacteria bacterium | reverse complement strand
GCTCTTGTAAAGGCCCTGTTCCCTAAGTCCTGCGAGGTCGGAGCGCAGGCGCTCGAGAAGAGCTGGTGTCATGCGGCGATTATACCTGGGAGGAACGGGGCCGGCAGGTGCGGCAAGGCGCGGTTGGCGCGAGGCAGGCGTCAGATCAATCGGGCTGCAGGAGGAGCCTTCCGTTCTCTTCCCGTGCCGCGTAAGTGCGCAGCGGCTCATAGGCAGGCGGGGTCAGTGCCTCGCCGGTGCGCAGACAGAACCGCGCGCCATGCCGCGGACAGATGATCTGGCACGACTCGACTTCGGCGCCGTCCAGCGGCTCTCCGTCGTGAGTGCAGCGGTCTTCGACGGCATAGAGGTCTTTGCCGCAGCGGACGACGACGAGTGCCAGTCCGCCGATTTCGACCGAGAGGGGAGTAGCCTCGGAGACATCCGCGGCGCTGCCTACATCGACCCAGGACATGTCAGTAGTACATCCCCGTCTGCAGGCGCGCTTCTTCCGACATCATGCTCTGGTTCCAAGGCGGCTCGAAGGTCAGCTCGACGCGCGCCTGGCGCACAGTGGGGATCCGCTCGATCTTGTCTTTGACGTCATCGACCAGGATCTCGCCCATCCCGCAGCCGGGCGCGGTGAGGGTGAGGCGGACTTCCACCGTGCGCGTACCGTCATCGTTGGGTTGCACGGTGCAGTCGTACACCAGGCCGAGGTCCACGATGTTGATCGGAATCTCCGGGTCGTAGCAGGTGCGCATCTGGGCCCAGGCGAGCTCGCGGACATCGTCTTCGGTGGCGTTGGGCGGCAGCTCCGGGGGTTTCACCGGCTCCTTGCCGATCGCGTCGGCATCCTCGCCGGAGATGCGAAAGAGGTTGCCCTCCATGTAGACGGTGAAGCTGCCGCCGAGAGCCTGGGTGATGTAGCCGGACTGGCCGGGCTTGAGGTTGACCTCGACGCCGGCGGGGACGATCACCGCTTTGACCTCGCGGTTGACGACGAAGGGCTCGTTCTCGTGACTACGCATGTCTCACTCCGTGGAGACGGGCGCCGCGCTGCGCTCCAGCGCCGCATTCAGGGTGTGCCAGCAGAGGCTCGCGCATTTGACGCGCGCGGGGAACTCCCGCACGCCCGAGAGGGCGGCGAGCTTCCCGAGCGAGGCATCCGGCACCGCATCCTGCTGAGTCAACAGAGAGTGGATGCGGCCGTACAGGGATTGCACCGCGGGAATGTCCTTGCCCTTCACCGCTTCCGTCATCAAGGACGCCGAAGCCGTCGAGATCGCGCAGCCCTTGCCCTCGAAGCGGACGTCCTCGATGCGGTCGTCCTTCAGGCGCAGCCACACGGTGAGCCGGTCGCCGCAGAGGGGATTGTGTCCCTCGGCGTGGGTGTCACAGGGCTCGATACGGCCAAAATTCCGCGGGCGCTTGTTGTGGTCGAGGATGACGTCGCGGTAGAGCTCCTTCAGGTCCATTAGGTGAACACCTCGCGCGCCTTGCGCAGGGCGGCGGCCAGGCTCGCTACCTCGGCCTCGGTGCTGTAACAGCCGAAGGAAGCCCGCGCGGTAGCGGGTATGTCGAAGAACGTCATCACGGGCATGGCGCAGTGGTGGCCGGTGCGCACCGCCACGCCTTCGGCATCGAGAATCGTGCCGAGATCGTGCGGATGCACGCCCTGCATGGTAAAGGAGAGCACCGCCGCCTTGTGCGGCGCGGTGCCGATGATCTCGATGCCGGGGATGCGCTCGAGCTCCCGGGTGGCGTGCTCGAGCAGCCGCTGCTCGTGTGCCGCGATCGCTTCCAGTCCCAGGCTCTCCACGTAGTCCATGGCCGCGGCGAGCCCTACGACCCCGGAAATGTTGGGCGTGCCGGCTTCGAACTTCCACGGCAGCTCGTTGTACGTCGTCTCCTCGAAGGAGACCGTCCGGATCATGTCGCCGCCGCCCTGCCAGGGCGGCATGGTGGCGAGCAACTCCTCACGGCCATACAGCACGCCGATTCCGGTCGGGCCGTAGAGCTTGTGGCCGGAGAAAGCATAGAAGTCGCAGCCCAGAGCGCGTACATCAACGCTGGAATGGGGGATGGCCTGCGCGCCGTCGACCAACACGACGGCGCCGTGCGCGTGCGCAGCATCGATCATGCGCTTCACCGGCAAAATGGTGCCGAGCGCGTTCGAGACATGCGCGATCGCGACGACGCGCGTGCGCGGGGAGAGCAGGGAGAGGAAGCGGTCGAGCTCGACCTCGCCGCGGCGATTGATGGGCGCCACCTTCAGCGTGCAGCCAGTCTGGTCCCGAACCATCTGCCACGGGACTATGTTGGCGTGGTGCTCGAGGCCGGTGATCAGGATCTCGTCCCCCGGCCCGAGGCGCGGGCGGGCGTAGGCCTGCGCCACAAGGTTGATACCCTCGGTGGTGCCGCGGACGAAGATGATCTCGCGAGTGGATTGCGCATTGATGAAGCGACGCACCCGCTCCCGTGCGCCTTCATACGCTTCGGTGGCCGCTTGGCTGAGCGCGTGAACTCCGCGGTGGACGTTGGCGTGGGTGTGCGTTTCGTAGTATTCCACCGCGCGCAGTACCGGCAGCGGGCGCTGCGCGGACGCCGCGCTGTCGAGGTACACCAGCGGCCGGCCATTCACCGACCGCTCCAGGATGGGAAAGTCGCGCCGCACGCGCTCGACATCGAGCGCGGGTGCGGATGCAATGCGGGATGCCGTCACGGCCATCAGAGCAGCTCCTTGAGCGAGGCGTCGGCCATCTGGGCGGCGAGATCGTGCTCGATCTGCCGCCTGAGCTCGGGTAATTCGATCTTCGACACCACATCCTCCAGGAATGCCCACTTCAGGAGGCGCTGCGCCACCTCGGGAGACAAGCCCCGCGAGAGGAGGTAGAAGAGCATGCTCTCGTCCAGCTTGCCTGCGGTCGCGCCGTGGCTGCAGCGCACGTCGTCGGTGTAGATCTCGAGCTGCGGGCGCACGTCGATCTCGGCCTCCGGCCCGGCGAGCAGCCCGCGAAGCGACTGGCGCGAATCGGTGCCGGCTGCGGCTTCACGCACGGCAATCTTGCCGTTGAACGCGACGCGGGCGCGCCCGGAGGCGATGCCGCGGAAAGTCTGCTCCGTGCGGGCGCGCGGTGCGATGTGCTCCACCAGCGCGAAGTTGTCCTGCACCTGCTGCCGATCGCCGAGGGCGGCTACGGATAGAGCGAGCTCAGCCCCGGAGCCCGCCATCTGGATGTGAGTCGTGGACCGCGCCGACAGCGCTCCGGTGTTGATGGCCAGCAAACCATAGCGGGCATCTGCGGCCAGCACCGCCGACAGCGTATCGAGCCACGTGGCGCGGGCCCCTGCCTGCTGCAGGCGGTAATGGGTGAGGTGCGCGCCGCGCCCCACATCCACGTCGACCGAGGTGTTGACGAAGTGACTGCCCGCTCCGGCGCCGATGTGCCGCTCGACCAGTACGAGGCGGCTACCGGGCTCGAGGCCGAGCTGGACACGCGGATAGGAGGCGCCGCTGTCGGCACCTGCGAGCGCGATGAAGAGCAGCTCGACTCTCGCAGGCTCGGCCGCGCCGCCGACGTGGATCGCGGCAGTATCGGTGGCGAATGCTTCGTTGAGCAAGGCCAGACGTGCCTCGGACAAATTGCCCAAAGCGGGGAGGGCGCGCGACAGCTGGAAGACCGTCGCGGAGCCCGGGCGCCCGGGAGTGCCCTGCGCAGCGCGCCGCAGGCTCTGAACCGTAAGTCCCGCCTGTTCCTCGGGCGACGACAGCTCCGGCGCAAAGGTCCCGTCCACGAACGCATACCGCGCGAACCCCGCCAACCTCGGGGGCAGATCGGACGGAGAGGGAAGCGGCAGAGCCGGCGCTCCTATCGCGGCAGCAGTCCCCAGCGCACCGGCCTCCACGGCAGCCGAAGCCGCGGCCGGCGCGAACCGCGCCCGTTCCAGGGGCCGCAGGTTGGTGTACCGCCAGTTTTCCTCACGTGTGGTCGGCAGCCCGCGCGCGGAGATGGCCTGGATCGCCTCCTGCCGCCGCGCCGGACTGACGACCTCGCCCGGCAGCGATTCGCGAACCGCCGCGTACTCGTCCAGAAGGCGCTTGGAGAGCGCCGCGTTGCGAGGCTCCGCCCCTGAAATCGCTTCAGACGATTTCGTCATGCCGCCTCGCCCGTCACCCAGTCGTAGCCGCGACGCTCGAGCTCGAGCGCGAGCGACTTGTCGCCGCTGCGCACGATGCGTCCCTTGACCAGCACGTGCACGTGATCCGGGACGATGTAGTCGAGCAGCCGCTGATAGTGCGTCACGAGCACCAGTGAGCGCTCAGGGGAGCGCAGCGTGTTGACCCCGTGGGCGACGATCTTCAGCGCATCGATGTCGAGGCCGGAGTCGGTCTCATCCAGGATGGCGAGGCGCGGCTCGAGCACCAGCATCTGCAGGATCTCGTTGCGCTTTTTCTCGCCGCCCGAGAAGCCCTCGTTGACGCCGCGGGAGAGCATGCTGTCCTCCATGCGCATCAGCCGCATCTTCTCCTTCACGAGCGTCAGGAACTCGAACGCATCGACCTCCTCGAGCCCGCGGTGCTTGCGCGCGGCATTCACCGCCGCCTTGAGGAGATAGACGTTGTTCACACCCGGAATCTCCACCGGGTACTGGAAGCCGAGGAAAACGCCTTCGCGCGCCCGCTCCTCGGGCGCGAGCGCCAGCAGGTCGCGGCCCTGGAACGTCACCGTGCCCGAGGTGATCTCGTATCCCGGCCGGCCCGCGAGCACGTTGGCCAGCGTGCTCTTGCCGGAGCCGTTGGGTCCCATCACGGCGTGTACCTCACCGGTCGGAACCGTGAGCGTCAGTCCTTTGAGGATCTCCTTGCCGTCGACTTTAACGTGCAGGTTTTCGATCTTCAGCATCTCGCTCTCCTTCCTCTAACCCACGGCGCCTTCGAGGCTCACGGCGAGGAGGTTCTGCGCCTCGACCGCGAACTCCATCGGCAGCTCCTTGAAGACGGACTTGCAGAAGCCGCTGACGATGAGGTTCACCGCGTCCTCCTCGGCGATGCCGCGAGAGAGGCAGTAGAAGAGCTGCTCATCACTGATCTTCGAGGTGCTCGCCTCATGCTCCACTGTTGCCGAGGGATTCTTGACCTCGACGTAGGGGAAGGTGTGCGCGCCGCACTTGCCTCCCATGAGGAGCGAGTCGCACTGCGTGAAATTGCGCGCTCCGCGGGCGCTCGGCAGGATCTTCACCAGGCCGCGGTAGGTGTTCTGGCCGCGGCCCGCGGAGATGCCCTTGGAGATGATGGTGCTGCGGGTGTCCCGGCCGATGTGGATCATCTTCGTGCCGGTGTCCGCCTGCTGGCGGTTGTTGACGGTCGCGACGGAGTAGAACTCTCCGCTCGAGCCCTCGCCGCGCAGCACGCAGCTCGGATACTTCCAGGTGATCGCCGAGCCCGTCTCGACCTGCGTCCAGGAAATATGGGAGTTCCTGCCCCGGCACTCGCCGCGCTTGGTGACGAAGTTGTAAATGCCGCCTACGCCCTGGGCATCCCCGGGGTACCAGTTCTGCACCGTGGAATACTTGATGTAGGCATCATCCAACGCCACCAGCTCCACGACCGCGGCGTGAAGTTGGTTCTCATCGCGCATGGGTGCAGTGCAGCCTTCAAGATATGACACGTACGCGCCTTCGTCCGCGATGATCAGCGTACGCTCGAACTGTCCCGTCTTTGCCGCATTGATGCGGAAGTACGTCGACAGCTCCATCGGGCAGCGCACGCCCTTGGGCACATAGACGAAGGATCCGTCGGAGAACACTGCCGAATTCAACGAGGCGAAGAAATTGTCCGTATGGGGCACGACGCTGCCGAGATACCGCTCGATGAGCTCAGGGTGCTTCTGCACCGCTTCCGAGAACGGACAGAACACCACGCCGGCCTCGTTCAGGCGCTCCTTGAACGTCGTCGCGACGGAGACGCTGTCGAACACCGCATCCACCGCCACGCCCGCGAGGCGGGCGCGCTCGTGCAGCGGCACCCCCAGCTTCTCGTAAGTCTCCAGGAGCTTGGGGTCCACCTCATCGAGGCTCTTCGGTCCGTCGGTCTTCGCCTTCGGCGCCGAGTAGTAGGAGATCGCCTGATAGTCGATGGGCGGATAGCTGGTGTGGGACCAATGCGGCTCGGTCATCGTGCGCCAGTGCCGCAGCGCCTTCAGGCGCCACTCCGTGAGAAAGGCGGGCTCGCCCTTCTTGCGGGAGATGAGCCGCACCACATCCTCGTCCAATCCGGGCGGGACGGTATCGGCATCGATGTCGGTGACGAACCCGTGCTTGTAGCGGCGGGCGATCAGGCTTTCCAGCTGATTTGCGGTTTCACTCATAATTCGGTTCAGGAGCGTACGGGCACGCGGGAGGCGGCCGCCTTCATGTCGCGCTCGAGCGCCGGCAGCGCCACCTGGGTGGGATCGATGCCGGCGAGCTGCGCGAGGCTGACGTCGTACAATGAGCGTCGGATGGCGAGGTTCAGCCTCTGCCACACGCGCCCGACCCGGCAGGTCTCCTCGATGTCGCACTGACCCGCGCCCACCGAGCAGTCGGTGAGCGCCACAGGCCCCTCCATGGCATCGAGAATGGCGGCGGCGCTGATCTCGGTCGCCGGGCGCGCCAGCTGATAGCCGCCGTGCAGGCCCAGGGTCGATGCGACGAGGCCGGCACGCTGCAGCTGCTTGAGCAGCTTGCTCACCGTCGGAGCCGCAATGCGGGTCTGCTCCGCCAGCGCCGCGGCGGTCTGCACGCGCGCCGGCTGCTCGGCGAGCACGGCGAGAAGCACGGTGGCGTAATCTGTGAGTCGGCTGATACGTACCATGACGGTGGGCGCGAAAGCAGGGCGGCCAGGAAGCGCACTTTAGAAATAGGACTATTTTAGTACTAATTGCCCCCGGAGCCAAGCGTTGTCGCATGGGTGACGCTATCGGGGGGCGGCCGCACTCGTGGCCGGCAACCATCGCCGCCTTGCGATCCGGCGCTATTTGCTATCCTTGGCGCTTTCATTCTCGCGAACGATCGGGGGCGGACGCCGGCGGCACGGTTGAGGTGCCCGCGGGCGGCCCCGCCATTGCTGGAGGAGAGAACGATGAACCGCAATGAGCTCGCCCGCATCGCCCAAGCCATGGTCGCCAAGGGCAAGGGGATCCTGGCAGCGGACGAGAGCACGGGCACCATCCGCAAGCGCTTCGATGCGATCCGGCTGGAGTCCACCGAGGAGCACCGCCGGAGCTACCGCGAGCTGCTCTTTACCGCCCCGGGCGCGGAAGAGGCCATCAGCGGCGTCATCCTTTACGACGAGACCATTCGGCAGAAGACGCGCGATGGCACGCCGTTCCCCCAGTATCTGACGCAGCACGGGATGATCCCCGGCATCAAGGTCGACATGGGCGCGAAGCCGCTCGCCGGCTTCCCCGGCGAGACGATCACCGAGGGGCTCGATGGCCTGCGCGAGCGGCTCGTCGAATACCGCTCGCTCGGCGCACGCTTCGCGAAGTGGCGCGCGGTCATCGACATCGCTGACGGCATTCCGACCTCATTCGGCATCGAGGCCAATGCCCACGCGCTGGCCCGCTATGCCGCCCTCTGCCAGGAAAACGAGATCGTGCCGATCGTGGAGCCCGAAGTCCTCATGGACGGCGGCCACTCCATCGAGCGCTGCGAGGAAGTGACCAACGCCACACTGAATGCCGTGTTCAACCAGCTCTTCGGGCACCGCATCTATCTGGAAGGGATGGTCCTCAAGCCCAACATGGTCATCTCCGGCAAGAAGGCATCGAATCGGGCGCCGCCCGCAGCGGTGGCCGAGGCGACCCTGCGGACTCTGAAGCGCCACGTGCCGCCGGCCGTGCCCGGCATCGCGTTCCTCTCGGGTGGCCAGTCATCGGCCGAGGCGACGCTGCACCTGTCACTGATGAACCGCATGAGCCCGCTGCCCTGGTCGCTGACGTTCAGTTACGGCCGTGCATTGCAGGACACCGCGCTCAAGGCCTGGGGCGGCAAGCCGGAGACCTACGCCGCCGGTCAGAAGGAGTTCGCGCGGCGCGCGCGACTCAACGGCCTTGCGACCGCGGGGCGCTACAGCTCCGAGATGGAAAGCCAAGCCGCTTGAGCGGGCCCACCTCTTCCCAACGCGCGCCGTCCGCCCCGGTAGATGACGCGGTCGTTGATGTGCGCGACGCGCATTACGCCGTCGACGGCCGGCCGATCTTCGCCGGCCTCAACATTCGTGTGCGTCGGGGGCTCATCACCGCGGTGATGGGTCCGAGCGGCACGGGAAAGACCACGCTGCTGCGCCTCATCACCGGACAGCTCTTCGCCGACCGCGGCCAGGTGTCGGTGTTCGGGCGCGACATCGCCAGCCTCTCGCGCTCGGAGATCTACGGCGTGCGGCGGCGCATGGGCATGCTCTTCCAGAACGGGGCGCTGCTCACCGATATCAACGTCTTCGAGAATGTCGCCTTCCCGGTGCGCGAGCACACGGATCTCCCGGAATCCGTCATCCGCAAGCTGGTGCTCACGAAGCTCGAGGCGGTGGGCCTGCGCGGGGCGGCCGAGCTGATGCCCGGGGAGCTCTCGGGCGGCATGGCGCGGCGCGTGGCACTGGCCCGCGCCATCGTGATGGACCCGGAACTCTTGCTTTACGATGAGCCGTTCGTCGGCCTCGATCCCATCTCCCTCGGAGTGATCCTGCGCCTCATCAAGCAGATGAACCAGGCGCTCGGAATCACCAGCATCGTCGTGTCCCACGACGTGCACGAGCTCGCCAGCATCGCCGATCAGAGCTACCTGCTCTCCGGCGGCTGCGTGGTGGCCGCAGGCACGCCGCAGGAGCTCGCGCACAGCGACTCGGAGACGGTGCATCAATTCATGACCGGCAGCGCCGAAGGGCCGGTGCGCTTCCATTACCCGGCGCCGGATTACGCGAGCCAGCTTCTGGGAGCGGACGAAGGATGAGCAACCGGGCCCGACAGAGCTCAGTCCTGGAGGGGCTGCGCAAGACAGGTGTGACCGGCATCTTCTTCGGCCGCCTGCTCCTCGCCTGCGTTCCGGCGCTGGCCAGGCCGCGGCTCATCGTCGCGCAGATCTTCAATGCCGGCGGCCGCTCACTCATCATCATCATGCTGTCCGGTCTCTTCACCGGCATGGTGTTGGGGCTGCAGGGCTACGATCTCCTGCACCGCTTCGGCTCGGAAGAGGCGCTCGGCACCGCCGCGGCGCTGTCGCTGCTCAAGGAGCTGGGGCCGGTCCTCACCGCGCTTCTGTTCGCGGGCCGCGCGGGCACCGCGCTGACTTCGGAGATCGGCCTGATGAAGGCCACTGATCAGCTCACCGCGATGGAGGTGATGGCCGTCGATCCGATGCGCTACGTCGCGGCACCGCGATTCCTCGGTGGGCTCATCGCCATGCCGCTGCTCGCCGCGATTTTCAACGTCATCGGACTCTACGGCGCGCAGCTCGTCGGCGTGCAGCTCATGGGCGTCGATCGGGGCACCTTCTGGTCGCAAATGCAGGGCTCGGTGGGCATGCGTGACGTGACCGAGGGGATCGTCAAGAGCCTGGTGTTCGGCGCCGTGCTCAGTCTCATCGCCGTCAACGAGGGCTACCACGCCGAGCCGACGGCCGAGGGGGTCGGTCTCGCCACGACCCGAACCGTGGTCGCCTCGTCCGTGCTGACGCTGCTCCTCGACTATGTGCTGACTGCCTTTTTTCTTTAAGAGGATCGCCACGCCATGCGCGCTACTCGCTCTCTCGAGATCGGAACGGGCCTGTTCGTGATTCTGGGCCTCGCCGCGCTCGTTTTCCTCACCACCCAGCTCCCCTCGAGCGGGCTCAAGCTCAGCTTCGGCAAGACGGCAGGCTACGACGTCACGGCCGAATTTGACAATATCGGGGACCTCAAGGTCGGCGCGCCCGTTAGGATGGCGGGAGTGCGGATCGGAGACGTCACCGGCATCGGGTTCGACAACCAGAGCTACCGGGCGGACGTGCATCTGCACATTTATCCCCAGTTCAGCCAGATTCCGGAAGATAGCTATGCCAGCATCGAGACCGAGGGGCTGCTCGGCGGCCAGTATGTCGGCATCAGCCCGGGCGGTCTCACCACTTACCTGAAGAGCGGCAGCCAGATCCTGCAAACCCAGTCCGCCATCGTGCTCGAGAATCTGATCAACAAGTTCTTCGCCAACTTCTCGAGCGGCAGCAGCTCCGGCGGCAGCGGCAGCAGTAACGGCAAGACCCCGAATCAGGGCGAGAAACCGCAGGAGCCTCATCCATGAGACCTTTCCCTTCGTTGATGGCCGCGGCCTTCGTTGCCGCGGCATGGCTGATTCAGGCGCCGGTGCCGGCCGCGGCCCAGGGCGCGACCGAGCAACCCTCGCAGGTGGTGCAGACGGCCGCCGACGGCTTGCTGAAGGCGCTCGATGCCAACCGTCAGGAATATCGCAACAGTCCCGCCAAGGTCCAGGCGCTCGTCGACCAGTACATCCTGCCGCATATCGACACGCAGTTCGCGGCGCAACTCGTGCTCGGCAGGTACTGGCGCACGGCCACTGCGCAGCAGCGGCAGCGCTTCATCAATGCCTTCTACCATTCGATGCTCAACAACTATGGCGCCGCCATCGTCGAGTTCACGTCCAACACGCTCAAGGTCTACCCGACCAACGTGAGCCCTGGCTCGCAGAACGCGACCGTCCGCACCCAAATGGGCCGCAGCAGCGGAGCGCCCGTCTCGGTCAACTACTACATGCACCTGACTCCGCAGGGCTGGAAAGCCTGGGATGTCGTCATCGACGGCGTCAGCTACGTGATGAGCTATCGCCAGGACTTCGGCTCGCAGATTGCGCAGCAGGGCATCGACTCGGTGATCAACCGCCTGGAGCGGGGCGAGAAGCCCGCCCAGATCGGCAAGACGACCGGCCGCAGCTCGTGAGCGAAGCGGCGGCCGGCATCGCGGGCGGCACAGCCGTCCCCGCGGCCTTCGAGATCGTGGTCAGCTCCCCCGGCCGCTTCGCCGCGCGGGGCGCGCTGACTTTCGCCAACGCGAAACGCGCGCGCAGCGAGGGCCTGCACGCGCTGCGTACCTCGAGCGCGCGCGACCTCGAGGTCGACTGCGGCGGGATCGAGCACTCCGACAGCGCCGGTCTCGCCGTGCTGCTCGACTGGATGGCCATCATGAAGAGGGAAGGGCGGCCGCTCTGCTTCGCCAATCTGCCGCCCGGCCTCCTCGCCGTCGCGCGGATCAGCGGCGTCGAGGAGATGCTGCAGAAGGGCGTCTGATCCCGCCCGAAAGCAAGTGATGAAGCGGCGCAGGGCCGCGCCCTGGGCTGGGCCGCGAGGTCATATGAGGTCGAGCCCTGGCCGCCCGAAGCGCCGCCAGACGACTTCGGGCCAACGGACTCAAGGCGGCTGGTTGGAATCTTCCTGCAGCTGCTTCAGTTCTTCTTCCGCCCCGTTCTCGGCCTGCGGTCCCTTGACCATGAAGTCGCGGTTTTGCAGGTACGCATTCCGCTCGAACGCGTAGGGGTCGTACGTCTTGTTCGCCATGTCGGTCAGCGGCAGAAGGGCGGCGCGATTCCGCACTTCATAGAGCAGCAGCGTGCCGTAATCCCAGTATGGATTCTGGATGTAGGCCCACGGCTCGGCGTACGCATCCGGTATGCGCCCCAGGCCGTCTCTGACATCGGAGGGACCCAGGAAAGGCACTACCACGAAAGGCCCGGACGGAATTCCCCATTTGCCGAAGGTCTGCCCGAAGTCCCGGTCCTCGTATGCCAGGCCGATGTGCGTCGCCGGGTCGAAAAGACCGGCTACACCGACGGTGGTGTTCACTACGAACCGGCCCGTATCGCGCGCAAATGGCTTCAGCTGGCCTTGCAGCAGCGCATTCACGATGACGTCGGGATAGGTCACGTTGTTGAAGAAGTTGTCGATCCCGGTGCGCACGACCGGCGGCAATGCCCGCACATACGTCCTGGAGACAGGCTGGGCGATGGTGCGATCGAAGACGTCGTTGAACTTGTAGATCCCGCGGTTGATCCGCTGCCAGGGATCGCGCGGGTTGCGCTCCGACGGCGGCACGGTGGCACAGCCGGCCACGGCAAGGGTAAAAAGGGAGAACATGGTGATCCGGAGCATCGCCGGGGGGCTTCTTGTTGGCATGAGAGGTCCGTGCAGAGTCCCAAGTTGAATTGTACCAGCCGCGCGGCCAGGTGGAGGATGAGCCGCTGTCGGTGATCGGCGACCGCGGGCGGCGCCCCGTTCGCTCGCCGATCACTCGCTCTGGTGCTGCTGCTGGCGAGCGCTTGCGAGGTAGTCGCGAACTTCCCGCAGGCGGGCGCTGATGCGCTTGCGTTGCACGTCGGTCAGATGCGGCGTGCGCAGCGCGAGTTGGTACTGGCGGGCGGCGAGAGGCAGGTTGCCGTCGGCAATCTGGTATTCGCCCATGTAGTAGTAGGCATCGCCGAGGTCGCCCGCGGCGCTCGCGGCCTGTGCGGTGAGCTCGATCTGATCGGGCGTCGGCTCGACATTGTTGAACAGGTCGAGCAGGACATCATGCGCTTGCGCGCTCTTGCCGTCTGACATCAGCGTTTGCGCGTAGCGAATCGTAGTGGGGACGTTGCGCGGGAAGAGCTCCATCGCCAGGCGGAAAGTCGCGAGGGCATCCTTCATGTCGCCCGCCTTTGCCTGCGCCTGGCCGAGGGCCGAATAGAGCAGGTGCAGATCACCGTGCTGCGCGATCAGCTTCCGCAGGACGGGCACGGCCTGGGACGCCTTGTTGTCCTGCATCAACGCCAGCGCATCGCCATACATCGTGGCGAGGCTGTGATCGCCGTTGGCGATTTTCTGCGCGTACACTCTCTGAGTGTCCTGATCGCCCGGCGCGGTGAGGACGCGGACGCGCTCCCTGATCAGGTAGTAATCCGGTGAGCTCGTGTCGGGTACCGGCGGGTATTGCGCGGCGCGCTCGCGCGCATCGGCGATGCGGACGGAATCCACCGGGTGGTCCTGCAGCATCGCCGGCACCCAGCTGTTCTGCAGGCTCTGCGCCTGCATCATCCGTACCCAGATGTCGCCCATCGCCTCGGGGTCGAAGCCCGCGGCCGCCAGAAACTGCATGCCGACCCGATCAGCTTCCTCTTCCTCACTGCGGGTGAAGTTGATCTCATGCTGCGCGGCGAGTCCCTGGGAGGCGACGATGCCGCCCTCGATGGCATTGCCGCCACCACCGCCGAGGGCCCCGAGGAGGATGGCGCCCAGCATTCCCGCCAGCGAGAGGAGGGTGGCATTCTTCTGGTCCTCGATGCCGCGCAGGACGTGGTTCTGAACGATGTGCGCAGTTTCGTGGGCCATGACCGCCGCAAGCTCCGACTCCGAGTGGGTGAAGGCGATCATGCTGGTGAAGACGAAGACCCAGCCTCCGGTCACCGCGAAGGAGTTGAGCTCGTCGCTCCTGAGGACGATGTAATGGTAGTAGCCGCCGCCATCCGTGCTCTGCGAGGCGAGGCGCTGGCCGATCTGCTGTACGTATTCCGAGGTCTCCGGATCATTGAAGAGCGCGCCGTGCTGGCGCATCTGCATCATGACGGAATAGCCGAGCTGATATTGGCCCTGCTTGTCGAGGAGACCGCTCGCCGTACTGCTCAGGTCCGGCAGCTCCGAGTTGATGGCCGACGGCAAATCCGTGGTGATCGGATTGAAGGGCTGTGCCGCCGAGGCCACGGTCGTGGCGAGGAAGGAAGCGAGGAGGATCAGGACGAACGCGCGCATCTTGTGTTCGACCGCGGCCGAAGGGGCCAGTTTCCCTGCGTTAACAGAAGCTTACAAATCCGGCGGGAGGCCGCCGGCGCTCGAGGGCAGCTTACAGGATATCCGAGGCGAAGTCCGCCAGCCGGGACCGCTCCCCCCGGACCAGGGTCACGTGCCCGGAATGCGGCCACCCGCGGAAGCGGTTCACCGCATAGGTGAGCCCCGAGGTGGTCTCCGTGAGATACGGGGTGTCGATCTGGGCGACATTGCCCAGGCAGGCCAGCTTGGTCCCCGGGCCCGCCCGGGTGATGAGCGCCTTCATCTGCTTCGGCGTCAGGTTCTGCGCCTCATCGAGGATGAGAAAGCGGTTGAGGAACGTGCGTCCGCGCATGAAGTTGAGCGAGCGGATCTTGATGCGGTTGCGCAGCAGGTCGTTGGTCGCGGCGCGTCCCCAGTTGCCGCCCTCCTGGCCGCCGGTCAGCACCTCGAGATTGTCCATCAGGGCTCCCATCCAGGGCTCCATCTTCTCCTCCTCGGTTCCCGGTAGAAAACCGATGTCCTCGCCGAGGGGGATGGTGACCCGGGTCATGATGATCTCGGCGAAACGGTTGCTCTCGAGCGTCTGCATCAGGCCCGCCGCGAGCGCCAGCAGGGTCTTGCCCGTGCCCGCCGGTCCCAGCACCGTCACGAAATCGATCTCCGGGTCCATCAGGAGGTTGAGCGCGAAGTTCTGCTCCCGGTTGCGCGCCGTGATGCCCCAGACGTTGTGGCGCTCGTTGCGGTGGTCCCGTATCAGCTCGATCACGGCGGTCTCGCCGCTCAAGCGCCGGACCATGCCTTCGATTCCCTCGGAGCTATCCTCGTACAGACCCTGATTCGGCTGCCACTCGCGCACCGCGGGGCCGGTGATCTCGTAGAAGGTGCGCTCGCCTTCCTTCCAGGAGCGCATGCCCTGGCCGTGCTGCTCCCAGAAATCCGGGGGGAGCGCGGTCATGCCGCTGTAGAGGACGTCCGAGTCCTCCAGTGTCTTGTCGCTGTAGTAGTCCTCCGCGTGCACGCCCAGCACCGCGGCCTTGATGCGCAGATTGATGTCCTTGGAAACCAGGATCACGCGCGCATCCGTCCGCTCGTTCTGCAGCGCGAGCGTCTGCGCCAGGATGGCATTGTCGTTGCCCTGGCCCGGCAGGCTTTCCGGCAGAGCAGTCGACAGCTGCCGCGTCTGGAAGAAGAGCCGGCCCGAGGAGGGCTTCTTGCCGTGATTGCCGGAGTAGCCGCTCGGCAGCTTCAGGCCATGATCGATCTGCTCCTTGGTCGCATCGCGCATCATGTCGTCGAGGAAACGGCTCACCTGGCGCACGTTGCGCGAGGCTTCCGAGAGGCCTTTCTTGTGCGCGTCGAGCTCTTCGAGCACGACCATGGGCAGATAAACGTCGTGCTCCTCGAACCGGAAGATGGCGGTCGGATCGTGCATCAACACGTTGGTGTCGAGCACGAAGAGGCGCTGCCCGTCGCGCGGCCGCGCGCGCGGCTCTGCGCGCTCTGCCGGAGCGGGACCCGGGGCGGGCATGGTCGTCGACGAAGCGGCTGCGGGTGTGGATTCGGCAACGGGGGCGCGTGCGTGCGCGCTGGCCGGACCGGGATCAGAGAGACTTCGCTGCTTCAAGCACTTCCTCCGCGTGCCCAGGAACCTTCACCTTACGCCATTCCCGCCGCAGCACCCCTTTGGCGTCGATGAGGAAGGTGCTGCGCTCGATGCCGAGATACTTCCTGCCATACAGGCTCTTCTCCCGGATGACATCGAACAGCTTGCAGGCCTCTTCCTTCTCGTCCGCCAGCAGAGTGAAGGGCAACGCCTCCTTGGTCTTGAATTTCTCGTGGCTTGCAACGCTGTCGCGCGAGATGCCGACGATCTCCGCGCCGGCCTTGCGGAAGGCGGCGTGCAGGTCGCGAAAATCCTGCGACTCGCGCGTGCATCCCGAAGTCATGTCCTTGGGGTAGAAATAGATCACCAGGGAGCGACCTGCCGCGTCCTTGAGTCGCCAGCTGTCCCCGCCGGTCGCCGGCAAGGAGAATGGGGGTACTTTAGCCCCGGGCTCGACTTTGGGCATCGTTCAGGACTTCACCGGTTCCAGGATGGCATCGAGGTTGAGGGAATCGCAGAACTCCATGAACTCCTCGCGCAGGTGCGCCACCTGGATGCGGGTCGGCACGTTCACGATCATTTGCACGGAAAACATGGGCGCGCCGGTGTGGGCCGCCGGATAGCTGCGTGTCGAGACCTCCGCGATGTCGATGCTGCGGCTCGCGAAGAAGCCCGAAAGCCCGGAGACGATGCCCGTCTGATCGAGGCATACGACATCGATCGAGTACGGCACCATGTCCGTACGGGCAGAGCGCGGCTCCGTACGCTTCAGATGCACGCTGAGGCTCGTGGTCTCCGCGAGACGCTTGAGCTCCGTTTCGAGCTTGGCCAGGGCGTGCCAGTTGCCGGAGACGAGCAGCAGCATCGCGAACTCGGTGCCGAGCACCGCCATCCGGCTCTCGGTGATATTGCCGCCGCACTCGCTGATCACCCGGGTAAGGTCATGCACCATGCCGGTGCGGTCGCTGCCGATCGCCGAGACGGCCAAGTGCTGCTTCATCGGGTCAATGGGTCGTGCTTTCCAAGTGCTACGGGCGCAGTGTACCGGGTGAGCGGTTCGCTGGCGATGCCGGCGCTTCGCGTCGTTCGATATCGCTCCCGGCGATTTTGTGCTCCACAGCGTTCGGCTTCGTCCCCGGCGTATTGCCCCGGTATACTTGCCGGCTCACCCGCCGCATGCGGGTCTTCTCCAGGGTTTCGATGTTCTCAGGCAGTCTCGTCGCGATCGTCACACCCATGCGGGCCGATGGCTCCATCGACCCCGATGCCTGGGAGCGTCTCATCGACTGGCACATCGAGAGCGGCACCTCGGGCCTCGTCGTCGGCGGCACCACGGGCGAATCCGTGACGCTGACGGATGCGGAGCTATGGGAGCTCAGCCGGCGCGCCTGCGAGCGGGCCCGGCGCCGCATCGCCGTCGTCGTGGGCGTGGGCTCGAGCAGCACGGCAGCCTGTGTGGAGCGCGCGCACCGGTTCTCGCAGCTTGCGATCGAAGGCATCCTGGCGGTCACGCCCGCGTACAATCGCCCCACGCAGGAGGGCCTCTACCGCCACTTTGCGGCGATCGCGGAGGCCTCTTCCAAGCCGGTGATCCTCTACAACGTGCCGTCGCGCACCGCCGTAGACATGCTGCCGGCCACCGTCGGGCGGCTGTCGCAACTCGAGCGCATCAGCGCGGTCAAAGAAGCAGTACCGGGTCCGGAGCGGGTGCGTGAGCTGCTCGCGGCCAGCCGGCAGGGATTCGTGGTGCTGAGCGGCGATGATGCAACCGCACGGGAGGCGATTCTCGCCGGTGCTCGCGGGGTGGTCTCGGTCACTGCCAACGTGGCTCCGGGCGCCATGGCCGCCATGGTGGCCGCCGCCATGCGCGGCGACCGCGAGTCCGCGGCACGCCTGGACGCGCCGCTCGCGGCGCTGCATCGGGATCTTTTTCTCGAGGCGAATCCGATACCGGTCAAATGGGCGCTGGCGCAGGCCGGCAGAATGGAGCGCGGCATCCGGCTGCCGCTGACGGAGCTGTCCGCGGCCCACCAGCCGGCGGTGCTCGCGGCGCTGCGGCTAGCGGCCGCGCTCCAGTAGAACTGAAGAGGGGTCCGAAATGATGTCCAGAGCCGCTTTGGCTCTTTCCGCCGCCGTGCTGCTCGCGCTCAGCGGCTGCAAAACGATCCACCATCTCACCCACGATGACAGCTGCAACAAGCCGCAGCCGTATCAGCGGGCGGGCAGCATTCCTGCGCTCACCATTCCCCAGGGCCTCGACGCCCCCGATACCAGTCATGCGCTGGATGTCCCGAAGCTCGACGAGCCCGCTCCGCCGCCGCGCAAGCCGGAAGACCCCTGCCTGAGCGCCCCGCCGTCCTTCAATGTGCCGCAGCCGAACGCCAGGCCGGGACAATAGGCTTTGAGCATCCCGCCGGACCTGCAGATCCCCGGGGCGTAGTATCATGCGCGCCCGGCGCGCGGTGCCATCATGGACGGCCAGCGCGGCGCGCCGGTATTGCTGTAATGCGGAGAGGTGGCCGAGCGGTCGAAGGCGCTGGACTGGAATTCCAGTAACATCTCAACGGGTGTTCGTGGGTTCGAATCCCACCCTCTCCGCCACCGCCGCGAAACTCAAGCCGTGTACCACCGTGTGATCGAGCGCCTGCGGCGCGCACTGCCCGCCGGAGCGGTGCTCTCGAGCACCGAGGAGCTCAAGCCTTACGAGTGCGACGCGCTGACCCTGTTTCGGCAGACGCCGTTGGCCGTGGCGCTGCCCGCGGACGAGGCACAGGTCGCCGCGGTGCTTCGGCTCTGCCACGAGGCGAGCGTGCCCGTGATTGCGCGCGGCGCCGGCACGGGGCTATCGGGCGGGGCGACTCCCCGGCCGGATGCCGTGCTGCTGTCGCTGGCGCGCTTGAATCGCATCATCGGCATCGACCCCCTCGGGCGGACCGCGCGGGTGCAGCCGGGAGTGCGCAATCTCGCCATTTCCGAGGCGGCTGCGCCGCACGGCCTGTATTACGCGCCCGATCCCTCGAGCCAGATCGCCTGCACCATCGGCGGCAATGTGGCGGAGAACTCGGGCGGCGTGCACTGTTTGAAGTACGGCCTGACGGTACACAACCTGCTGGCGTTGCGAGTGATCACCATCGATGGTGAGGTGCTCGAGGTCGGCTCCGCCGCGCCCGATGCGCCGGGCTACGATCTGCTTGCGCTGCTGACCGGCTCCGAGGGACTGCTGGGCGTGGTCACCGAGGTGACGGTGCGCCTGATTCCGCGGCCGGAATGCGCGCGAGTGGTGCTCGCCGCGTTCGATGAGTTGGCCAAGGCCGGCCGTGCCGTTGCCGATGTGATCGCCGCGGGCATCACTCCGGCGGGCCTGGAGATGATGGACCGTCCGGCCATCGCGGCGGTCGAGCCCTTCGTGCAAGCCGGCTATCCTCTCGATGCGGAGGCGATCCTGCTCTGCGAGTCCGACGGCACCGCGCAAGAGGTCGAGGAGGAGATCCTGCGCATCGAAACGGTCATGCGCCGCGCCGGGGCCACCGAATGCCGCATCTCGCGCGATGAAGCGGAGCGGCTGCGTTTCTGGGCGGGGCGCAAGGCGGCGTTTCCGGCGATGGGGGCCATCTCGCCGGATTACTACTGCATGGACGGCTCCATTCCGCGCCGGCGCCTCGCGGCCGTGCTGCAGGCGATCCGCGCGATGGAAGGCAAATACGGCCTTCGCTGTACCAACGTGTTTCACGCCGGCGACGGCAACCTGCATCCGCTCATTCTTTTCGATTCCAACGTGGCGGATGAGGTCGCGCGCGCGGAGGCCTTCGGCGGCGAGATCCTCGAGCTCTGCGTCAGGGAAGGAGGCAGTATCACCGGGGAGCACGGCGTGGGCGTGGAGAAGATCAATCAGATGTGCGTGCAGTTCGGCAGCGGCGAGCTCGAGACCTTCCACGCCGTGAAGCGCGCCTTCGATGACCGCGGCCTGCTCAATCCGGGCAAGGCGGTGCCGACGCTGCACCGCTGCGCCGAATTCGGGCGCCTGCACGTGCATGGCGGGCGGCTGCCGCACCCGGAGCTGCCGCGTTTCTGACGCGGCGAGCGCATCATGATCGACTTGCAGTCTCTGCAGGAGCGGATTCGCGCGGCGGCCGGGGACCGCCGGCCGCTGTGCATCCGCGCGGGCGGCAGCAAGGACTTCTACGGCGGCCCGCGCGCGGGAGAGCTGTTGGATGTCAGCGGCCTGTCGGGCATCTCCGATTACGAGCCGACGGAGCTCGTCATCACCGCGAGGGCGGGCACGCGGCTCACGGACATCGAGCGCGTCCTCGCGGAGCGCGATCAGATGCTGGCTTTCGAGCCGCCGCGCTTCGATGGGAGGGCCACGCTCGGGGGCGCGGTGGCGGCGGGCCTGTCGGGGCCGCGTCGCGCTTACTGCGGCGCGTTGCGTGACTTCGTGCTGGGCGTCGAGATGGTCGACGGGCGGGGCGAGCTGCTGCGCTTCGGCGGCAAGGTCATCAAGAATGTGGCCGGGTTCGATGTCTCGCGGCTCATGGCCGGCAGTCTGGGCACGCTCGGCCTGATTGCGCAGGTCACACTGAAGACGGTGCCGAGGCCTCGCGCGGAATGCACTCTGCGGTTCGAGGCGGACCAGCCGAGAGCATTGGAGGCGATGACGCTCTGGGCGACTCGCCCCTTGCCGCTTTCGGCGACGGCGTGGCATGACGACCTCCTGCATGTGCGCCTGTCCGGCGCCGAGGCGGCCGTGCGCGCCGCGCGCGAATCCCTGGGCGGCGAGATCGTGAGCGGCTCGGAGGAGTATTGGCAGAGCGTGCGGGAGCAGCGGCTGCAATTCCTGATGGCGGCGGATGAGCTTTGGCGGATCTGCCTGCCGGCGCGCTGCCCGAAGCTGCCGATCGAGGGACGCACGCTGATCGAGTGGGGAGGATCGTTGCGCTGGTTGCCGGGCCGGCAGGACGGGAACTCCCTGCGTGCTCTTGCCAGCCGGCGCGGTGGCCACGCAATGCTGTATCGTGCGTCCGTGAAACCGCCGGAAGGCTCCTTTGCGCCCTTGCCTGCGGCAATGCTGGCGCTTCATCAGCGCCTGAAGGCGGTCTTCGACCCGCACCGCATCTTCAACCGCGGCCGGCTCCACCCCGACCTGTAGCCCATGCAAACACGCCTGAGCGCAGTCTTCCTCGACACGCCCGATGGGCAGGAGGCCGATCGCATCCTGCGCAAATGCGTGCACTGCGGATTCTGCACCGCAACCTGTCCCACCTATCAGCTGCTGGGCGATGAGCTGGACGGCCCGCGCGGCCGGATCTACCTGATCAAGGAGATGCTGCAGGGCGCAGAGCCTTCCCGCTCCACCCAGCTGCACCTCGACCGCTGTCTGACCTGCCGCGCATGCGAGACGACGTGTCCGTCGGGCGTTCGTTATGGACGGTTGCTCGACATCGGCCGTCACCACATAGAGCGGGTCGTGCCGCGAACACTACGCGAGCGGCTGCTCAGACGCGCGCTCCTGGCCATCGTTCCGCATCGAAAGCGATTCGCCGCTCTGCTGGCATTCGGCCGGATGATGCGGCCCCTCATGCCCGCGAGATTGCGGGCCGCCGTCCCGGCGCCGCGGCCCGCGGGCGCCTGGCCCGCCCCGCGCCACGTCCGGCGCATGTTGGTGCTCACGGGCTGCGTGCAGCCAGTCGCCGCTGCGGACATCAATGCCGCGGCGGCCCGGGTGTTGGATCGGCTGGGCATCTCGCTGGTCGCGATGCGTGACGGCTGCTGCGGTGCGCTCGCGCACCACCTGTCGCAGGACGGGCGCGCGCGCGAGCAGATGCGGCGCAACATCGATGCGTGGTGGCCCGAGATCGAGCGGGGGGCCGAGGCGCTGGTGGTCACCGCGAGCGGCTGCGGCGCGATGGTGCGCGATTACGGCGAGCTGCTGCGTGATGATCCGGCTTATGCGGGCAAGGCGGCGCGCGTATCGGAGCTGTTTCGGGATGTCAGCCAGGTGATCGCGCAGGAGCTTGCGCAGCCGCGCGTCACGCTCGAGCCGAAATCGCGGCCCGAGGGTGCCCGGCGAGTTGCGTTCCACTCGCCCTGCACCCTGCAGCACGGCCTGAAGCTCCGCGGCCTGATAGAGCCGCTGCTCCAGAGGTCCGGTTACACCCTCACGTCCGTTGCGGACGGACACCTCTGCTGCGGATCGGCCGGCACCTACTCCGTGCTGCAGCCGGCGATCTCGCGTCGACTGAAAGCCGACAAGCTCGCGGCGCTTCAGGCGGATGCGCCGGATCTCATCGCCACCGCCAACATCGGCTGTCTCATGCACCTGGCCTCCGGCTCCGACCGGCCCGTTCGCCACTGGATCGAGCTGCTCGCGCAGGCCATTGCATAGTCCTCCTTTCAGCCTCGAGCCGTGTGCACGAGAAAGTAAACCCCGAGCGCCAGGAACAACGCGCTCGCGAGATATCGTATCGATTTCAACGGCAGCCGGGTCGAGAACGCCTTGCCGAAGAAGACGACCGGCGCGTTGGCCAGCAGCATGCCGGTCGTGGTGCCGGCGACTACCGCGAGCAGATTGGAATAGACGGCTGCCAGCGCGGCGGTGGCAAGCTGTGTCTTGTCGCCGATCTCCGCGATGAAGAAGGTGACGAGGGTAGCCAGGAACGCGCCGCTGCGGGTTGCGCCCGCCGATGTCTCATCGAGGGTGTCGGGCTTCAGCGCCCACAACGCCATCGCGATGAGACTGATGGCGACGGCGGCATCGAGGATGCGCGGCGTGAGCGTGTGGCCGAGCCGCTGGCCGATCAAGCCGGCGATGGCGTGATTGGCGATCGTTGCGCAGAGCACGCCGGCGAGGATCGGCCACGGCCGGCGAAAGCGCGCGGCGAGCATGAGCGAGAGGAGCTGGGTACGATCGCCCATCTCCGCGACCGCCACGGTCGACAGGCTGATCAGGAAGGCTTGCATCGGGAGTCTAGTTAGCAGATGTCGCTGTGATGCCGCAAGCGCGAGGCGGGGAGGGCTTCTGCTATCATCCGATGCTGGCGCACGGTCTTCGCGGCGAGGGCATTCCCGCCGGGACCGGCGCCGGAGCCTCAGCTTTCGTACGCGGTGCCGGGGCACGTAAAGGCTATGGTGGCCCGTGTCGGCTACTCCGCGACGACCAGTCGTGAACCCCGTCAGGGCCGGAAGGCAGCAGCGGCAGCGGCGATGTCGGGTGCCGGAGCTCTCGCTGATGCGGGCCGCCTCCATTACAAGGCCGATCGATGACTGAAACCTACACGGCGCTCGCGCGCAAGTGGCGGCCGCGGTCCTTTGCCGAGCTGATCGGCCAGGACCACGTGCGCCGTGCGCTCGTGAACGCCCTCGAGACCGGCCGCGTGCATCACGCCTTTCTCTTCACCGGCACCCGCGGTGTGGGCAAGACCACCATTGCGCGCATCCTCGCCAAGTGCCTGAACTGCGAGACCGGCGTCACTCCCATTCCCTGCGGCCAATGTGCCAGTTGCCGCGAGATCGACGCCGGGCGCTTCGTCGATCTCATCGAGGTCGATGCGGCCTCGCGCACCAAGGTCGATGATACGCGCGAGCTGCTCGACAACGTGCAGTACGCTCCGACCCGCGGCCGCTACAAGGTGTACCTGATCGATGAGGTACACATGCTCTCGACGCATTCCTTCAACGCGCTCCTCAAGACCCTCGAGGAGCCGCCGCCGCACGTGAAATTCCTGCTCGCGACCACCGACCCGCAGAAACTGCCGGTCACGGTGCTGTCGCGCTGCCTGCAGTTCAATCTCAAGCGCATTCCTCTGGCGCAGATCGCCGCTCATCTGCGCTCCATCCTCGAAAAGGAGGGCATCGGGTTCGAGCCCGCCGGCCTGGCGCTCGTTGGTCAGGCGGCGGACGGCAGCATGCGGGACGGGCTGTCGCTCCTCGACCAGCTCATCGCCTTCGGCGGCGGGCGTGCGGGCGAGGCGGAGGCGCGAGCCATGCTCGGCACGGTCGCGCGCGATCACGTGCAGCAGCTCGTTGAGCGGCTGGCCAAAGCGGATGCCGCGGAGTTGTTGCGGTATGCCCAGGCGCTCGATGAGTGGGCGCCCGACTACGCCCAGGTGCTCGATGAGCTGGCCTCACTCCTGGCCCGGATCGCCCTGAAGCAGGTCGTGAAGGATTTCGAGGGGGACGATCTCTACCCCGCCGAGCTCCTCGAGCGCCTGGCCGGCGCCATCCCTGCCGAGGACGTCCAGCTCTATTACCAAACGGCCATCGTCGGCCGGCGGGACCTCGCCCTGGCTCCCGATCCGCGCACCGGCTTCGAGATGGTGCTGCTCAGGATGGTGGCCTTTCGACCGCAGGCGGGCGCGATTGCCGCGCCGCAGGCCGTCCAAGGCGGCAGGCCCGCCGGCCCGGACGTTGTGTCTGGGCGCTCTCCCGGCCCGGTAGCGAGCGCGAGGGCCGCGGCATGCTCGACAGCGTCGGCAGCGTCCGCCGCTGATGGCGTGCCCGTGGCCGGCCAAGGGCACGGCAGCCAGCCCGGCGATCAGGACTGGGCCGCGATCGTTTCGGCGCTCGAGCTGCAGGGGGCGGCGCGCCAGCTGGCGGCGCATTGCGTGCTCGTCGGGCGCGAGGGCGCCGTCGTGCGCTTGGCGCTCGATCCGCGCAGCAAATTCATGCGCACGCCGGCGGTAGAGGAGAGGCTCGCCCAGGCGCTCGCGAAGTACTACGGTCAGCCGGTTCGGCTGGAATTCACTGCGGTCGTGCCGCAGGCCGATACCCCGGCTCAGGCCGACCAGCGCGCCTCTCAGGAGCAGGCCGAGTCCGCTCGCCGCGCATTCGAGTCCGACCCCGGCGTCCAGGGGTTTCGCGAGCGTTTCAGCGCGACGCCCCTCCCGGAGACCATCCGGCCCGTAAAATCCTAGAATCCGCAGAGCCAGCTTTTCGGAGAACGTATGCGCGGGAATTTCAACAACCTGATGAAGCAGGCCCAGGCCATGCAGGCCAACATGCAGAAGGTCCAGGAGGAGATCGCGGCCCTGGAAGTGATCGGCGAGGCCGGCGGCGGCATGGTGAAAGTGACCATGAGCGGCCGCCACGAGGCCCGTCGCGTGCAGATCGAGCCTGCCGTGATCGGTGAGGATCGCGAGATGCTCGAGGACCTCATCGCCGCGGCCGTGAACGACGCCGTTCACAAGGTGGAGGCGAAGGTGCAGGAAAAGATGTCCTCCATGACGGCCGGCCTGCAGCTGCCCCCCGGAATGAAACTGCCGTTTTGAAGCACTCCCCCCGCCTCGCTCAGCTCATCGAGGCCCTGCGATCGCTTCCCGGCGTGGGGCCCAAGACGGCGCAGCGCATGGCGTTCCATCTCCTGCAGGATGGGCGGCCGGCGGCGCGAACGCTCGCTCAGGCGCTCGACGGCGCGTTGGCTTCCGTAACGCGCTGCCGGCGCTGCCGCATGCTGACGGAGGAGGAATTGTGCTCGATCTGCGCGGCCCCGCAGCGCGAGACCTCGCTGCTGTGCGCGGTGGAGTCGCCGGCGGACGTCGTTGCCATCGAGCAGTCGGGGAGCTACCGGGGCCGCTACTTCGTTCTCATGGGCCACTTGTCGCCGCTCGATGGCGTGGGTCCGGAGCAGCTCGGCATCCGTGAGCTCGAAGCCATTCTCGCGGAGGGCTCGGTGCGCGAGCTGATTCTCGCTACCAATCCGACGGTCGAAGGAGAGGCTACCGCGCATTTCCTCGCGGAGCTCGCCACTCGCCGCGGACTGCGCGCCAGCCGGATCGCGCACGGAGTGCCGATCGGCGGCGAGCTGGAGTACGTCGACGGCGGCACACTGGCCCACGCGCTCGCCGGACGCCAGACGGTCGTTTAACGGCAAGTCATCGAGCGGCCCGAGGCCGCCCTCGGGCCGCGAGGCCGCATGGGTAAGTCGGCTGGCTGCTGCAAGCTCCGCAGGCGACTTGCAGCCAATCTACCTGCGTCCCTTGGCGGCAGTCAGATCTTCGGCGAGCCGCCGCAGGCGCCGGTAACTCTCGTATCGCCTGGCGTCCATCGATCCGGACTCCACGGCCCGGCGCACGGCGCATCCCGGCTCGCGCATGTGCCGGCAGTCGAGGAAACGACAGCCCGGGGCGAGGCGCGCCACCTCGACGAACCCGAGATGCCGCGGCTGCAGATGATCGACCGCGGGCGCGAAGTCGCGTACGCCCGGGGAATCGATCAGCCTGCCGCCGCCCGGCAGCTCGTAAAGCCGCGAGACGGTAGTCGTGTGGCGTCCTTCCTCCTCGCGCATCAGACCGCCGATCTCGACTTCGGCATCGGGAGCGAGCCGGCGCACGAGCGATGACTTGCCGACACCGGACTGTCCGACGAGCGCAGCAACCTGTCCGGCGCATGCCGAGAGCAACTTCTCCATACCCGCGCCCGTCGCGGCCGACACTGCCAGACACTCATAACCCGCCGCCGAGTAAACCGCGAGTTGCGCCCGCGCCGCTTCGTCGATGCCGAGCTCCGCCTTGTTGAGCACGGGCATGGCGGCGATCCCCGCGGACTCGGCGGCGGCAAGATAGCGGTCCGCCACGAACGGGTCGATGGGCGGCAGCGGCGCGATGACGACCAACAGCCTCGTGAGATTGGCGAGCACCGGCTCGACCCGGCCCCGGGCGTTCGACCGGTAGAGGGCGGTGCGCCGGGGCAGCACTTCGAGCGCGTGCACCTCGCCGTGGCGAGGGTCGTTGCGGCAGCGGACGTCATCGCCGCACACCGCGCCAAGGTCCCGCCCGAAGGGCCGCGCCTTGAGCGTGCGGCCGGAGGCCTCCTGCACCAGCAGGTGCCGGCCGAAGGCGGCGATCACGCGCGCATCGAAGGTTGCTACACTCACGGTATGCCGAGCGCCGAGAATCTGATCTGGATCGACCTGGAGATGACGGGCCTCAAGCCCGACACGGACTCTATCATCGAGATCGCCACCATCGTCACCGACAAGCAGCTCAACGTCCTCGCGGAAGGTCCGGTCATGGCGATTCACCAGCCGGATGAGGCGCTGGCGCGGATGGACGACTGGAACCAGCGGCAGCACGGCTCCTCCGGCCTGCTGATGCGCGTGCGCGCGAGCCGCATCGGCGCACCGGAGGCGGAGGCGCGCACGCTCGAGTTCCTGGCCCCGCTGGTGGCGCCCGGCGCCTCACCGATGTGCGGCAACAGCATCTGCCAGGACCGACGGTTCCTGGCCCGCCAGATGCCGCAGCTCGAGAAGTTCTTCCATTACCGCAACCT
>JAGWPE010000097.1 GCA_028870635.1 Gammaproteobacteria bacterium | reverse complement strand
GGTGCCCGGGAGAGGACTCGAACCTCCACGGTGTTACCCGCTAGTACCTGAAACTAGTGCGTCTACCAATTCCGCCACCCGGGCAGGACGATCGGAATGCCCATCGCGGGCGCGCGCAATCTACGCACGGGGTCGGGAGCTGTCAATTGAAAGCGCGTAGAGGCAAGTTCGGGCGCCGGGACCGCAAGGCCGGACCCCATCCCAAGGCCCGGGCCGCGCTGCGCGCGGGGAGCGCGGGCGATGGGCACGAGCCCCGGCAGGGCGACGGCGGCGGCAAAGCGGGAATGGCCGCTCCCCGGCGGGAGGGACGCGCGAAGCGCCCGGTGCAGGGCGGCCGCTCGGCTGCGATTTCGCGAGCACAGGGTCGAGGATCTGCCGGAGCTCACCCTGGCGGCGTAGTCGAGGGCCAGGTGAGTGCCCACCGCGCCGGTTACGGCTTTCTGCGGGTCGAGGGAATGAAGGACAGCGTCTTCCTTCCCCCGCCCGAGATGCGCGGCGTCATGCACGGGGATCGTTTGCGCGTGCGGCTGTCGCGCGATGCCACCAATCGGTGGTCAGGCTCCGTCGAGCAGGTCGTCGAGCACGGAGTCAACGCGTTCCTAGGCACCGTGGAAGTGTTGGGCCGCACCGCGTGGGTCACCGCGGCGGATCGACGCCTGCAGCTTCGATGCGCCATCGAGCACAATGCGCTCGACGGCGCGCGTAACGGTGACTGGGTGATCGCACGCATAACGCGTCATGCGGGCGCGGCGAAGGCGGCGCAGGCCCGGATCGAGAAGCGCCTGGATCCGGACCGCCCGGTCGAGCTCGCCACCGAGGCGGCGATCGCGCGCTTCGACCTGCCGCACGAGTTTTCCGCCAATGCGCTGCGTGAGGCGCAGGCCTGGGGCGATCGTGTCGATCCGCGTGAGGCGGAAGGCCGCGAGGATCTCAGGAGTCTGCCGCTCGTCACCATCGATGGCGATGATGCGCGGGATTTCGATGACGCTGTTTACGCGGAGCCGCATCCGGCGGGCTTCCGCCTGATCGTCGCTATCGCTGACGTCAGTCACTACGTTCGGCCCGGCACGGCAGTTGATACGGAAGCGTTGGAGCGCGGTACGTCCGTGTATTTCCCGACGCGCGTGCTGCCAATGTTGCCGACCGCGCTCTCGGATCACCTCTGCTCGCTCGCACCGAAGGTCGACAGGCTCTGCTTCGCGGCGGACATGGTGATCAGCAAGACGGGAGCATTGAAGTCGGCCCGGTTCTATCCGGCCGTGATGTGCTCTGCCGCACGGTTGACCTATACCCTTGCGAACGCCGCTCTGTTCGAAGGACGGCCTGCCGCTCGCGAGCAGCTGGGATGTCTCGTGGAGCCGCTGCTCGTCCTCGTTGATGTGTATCGCGCCTTGCACAAGGCACGCAGCAAACGAGGCGCGCTCGATTTCGATGCCGCGGAGGCGGAGTTCGTGATCGATTCCGCGGAGCGCGTGAAAGGCATCGAGCTGCGCACCCGCAATGACGCGCACCGCCTGATCGAGGAATGCATGATCCTCGCGAACGTGGCGGTCGCCGAGGAGCTCGAGAAGACCCACACGCCCACGCTCTACCGGGTGCATGGGCAACCCGAGCCCGAGAAGCTCGACAGGCTGACCGGTACGCTCCGGGCGCTCGATATCGAGGCGCACCTGCCGGAGACCGTCACCACCCGCGACCTTCAGGCCATTGCGCGGCGTCTCGGCCACACGGCGGAGCGCCCCTTCATCGAGTCTCTCATCGTCCGCGCCATGCCGCAGGCGGTGTATCAGCCGACCAACATCGGCCATTTCGGGCTGGCGCTGAAGCACTACGCGCACTTCACCTCACCCATCCGACGCTATCCCGACCTGGTGGTGCACCGCACGCTCAAGGCATTGATCGGAGCTGCGGGGAAGACAGGCGTGCGCTACGAGCCGCCGCAGCTCGCAGGCCTCGGCGAGAGCACCTCCAAGCTGGAGAAGCGCGCAGATGAGGCCGACCGCTACGTCGCAACCTATCTCAAGTGCAGCTATCTGCTGGAGCGCATCGGGCAGACCTTCCAGGGGCTCATCACCACCGTGGTCGAGTTCGGCTGCTTCGTGCAGATCCTCGATGTCTCCGTCGACGGATTGCTGCACATCGATAACTTGCGCGACGACGACTATGAGATGGAAGAGCATGGCCACGGCTGGCGGGGCAGGCGGACGGGACGCCGCCTGCGCACCGGATCGCACGTCAGGGTGATCGTGACCAGCGTGAACCCCATCGAGGGTCTGGTGGACCTGGACCTGGCCGCTGAGCCGTGAAAGGCTCCGAATCCAACAGACCTCAGGGGCAGGGCTCGCAGACCATTTACGGCCTGCATGCCGTGCGGGTGATGCTGCAGAAGCATCCGGAGCGCGTCACCGCCGTGCGGGTGGCCGAGCGCCGCGACGATCCGCGGGCCCGCGAGATCGACGAGCTGGCCCGCCGGCAGCAGATCCCCGTCCAGCGGGTGGACGCCCAGGCGCTCAAGCAGAAGCTCGGGGACGTCGCGCACCAAGGCATCGTTGCCGATATCACGCCGCTGCCGCCCTGGACCGAGGATGACCTGATTGCGGCGCTGCAGGCATCCGCGCAGATCCCGCAGGCACCGCTGATCCTCGCACTCGATGGCGTGCAGGACCCCCATAATTTGGGAGCATGCCTGCGGACGGCTGATGCTTGCGGAGCGCTTGCCGTAGTCGTGCCCCGCGACCGGGCCGCGCACGTCACCCCGGTCGTCCGAAAAGTCGCGGTCGGCGCGGCCGAAACGACCCCGGTGGTCACCGTCACGAACCTCGTTCGGACCCTGAAGCTCCTCAAGGATGCCGGACTCTGGGTCATCGGCGCGGACGCCGACGGCGCAAAACGGGCGCACGAAGTAGACCTGAAGGGCGGTGTGGTACTGGTTCTGGGCGCCGAAGGGGCGGGGCTGCGGCACCTCACCCGGCAAACCTGCGACTGGACGGTGCGCCTGCCGCAGCTCGGGGCGGTGGAGAGCCTCAACGTCTCGGTAGCCGCCGGCATGCTCCTTTATGAGGCTGTGCGGCAAAGAGGCGGTTAACGGGGCGGCCAGGGAGGCCTCATTGCAGTCCTGCCGCCGTTTCAGTATTCTTCGCGCCCCCTTTCGAGGGGTCGTCCGCGCCTTCCGGCGGGCGGATTCTCCTTGCCGCACCCCGCATAAGCCTCGCGATGGGCGGCTTTCATCCGTGAGGAGGACACATGAGGCACTACGAAATCGTATTCCTGGTCCATCCCGATCAGAGCGAGCAGGTGCCCGCGATGATCGAGCGCTACAAGGGCATGATCGCCTCGGGCTCCGGCCGCGTGCATCGCCTCGAGGATTGGGGGCGGCGGCAGCTCGCCTATCCCATCTCCAAGGTACACAAGGCTCACTACGTACTCATGAACATCGAGTGCGATCAGAAGACCCTCGGTGACCTCACGGGCGCGTTCCGCTTCAGCGATGCCGTGCTTCGCCACCTGGTGGTCAACATGGACGCCGCGGTGACCGAGCCTTCGCCCATGGCCAAGACGGCCGAGGAGGAGGGTGAGTCCGGTGGCCGCCGCCGCGAGCGTCTTCGCGATGACTCCGCCGCCCTTCCTGCGGAAGGCGATGGCGGTCTGGACAATGCGTAAACTCAACGCACGGGAATATCACTCATGAACAGCAGAGCACCGATGGGCGGCGGCAACGGCGGCGGCGATGGCGGCCGCGATGGCGGCCGCGGTGGTAGTGGCGGCGGCGGCGGCAGCCGCTTCTCGCGCCGCAAGAAGTTTTGCCGCTTCACGGCCGAAGGCGTCACGCACATCGATTACAAGGATCTCGGCACCCTGAAGGGCTACGTTTCCGAGACCGGCAAGATCGTCCCGAGCCGCATCACCGGCACGAAGTCGTTCTACCAGCGCCAGCTGGCCGTCGCGATCAAGCGCGCGCGCTTCCTGGCCCTGCTGCCCTACACCGATCAGCACTGAGGCCGGCGCGATGGAAGTCATTCTGCTGCAGAAGGTCGCCAACCTCGGCAACATCGGCGATCGGGTCAAGGTGAAGTCCGGATTCGGGCGCAACTACCTGTTGCCCGGGGGCAAGGCGACTCTCGCCACTCCCGACAACATTGCGCGCTTCGAGGCGCGCCGCGTGGAGCTCGAGCGCCTCGCGCGCGAGCACCTCTCCTCGGCCGAGGAGCGCGCGGCGGCGATGAAGGATTTCAAGCTCGTGATCTCCGCCAAGGCCGGCACCGAAGGCAAGCTCTTCGGCTCGATCGGCACCAGCGACATCGCGGAAGCCTGCTCGAAGGCCGGCTTCAAGGTGCAGCGCAGCGAAGTGCGGCTGCCCAACGGGCCGCTTCGCACGCTCGGTGATCATTCGGTGACGCTGCATCTGCACGCGGACATCGACGTGCCGATCGCCGTATCGATCGTGGCGGAAGAGTAGCTTCCGGCCACATCAGGAGAGGAACATCCCACCGGTGGCCGGTCCCGCCAAAGCGCGTCGCGAGCGCGGCTCGGTCACGGCGGTGGACTCCCCGGTACCACCGCATTCCATCGAGGCGGAGCAGGCCGTTCTTGGCGGCCTGCTGCTCGATACCAACGCGTGGGATCAGGTCGCCGACGCGATCAACGAGACGGATTTTTACCGTCCCGATCATCGGCTGATATTCGAGGCGATCGGCGCCCTCGCAGGCGTCGGCAAGCCTTGCGACGTCGTCACGGTCTCCGAGCAGCTCGAGCGCACGGCAAAGCTGGAAGCGGTCGGCGGGCTGGCTTACGTGAGCTCCCTCGCCCGCGATACGCCTACTGCCGCGAACGTCCGCGCCTACGCGGATATCGTCAGGGAGCGCTCGCTGCTGCGGCAGCTGATTCGGGCCGGAACGGAGATCGCCTCCGCCGTCTTCAACAACGAGGGGGAGACCGCCCGCGAGCTGGTCGACCGCGCCGAGCAGAAGGTGTTCGAGATCGCGGAGCAGGGTTTCCGCGGGCGGCAGGGTGCCGTCGCGGTGCGCAGCCTGCTGCCGCAGGTCATCGACCAGATCGATGAGTGGCACACCAACCCCGACAAACTGCGGGGTCTGCCGACCGGATTCACGGATTTCGACAAGATCACGGGAGGCCTTCGCCCGGGTGACCTCGTGATAGTCGCAGGGCGGCCTTCCATGGGAAAGACCACCCTTGCCGTGAACATGGCGGAGTACGCCGCGGTTCACCAGGGCACCAAGGCATCGGTCGCGATCTTCAGCATGGAGATGCCCTCCGAGCAGGTCATCACCCGCATGCTCTCGTCCATCGGCGGGGTGCCGCTGGGGAGTCTGCGCAGCGGGCGCATCTCCGATGACGACTGGGTCCGCATCACCAGCGCGACCAGCCAGCTGTCGGAAGCCAAGATCTTCGTCGATGAGACCCCGGCGCTGACTCCGACGGAGCTGCGGGCTCGGGCGCGCCGCGTGAAGCGCGAGCACGGCCTCAATCTCGTCGTGGTCGATTACCTGCAGCTCATGCAGGTGCCGGGGACCAAGGAGAATCGTGCCACCGAGATCGCCGAGATCTCCCGCGGCCTGAAGGTTCTTGCGAAAGAGCTCGCTGTCCCGGTCATCGCCCTCTCGCAGCTCAACCGCGCGGTGGAGCAGCGCGAGAACAAGAAGCCCGTGATGTCGGATCTGCGCGAGTGCGTGACCGGCGACACTCTCGTCTGGCTCACCGACGGTCGGCAGGTTCCGATCGCAAGCCTCGTCGGCACGCAGCCCGAGGTCTGGGCGGTGGACGAGCAGCAGCGCGTGGTTGCGGCTAAATCGGATCTGGTGTGGAAGGTCGGTAAGCGCGCGGTGGCCAGCATCAAGCTCGCGAGCGGCCGGTCCATCAGAGTCACGCAAAAGCACCGGGTGCTTACCGGGAAGGGATGGGTGAGAGCCGGGGAATTGGACATGGGAGACCGCCTGTTGGCAGTCTCCGAACTGAAGAAACCGGCGGCCTCGGACCTTTCTTGGGATTGCGTGGCAGATATCATTCCTCAGGTCGATGAGGAAGATGTGTACGATCTGACAGTCCCAGGACCATCGAGTTGGTTGTCAGATGGTATTGTCAGTCACAATTCTGGCGCAATCGAGCAGGATGCAGACATGATCCTGTTGATTTACCGCGAGGAAGTGTACGACAAGAACACGACGAAGAAGGGCATCGCGGAGATCGATCTCGTCAAGCACAGAAACGGCGAGATCGGCACCTTTCTCCTGACCTTCCAGGGACAGTACACGCGCTTCGCCAACTACGCCTCGGATGCTTACGCGGAGGGCGTGCTCAGGTGAGCCGCCTCATCCGGGCGGTGATCGACGCCGGGGCGCTGCGGCACAATGTCAGGACGATCCGCGAGCGTGCGCGGGGCGCGCGGGTCATGGCGGTCGTGAAGGCGAACGCGTACGGGCACGGGCTCGTCCCTACGGCCCTCGCCTTGGCGGAGGTCGATGCCTTCGCCGTGGCGCGGCTCGAGGAGGGGCTCGCGCTGCGCGCGCAGGGTGTCAGTCAGCCGATCGTGCTGCTCGAGGGTGTGTTCGCCGCCGAGCAGCTGCTCGAAGCGGCGCGATATGGCTTCGATCTCGTGGTGCACGATGCCCTGCAGATCGAGATCCTCGAGGAAGATCCCGGTCCGCATCGCTTCGTGCTCTGGGTCAAGATCGATACCGGAATGAATCGGCTGGGGTTCCGGCCAAGCGAGCTCGCCGCAGCACTCGAGCGCCTGCGCAATCTCGAGCCGGCACCCCTCGAGATCCGTCTGCTGACGCATCTTGCACGCGCGGATGAGCCGCACAATCCGATGACGGCCGAGCAGGTCGCGCGCTTCAGGGAGGCGACCCGCGGGCTCGAGTGTCCCATCAGCATCGCCAATTCCGCCGGCGTCTTCAGCGAGCTGCACCTCGGTTGCGATTGGGTCAGGCCCGGTCTTGCGCTCTACGGTGCCTCGCCGTTTGCGGATCGGACCGGCGCGGATCTCGGCTTGCGGCCCGTGATGAGCCTGGAGACCTCGGTGATCGCCGTGCGCCACGTGCCTCGCGGAGAGACGGTAGGCTACGGCGCTACCTGGCAGGCGCATCGCGACTCGAAAGTCGCCATCATTGCAGCCGGCTACGGCGACGGGCTCGCCCGCGGACTTCCGAGCGGTACCCCCGTCCTCATCGACGGCCGCCGCGCTCCGCTCTGTGGCCGAGTCTCGATGGACATGATCGCGGTCGACGTCACGGAGCTGCCCGGAGTGCAGGTCGGCACCGCGGCAGTGCTGTGGGGAAGGGGACTGCCGGTAGAGGAGGTCGCCCGCCACGCGGGCACGATCCCCTACGAGCTGCTCTGCGGTGTGAGTCAGCGGGTGCCTCTGGAGTTACGCTGAACTAACCCCGGGCGCCGTCCGAAAGCAAGTGAATGAGCCGGCAAAGGCCGCCCTTTGCCGGCGGGGCGAATCGAGTGAATGGGCTGGCCGCTAAAAGCGCCGCAGGCGACTTTTAGCCAATCAACTAAGAAAAAAGCCCATTTTCACGCCGGCGAGCTGAATGACGTCGTTGTCGCTCAGCTTCGTCGCCTGCGCCCCGATGGGGGAGCCGTTGACCAGCGGAAAATCGTCGGCCTTGCCGCTGTCGACGTGCACGATGTAGTAGCCCTCGCCGCGGCGCGTGATGGCCGCGACCTGCACGCCCGGCCTGCCGAGCGTCGTGAGGGCCTTGGTGATCTCGAGCTCCCGGCCCGCGAACGCGCCGGACAGCACCTGCAGCTTCGCTCTCTTCAGCGCCGCCGCTCCGTCCATCGCCCGGCTCTTGCCGGTCTGGGACACGGAGGCTGCGGCAGCCGCCGCGGCCGCCGGAGCCGGCTCGCCGTCGATCACCTGTGACTGGCCGACGGCGGTGCGCAGCTTCTCGACCGGCCGGGCCGAGGGCTGGATGACCATCGTCTTCTCGAACTCGTCCTGCTGCTCGTCGTCCTCGACGAACCGCAGCTGGTGGTGGCCGACCGTGATGACATCGCCGTGCTGCAGCGCGTGCTTCTTGATCAGCTTGCCGTTGACGTACGTGCCGTTGGTGCTGTTCAGGTCCTCGAGGAACGAGTCGTTGAGGATGTTGATGATGAGCGAGTGGTGCCCGCTCACCGCCGCGTTGTCGATGCGGATGTCGTTATCCGGCAGACGGCCGATGGTGTAGCGCTCCTTGTTCATGTTGTATTCCGCCATCACCTGGCCATCCAGGCTCAAGACCAACCTTGCCATGTTATTCGCCTCGCCTTGTCAGCCGAACCAGCCCAGGATCTTGTCGAAGATGCGCGTGCGGGCCGGGAATGCGTCGAGCACCTGCGCCATCAGCACGGAGATGTTATCGCGGCCCCCGTTGTCGTTCGCCAGTTGAATCAGTTGCTTCGCAACGTTGTCAAGATTAGCACCAAAGGTGCTTATCGTTAAATTAATATCGTCGTCCTCGACCATGTCCGAGAGCCCGTCCGAGCAGAGCATGTACACCTCGCCCTTCTGCACGGGGATCTCCTGGATCTCCACATCGACGCTCGGCTCCACTCCGAGGGCGCGTGTGACGTAGTTCTTGTTCGCCGCCCGCTGCGCTTCCTCGGCGGAATAGAACCCGCGGTCGACCAGCTCCTGCAGCAGCGAGTGGTCCATCGTCACCTGCTCGAACTTGTCGTTGCGCTGCCGGTACATGCGCGAGTCGCCCACGTGGGCGATCGTGATCCTGTTGTCGAAGAAGAGCGCCGCCACGACCGTGGTGCCCATGCCCTCGCACTGGGGCTGGCTGCGGGCGGTCTGGTAGATGATCTTGTTGGCCCGGTGGATGGCATCGCGCAGGATGATGCTCGGGCGGGACAGGTTCGAGCCGCGGTCGTGCGTGCTCATGTCCTCGCGCTCCATCTGCTCGCGCACCAGGCTCACGATGGTCTTCACGGCGATGCCGCTCGCGACTTCGCCCGCGTTGTAGCCGCCCATGCCGTCGGCGAGGACGAGCAGGCCAATGTCCGGGTCCATGGCGATGGTGTCCTCGTTGTGCTCGCGAACCTTGCCGGTATCGGTCGCTCCGACGATGCGCAGCTTGCTTTTTAAGCTCATGCCGCCGTTTTTGAGACTCTAATAATTGTGACGCGCATCACCATCCCGTCTCCAATGGGAGCGGGCATAAGCTAGCATTGCCATCGGTTGAGTCCGAGTGCCTGGTCACAAACCGGCCATCCGGTCCTCCCCCGGCGCGCATCCTATCTCAACCCGGCTCAAGTGGTTCGTGAAGCGCATTCATGCCTCGACCGATTTCCGTCTTCGTCTGCAGCGCCTGCGGGGGTGAGACCCCGAAATGGCAGGGGCAGTGCCCGGCCTGTGGCGAGTGGAATTCCCTGGAGCAGCGGGCGGCGCGCCGGCCGGCCCCCGGCAAGAGTGGCTCCGGGACAGGCGGCGCCGGCCCGACGGGCGCGGCTCCCGTACCGCTTGCGGCGCAGGAGAATCTCGCTCTCGAGCGCCTGGCCAGCGGCCAGGGCGAGCTCGATCGGGTGCTCGGAGGGGGCATCGTCCCGGGCTCGGTCACGCTCTTGGGCGGTGACCCAGGCATCGGCAAGTCCACCCTGCTGCTGCAGGTGGCGGCGCACGTGGCGGCGGACCGCGGCGTCGTGTACGCGAGCGGCGAGGAGTCGGTCTCCCAGGTTGCCCTGCGTGCCCGGCGGCTGGGGGTAGCCGCGAGCACTCTCGAGGTGCTGGCCGAGACCGATCTGCAAGCCATCCTCGCTCAGGCCGCGGCGCGGCGGGCTGCATTGCTCGTCGTGGACTCGATCCAGACCGTACAGCTGCCCACCGTCGCCGCCAGCGCCGGTGCCGTATCGCAACTGCGGGAATGCACAGCGGAGCTCGTCCGCTTCGCCAAGACCACCGCGACCGCAGTCATCCTCATAGGACACGTGACCAAGGAGGGCGCGATCGCAGGCCCGCGGGTGCTCGAGCACCTGGTCGACACCGTCCTTTACTTCGAGAGCGAGGCCGGCAGCCGCTTTCGCATCGTGCGGGCGACCAAGAATCGGTTCGGCGCGGTCAACGAGCTCGGCTTCTTCGCCATGACGGAAGGGGGGCTCAAGGAGGTGCGCAATCCTTCGGCGATCTTCCTCGCGCGCGCACCGGAGCCGGCGGCCGGGAGCATCGTGACCGTGATGCGCGAAGGCGGGCGGCCGCTCCTCATTGAGCTGCAGGCGCTGGTCGACCGCATGCGCTTCGGTGCGCCGCGGCGCATCGCGCAGGGGCTCGATGCCAACCGGCTGGCGATGCTGCTCGCAGTGTTGAGTCGCCACGCGGGGCTGTCGCTGCAGGAGCACGATGTCTTCGTCAACGCCGTCGGCGGCGTGGAGATCGACGAGACGGCGTGGGACCTGCCCGTGGTGATCGCGCTCGCTTCCAGCCTCGCCGATCGGGCGGTCCCGGGCTCACTCGTGTCTTTCGGGGAGATCGGCCTGACCGGCGAGGTGCGTCCGGTCGCTTACGGGGAGGAGCGGCTGCGCGAGGCGCAGAAGCAGGGCTTCAGGGTCGCGGTGGTGCCGCGGGAGAACGCGCCGCGCACGTCCCGGGTCCGACCGGGCCAGCCGTCCGAGGGCATCGAGGTCATTGCCGTCTCTCGCGTGAGCGAAGCGCTCGAGGCCGCGCTCAGCCGGAGCTCGCCGGGCTCAGCGCCTCAGATTGCACCCGCGCGCGCACGGTCCTGATCGTGTTGTCCGCGATCTGCAGCACCTCGAACTGGTAGGGTCCCACCTTCACCGCGGTGCCGGGCGAGGGGATGGTCTCGAGCTGCTCGAGCAGCAGCCCATTCAGCGTCTTGGGCCCGTCGGTCGGCAACTGCCACTGCAGCGCCCGATTCAACGCGCGCAGCGTCGCGCTCGCGTTGATGATGAAAACACCGGCGCCCTGCGGATGGATGTCCTTGTGGGTCACCGTTGCCGGATCGGTGGTGAACTCGCCCACGATCTCCTCCAGGATGTCCTCCAGCGTCACCAGCCCCTCGATGTCGCCGTACTCGTTGACGACGAATGCGAGCCGCCGCCGGTTGCGCTGAAAATAGGCGAGCTGTGTGTTGAGGGCCGTGCCCTCCGGCACGAAGTACGGCTCGCGGCCGCTCGCGATCTCGATCAGCCGCTCGCGTGTCAGCGTGCCGCGGGCGAGCTCGTGCGCGACGCGCTTCATGTGAAGGATGCCGACGAGATTGTCCAATGCCCCGCGGTAAACCGGCAGCCGCGTATGCGGCGTCTGGCGCAGCTGCTCGAGGATGTCGTCCCACGGCTCCTCGACGTCGATGCCGGCGATCTCCTGCCGCGGGATCATGATGTCATTGACGGTGACCTGGCCCAGGTCGAGGATGGAGAGCAGCATCTGCCGATGCCGCGCCGGGATCATCGGCCCCGCCTCCGCTACGACGGTGCGCAGCTCCTCGGTGCTCAGGGTCTGGCTGGTGGGCTCGGACCTCACGACGCCGACGATGCGCAACAGTCCGTACGCCATCTTGTTGGTGACCCACAGGAACGGGCGCGCGAGCAGCACCAGTGCGCGGTAGATGCGCGCGGTGTTGAGCGCGACGGACTCCGGATGGGTGGCCGCGTAGATCTTGGGCGAAAGCTCGCAGAAGACGATGACCGCCACCGTGAGCAGAAACCCGGTGACCGGCACCGCATAGTGGAAGCGGGTGCGCTGCGCGAGAAGGGTCGCGGTCGCGGACGCAAAGACGCTGGCCGCGGCCAGGATCACGAGATTGGCGCCGAGCCAGTCCTCGGGCTTCTGCAGCAGCCGCTCGAGAAGCTTCGCGGTGCTCTGGCCCGCCTTCGCCCGGTGGCGGATGCGGTAGCGGTTGACGGAGAGCATCGCTACCTCCGTGCCGGAGGAGAAGGCGATGATCGTGAGCAGAGCGAGCAGGACGATGAGGAGCACGGGTGAGGACGGTGAGTCGTTCAATCTGAGTTCCTCGCAAGTTTCCCGGGGGCACTGCCGCTTGCGAAGGCGGATCTCAGGGTCTTGCTCGCTCGCGACGGCAGTCCAATATACTTCACTCATGTTCGACACCCTCAGCGCACGCCTCTCCCGCACCCTCGGCGCCTTGCGCGGCCGGGGGCGGATCACCGAGGAGAACGTCGGCGACGCCCTGCGGGAGGTGCGGGTCGCGCTTCTCGAGGCGGACGTCGCCCTGCCGGTCATCAAGAGCTTCATCGACTCGGTGAAGGCGAAGGCCCTCGGGGCCGAGGTGGCCCAGAGCCTGACGCCCGGGCAGGCCTTCATCGGCATCCTGCACCGGGAGCTGGTCGAGCTCATGGGCGGCCATCGGGCCGGCTTCAACCTGCGCGCCCAGCCCCCGATCGTGGTGCTGCTCGCGGGTCTCCAGGGGGCAGGCAAGACGACCACCGCGGCGAAGCTTGCCCGCTGGTTGACGGAAGAGCAGCGCAAGCGGGTGCTCATGGTGAGCACGGACGTGCGCCGCCCTGCGGCGATGCTGCAGCTGGAGCGCCTCGCGGCGCAGGTCAATGCGCAGTACTTCGCCGCCGACGTGCAATCACCACCGGCCGATATCGCGCGGGCAGCCCTCGAGCAGGCCAAGCGCGGTGTCTTCGACGTGTTGATCGTCGATACGGCCGGCCGGCTCCATATCGATGAGGCCCTCATGGAGGAGGTGCGGCAGATCGATCAGGCCGCGCATCCGGCGGAGCGGCTCTTCGTCGTTGATGCCATGGCCGGCCAGGACGCGGTGAATGCTGCCCGGGCATTCGGCTCTGCTCTCGATCTGACCGGGGTCATTCTGACCAAGGCGGATGGCGATGCGCGCGGCGGCGCAGCGCTTTCGGTGCGCCAGGTCACGGGCAAGCCCATCGTCTTCCTCGGCGTCGGGGAGAAGACCGAGGCTCTCGAGCCCTTCGACCCCGACCGCATGGCCTCGCGCATCCTCGGCATGGGCGATGTCGTGAGCCTGGTCGAGCAGGTCCACCGCCAGGTGGATCAGAAGGAGGCCGAGCGCCTGGCCCGCAAGGTGGTCAAGGGCAAGGGCTTCGACCTGACCGACCTCAGGGGCCAGCTGCAGCAGGTGCAGAAGCTGGGCGGCCTCGGCGCTCTCATGGAGAAGCTGCCGGCGGCTGCGACCGCCAAGGGCGGCATGTCCGCGGACCAGGGCGACCGCGAGGTTCGCCGCCAGATCGCGATCATCAATTCCATGACCCCGCGCGAGCGGCGCGTGCCCGGCATCATCGACGGTTCCCGGCGGCGGCGGATTGCCCGCGGCGCGGGGGTGCAGGTCCAGGACGTGAACCGGCTGATGAAGCAGTTCCTGGAGATGCAGCGGATGATGAAGAGCATGAGGGGCGGGCGCCTGCAGCGGATGCTCGGGGCGCTGAAGGGCGGTCTGCCCCCCGGCATGGGCCCGTAGACCAGGCGCATGGACGTGCCCCGCCGCCGCAGGTGGCGGAGCCACGGGCAAAAACCACGTTTTTTGCCCGTGGCCGCGCTGGGCCGGGCAGGAGCCCGGATCCAGCGCTTTGAAAGCAGGCTCGGAACCGCGTAGAATCCGCGCTCTTTTTTGGGGTGGTTGCCTGGAAGTCCTGGGGAACCGCTCCGGCAACCATCGAGAGCGAAACGAAACATGGTGACCATTCGCCTGACGAGGCGCGGGGCGCGAAATCAGCCCTTTTATCACGTCGTCGTGACCGACAGCCGCAAGCGCCAAGGCGGACCCAGCCTCGAGCACGTGGGGTTCTTCAATCCCATCGCGCACCGGGGCGAGACGAAGCTGAAGCTCGACCTGCCGCGCATCGACTACTGGGTCGGCAAGGGCGCGCAGCCCTCTGAGCGCGTGCGCTTCCTCGTCTCATCGTACCGGAAGCAGGCCACCGCGTAGCCTGATTGGCCCCGCCGGTGCGCTGGCTGGAGCTCGGCCGGATCGGAGCTCCCTTTGGGCTCGCGGGCGCGCTGCATGTGTCCTCCTACACGGAGCCGCCGGAAGCGCTGCTCGAGTATGAGGAATGGGCGCTGCGGCGGGAAGGCGGCGAGCGCAAGCCGTTCCGCCTGGTCGCGGGACATCTGCAGGGAGAGCGGCTGGTCGTGCGCCTCGAGGGCATAGAGAGCCGCGAGGCTGCAGCGCTGCTGACCGGAGCATGGGTCGAGATCGAGCGGGCGGACCTGCCGCCGACGGGTGATCGCGAGTACTACCGCGCGGACCTGATCGGGCTCGAGGTGGAGAACCTCGAGGGCATCGCCCTGGGAAGGGTCGCGTATTTCATCGACGCGCCCGCGGGCGCGGTGATGGTCGTGGAGGACCGCGAGGACGCGGCGGCGGGGGCGCGCGGCGCCTCGCGCAGGGAGCACTGGGTTTTGGCGGATCCGGAGCACTTGAGACGGGTGGACCTTGCCGCGGGCCGGATCCTGGTGGACTGGCCGGCGGAGCTCGAATAGGCGGCTCCATGAAGATCGAGGTCGTCACGCTCTTTCCGGACATGATCGCCGGGGCGCTGCGTCATGGGATCGTCGGACGCGCGCTGGAGCGGGGACTGCTCTCAGTCGGCACGGAGGATCCGCGGGCCCACACCAGCGATGTGCATCGGACGGTGGACGATCGGCCCTACGGCGGCGGCCCCGGCATGGTGCTGAAGCCGCAGCCGATGCTCGCGGCGATTCGCGCGGCGCAGGCGCGGCTGCCCGAGGGCAGCCCCCGGGTATGCCTGTCGGCGCAGGGTGAGCCCTTCAGCCAGGCCGTGGCGCAGGAGCTCGCGGGAATTCCGGGGCTGCTGCTGGTCGCGGGCCGGTACGAGGGAGTCGATGAGCGGGTGATCGAGCTCGGCATCGACAGGGAGCTCTCGGTGGGAGACTACGTGCTCTCGGGCGGGGAGCTGCCGGCGCTGACCGTGATCGATGCCGTGGCGCGGCTCCTTCCGGGCGCGCTCGGCGATGAGCGCTCGAGCGGGGAAGACTCCTTCAGCGAAGGGCTCCTCGACTGGCCGCACTACACGCGGCCGGAGGTGTTCGAAGGCCGGGCAGTGCCGGCGGTGCTATTGTCGGGCAATCACGCCGACATCGGGCGCTGGCGATTGCAGCAGGCCGTGGCACGCACCTGGCTGCGACGGCCGGATCTCATTGCGCGCCGCGGGCTCACGCCCGAGGCGCAGCGGTTATTGAGCGAATTTCTCGCCGCTGGGGCGGCGCGGGATGAAAGATTGAGGATGCGAAAATGAGCAAGATCGTCCAACAACTCGAGAAAGAGCGCATGACCCGTGAGGTCCCGGACTTCAAGCCGGGCGATACCGTGGTCGTGCAGGTGAAGGTGGTCGAAGGCGACCGCGAGCGCATCCAGGCCTATGAGGGCGTGGTGATCGCACGCAGCAACCGTGGCCTCAACTCCTCCTTCACGGTCCGCAAGATGTCTCATGGCGAAGGGGTGGAGCGCGTGTTCCAGACCTACAGCCCGGCGATCAGCGACATCAGCGTCAAGCGCCGCGGCAACGTCCGCCGCGCCAAGCTTTACTACCTGCGCGACCTGTCGGGCAAGGCTGCGAGGATCGAAGAGAAAATCTGAGGGCCATGACCCGGCGCTCGCCTCGGCGCGCCGCGCGCCGCTTCACGGACGGGGTTCGCCGCAGGCGAACCCCGTGAGTCCTGCGCGCAGCGCATGAAAACCACATTGCGGGCGATCCTGTCAGGGATATGGCGCGGCCTGGATGGGCTGCGCAAGGTCCTGCACCTCATCCTGCTCGTGGTCATCTTCGGCGTCATCATCTGGGCGGTGAGCTCGTCGATGCCGGGCGTGCCTGATCGCGCCGCGCTCGTCGTCCGTCCGCAGGGGCGCCTGGTCGAGCAGCTGAGCGGCGATCCCGTGCAGCGCGCCATCCAGAACGCCCAGGGACAACAGCGGCAGGAGACGCTGCTGTGGGATCTGGTCGAGGCCATCCGCGGCGCTGCCACGGACAACCGCATCCGGGTGCTGGTGCTCGACCTCGACGACATGGAGAGCGCCGGGCAGCCGATGCTGGAGGAGCTCGCGAGGGCCATCGGCAAATTCCGCGCGAGCGGCAAACCGGTCGTCGCCTACGGCACGGCTTACGACCAGGACCAGTTCTATCTCGCCGCTCAGGCCGACAAGGTCTACCTCGATCCCACCGGCTACGTGATGATCGAGGGCTACAGCCGCTATCCGCTCTACTTCAAGGGATTGCTGCAGAAGCTCGGCGTCAACATCAATGTCTTCCGCGTGGGCACGTTCAAGAGCGCCGTGGAGATCTTCACGCGCAGCGACATGTCCGCGGCCGACAAGCAGCAAAGCCTGGCCTATCTGAATGTCCTCTGGGCGACGTATCAGAAGGCGTTGACGGGCGCGCGCAAGCTCCCGGCTGGCGCCATCCAGAGCTACGTCGATTCCCTGCCGAAGACCGTCAGCGCGGCCAACGGCGATGCGGCGAAGGTCGCCCTGCAGGCGGGTCTGGTCACCGGGCTCGCCACCCGGCTGCAAATGGATCGGCAGCTGATCGGCCTCGTCGGCGAGGACCGCTCGACCGGCTCGTTCAACCAGATTTCCGCGGAAGACTACGCGCACATCGTCGATGCGCGCAAAAAGATCCACGACGGCGACGGGAAGGCGCGCATCGGCGTCATCGTCGCATCCGGGGAGATCCAGGACGGCAGGCAGCCGCCGGGTACCATCGGCGGGGATTCCCTCTCGCGCCTGATCCGCGAGGCGCGGCTCGACAAAGACATCAAGGCCGTCGTGCTGCGCGTGGACAGCCCGGGCGGCAGTGTGGCGGCATCGGAAGAGATCTACCGGGAGCTGCAGGCGCTGCGCTCGGCGGGCAAGCCGCTCGTGGTCTCGATGGGGGACCTCGCGGCCTCGGGCGGTTACTACATCTCCGCGCCCGCCAACCAGATCTGGGCGAGCCCGGCGACGCTCACGGGCTCGATCGGCATCTTTGCCATCATCCCGACGATAGACCAGACGTTGAGCAAGATCGGTGTCAATGTGGACGGTGTGGGTACGACGCCGCTCGCCGGTGCTCTCAACATCACGCGGCCGCTGACGCCTGAAGTGAGCGAGCTCCTGCAATCGCAGATCGATCGCGGCTACCAGCAGTTCGTGGACCGTGTGGCCTCCGGCCGCCGCGAGACTCCACAGCAGATCGATGCGATCGGACAGGGCCGGGTCTGGGCCGGCGCCGATGCGCGGCGGCTCGGCCTCGTGGACCACCTGGGAACGCTGGAGGATGCGGTGAAGTCGGCCGCGCGGCTCGCCAAGGTGAGGCGGTATCAGGTGGAGTTCGTGCAGCCGCACCTTTCCTGGGCGGAGCAGCTGTTTCAGCAGGCGCAGGCGCGCGCCGCCGGGGCCGCGGTATCGATCTTCCACGCGGATGCGCAGTCGCTCGGGCTGGCTGAGGTGGCGAGCCGCCTCAATCCCGTGGCGCGGGACATCGAGCAGCTGGCGCGCTTCAGCGCGCCGGGCCGCCATCTCTACTCTTACTGCTTTTGCAGGGTCGATTGATTGGCTCAAAGTCGCCTGCGGCGCTTTGAGCGGCCAACCCATTCGGTTGGCTCGACCTCGCCGGCCAAGGGCGGCCTTGGCCGCCTTACTGACTTGCTGTTGCTATAAGCCTTTCCAGTCCATGATCACTTTGCCGGAGCGGCCCGAGCCCATGATGTCGAAGGCCCGGGCATACTCCTTGACCGGCAGGTGATGGGTGATGATGGGCTCGAGCTTCAGGCCGCTTTGCAGCAGGCTCGCCATTTTGTACCAGGTCTCGAACATCTCCCGGCCGTAGATGCCCTTCAGCGTCAGGCCCTTGAAGATCACCTGGTTCCAGTCGATGGCCGTCTCCTCGGGCGGAATGCCGAGGATCGCGATCGAGCCGCCGTGGTGCATGGTGCGCAGCATGTCGCGCAAGGCCGCGGCATTGCCCGACATCTCGAGGCCGACGTCGAAGCCCTCCTGCATGCCGAGATCCTTCATCGTCTGATCGAGAGACTCACGCTGTACGTTGATGGCGCGTGTGGCGCCCATCTTGCGCGCAAGCTCCAGCCGGTAGTCGTTGACGTCGGTGATCACGACATGGCGCGCGCCGACGAAACGCGCAATCGCGACGGCCATGACGCCGATGGGTCCGGCGCCGGTGATCAGGACATCCTCACCCACCATGTTGAAGGCGAGGGCGGTGTGCGTCGCGTTGCCGAATGGGTCGAGGATCGAGGCGACGTCGTCGCTGATCGAGTCCGGCAGCTTGAAGGCGTTGTCCGCCGGAATGCAGAGGTACTGCGCGAAAGCGCCGGGGCGGTTCACGCCGACGCCCACGGTGTTGCGGCAGAGGTGCCGGCGCCCCGCGCGGCAGTTGCGGCAATAGCCGCAGGTGATGTGGCCTTCACCCGAGACGCGATCCCCGGTCTTGAAGCCCCGAACCTCGGAGCCGACCTCCACGACGCGCCCGGAGTACTCGTGGCCGACCGCCATCGGCACCGGAATCGTCTTGCGCGCCCACGCGTCCCAGTTGTAGATGTGCATGTCGGTGCCGCAGATCGCAGTCTTGCCGATCTCGATCAGCACGTCGTTGTGGCCGACCTTGGGCTCCGGCACGTCCTCCAGCCAGATCCCCGCCGCAGCTTCCTTCTTCACGAGTGCCTTCATCGGATGACCCCCAGCTCACGACCCACCGCGCCAAATGCCTCGATGGCCTTGTCGAGCTGCGCGCGCGTGAGCGCCGCCGACATTTGCGTGCGGATGCGCGCCTGGCCCTTCGGCACCACGGGATACGAAAAGCCGATCACGTACACGCCGCGCTCGAGCAGGCGGTCCGCCATGCGGCCCGCGAGGGCTGCATCGCCCAGCATCACCGGGATGATGGGATGCTCACCCGGCTTCAGGTCGAAGCCGAGTGCCGTGAGTCCCGCGCGGAAATAGCGGGCGTTCTCGTGAAGCTGGGTGCGCAGCTGCGGTGAGTGCTCGAGCAGGTCGATGACCCGCAGCCCCACGGCGGCGACCATCGGCGGGATGCTGTTGGAGAAGAGATAGGGCCGCGAGCGCTGCCGCAGCCACTCGACGACTTCTTTGCGCGAGGCGATGTATCCGCCGCTCGCTCCGCCGAGCGCCTTGCCGAGCGTGCCGGTCAGAATGTCGATGCGCGAGGCCACGCCGCAGTGCTCCGGCGTGCCGCGTCCGCCCGGGCCCATGAAGCCTGTCGCGTGCGAGTCGTCGACCATAACGAGCGCGTCATAACGGTCCGCAAGCTCGCAGATCGCCGGCAGATTGGCGATGATGCCATCCATGGAGAAAACGCCGTCCGTCGCAATCAGCCTCGTTCGCGCGCCGCCCGCCTGCTTGAGGCACTCCTCCAGCTCCGCCATGTCGTTGTTGGCATACCGATGCCGCTGGGCCTTGCAGAGCCGGATCCCGTCGATGATGCTGGCGTGATTGAGCGCATCGGAGATGATCGCGTCGCGCTCATCGAGCAGCGTCTCGAACAGGCCGCCATTCGCATCGAAGCAGGAGGAGTAGAGAATCGCATCCTCGGTGCCGAGGAAGCGGCTGAGTGCCTCCTCGAGCTGCTTGTGCACCGTCTGCGTTCCGCAAATGAAACGCACCGAGGCCATGCCGAACCCGAACCGGTCGATCGCCCGGTGCGCCGCTTCGCGCACCGCGGGATGGTTGGCAAGTCCCAGGTAGTTGTTCGCGCAGAGGTTCAGGACCTCGCGCTCGCCGGTACGCACCGTGCCTCCCTGCGGCCCCGCGAGCACGCGCTCGCTCTTGTAAAGGCCCTGTTCCCTAAGTCCTGCGAGGTCGGAGCGCAGGCGCTCGAGAAGAGCTGGTGTCATGCGGCGATTATACCTGGGAGGAACGGGGCCGGCAGGTGCGGCAAGGCGCGGTTGGCGCGAGGCAGGCGT
>JAGWPE010000096.1 GCA_028870635.1 Gammaproteobacteria bacterium | reverse complement strand
GGCCGCAGCCTGAAATGCCTGATCCATGGCCGACATCGCCTGTTGCGTCCACGTGGACTCCGGGCCTCCCCAGCTGATCGAGACGACGGACGGCTTGCGCGCGTCGTCGTGAATGGCTGCCGTCACCGCATCGAGAAAGCCCGCGTCAGTGTTGGGTGCAAAGTACACGGCGATGTCCGCAGCGGGGGCGATCGCCCCGGCGACCTCGATGTCCAACATAACCTCGCCGTCCGGGCCATTCGGATCACCGGTGGGTCGATTGGCGCCCTGATCGACCGAGACCGCCGTGACGGCGGGAGCCGCGAGGCCGAGCCCGCTGAAGTACGTCTCGATGTCCTGCGGCCGGTAGCCGCCGCCCAACTCGATGAGCGCGATGCATTCGCCTTTGCCGTCTCCGCGCGGAAAATCATACAGTGACGCGAGCTGCACAGGGGTGAACGATGCCGCCCCGGCGCGCGCCGGCCGCGAGCGCCGCCTGCCGCTGGATCTGCGCATGCGGAAGTGCGCTCTGGCCTGTGGACGGTTGTCGAGACCCAGCACCGCCTCGATGACGCCCTCCAGCTCGGCCGGAATGTGAACGGGGCCGGTCCTCCCGCGATAGGTGCCGCCGGGATGCGAGTAATGCTGCAGCTCGACTGCGAAGGCGTCATTGAATTGCGCGACCGTCCCGCTCAACACGAGTGAGCGGCGGCCGGCGTGTTCCTGCACCACGGCGAGGCCATGCGCCTCGGCGAATTCCCGCACCGCATCCAGATCAGCACGGCTGGCGCCGTGGCGCCGCGCAAACTCCGTCCGGGACAGATGCCCGCCGGAGCGGTCGCCGCGCGCGAGCCTCTGCAGGCGGTCCTGCAGGCCCTGCCGGTCGGCGGCGCGGACGACGACGGTAGCCTCCAGTCGCTCCGCGGGGTCCGCGGGTCCCAACGCGCGGGAATCAGGCAGCGGGCTTCGCTCGCTTCCCCTGAGTGGACGTCTGGCCATGGCGCCTCCTCCTCGTCTGCGGGTGCAGGGTCCGCGAATACCTTAGCTCCGGCGCGGCCCGCGGGCCAGAGCTGTCTCGGCTTGCAGACAGAGGCGGGTGTGGGCCTACTTCGGCCGCTCGAGTCCCATGAGGTCTTCGGCCGAGAGGTGCTCGACGGTCTTGCCGCTGTCGGCAAAGGTGCGGGTGACCTGGACACCGGCGTAAATCCAGAGGATCTTCATCGGCTGCGTACCGGTGTTGCGGAACGCGTGGGTGCGGTTGGCGGGAATGTAGGTGCTGTCGTAGGGCTGAAGCGGCGTGACCACGCCGTCGATCTCCACTTCGCCCTGCCCCTCGAGCAGCGTCACCTGCTCCGGGCAGTTGTGCGAGTGCAGCGGCGCTCCTTGGCCCCTGGGATAAGTGCTGATACCGGTCGTGAAGGCCGGATTCTCCGCCGACTGGTGCGTCACCAGCGGGATCGTCCTGATCCCATGGCCCCGGTCGAGCGCTCTCACCTGCCCGGTCTTGATGATCGACGCGCGCGGCATGTCCGCACTCCTCACCCGCTCAGGCCTCGTTCGGAATCGGCCAGTCGAGGCATTCGCAGATGCCCCGACCCATGATCCACTCGAGCTGCTCCGCAGTGAATTTCATGTGCTTGGTGAAATGCTCGCTGGTCTGCTTGTAGGTGAGACCGTGCTCGAGCAGACGAGTCAGATCCGTCCCCCAGAAGCACCGCCGCGCGCCCATCCTGGCGACGAGCCCCTCGACGTACTTGGCGATGTTCCCGTAAGGATACGGATGCGTGGAGTATGCAGGTACCGCCGACACCTTCACGTAGATGTTGGGATGGACGTGAAGGTCCGCCGTCTCCTCCACCCAGTAGCCGATCGCATCGTCCACGCAGCGGGCCATGATGCCCATGTGGTCGATGATGATCCTCAGGCCGGGATGCCGCTTGGCGATGGCGCCGAGCTCCGCCTTCCAGATGGGAGCGTGGACCATGGTCTTGACGCCGAGCTCCTCGGCGAACGGCCAGTACCAGGCGGCGGTGCCGTCGATCATCCAGTTGCGGTCCTGCGGACGGTGAAAGGTGAGCCGCGTCCCCTTGATGTAGGGGATGCTCTTCCAGTCGCGCATCATGGCCTTGGCCTCTTCGGGCTTGTCCTGCGGCACGCGAGCCATGATGCCGAAGCGGTCGGGATGCTTTTCGCACGCTTCCAACGCGTAGTCGACACGATCGCCTTCCCAGGAGGGCGGCACGATCAGCACGCGGCTGACGCCTGCCTCGTCCATCAGCTGCAGGCACTCCTCGTAGGAGAAAGCCTCCTCCCGATGGCCGTTGAGCTTCATGCGCGCGCGCGCACCCGGTAGCCAGGGCCGGTCCGGCGTTTCTTCCTTCCAGATGTGGACCTGCGTGTCGACAATGAACATTGCTGCTGCGTCTCCGCGACGGCTTGAAATGGCGGCAGCATCTAACCACAGTTGCCGCAACCGCGAGCGCCACGGGAGCGCAACCCTTAGGTGCAGGGACGTGAACAGTCGGTGCGCGACGGCTATGCTTAGATGCAGCTCATGAAACCCATCAAGCACTACGTGGATGGCGGCGAGGCGCTGCTCGCCGCCTGCCGAGCCGCGGGAATCGAGTACATCTTTTCCTGCCCGGGCTCCGAATGGGCGCCGGCCTGGGAAGCGGTCGCGCTGCAGAAGCACGAGGGCCGCGCCGGTCCTGCCTATCTCGATCTTTGGCACGAGACCGTCGCTGTCGGGATGGCAACCGGATATACCCAGGTCACGGGCCGTCCCCAGGCCGTGCTGCTGCACGCGGGTCCCGGCCTGCTGCAGGGCAGTTGCGCCATCCACGGGGCGTTGCTGAGCGGCGTCCCGATGCTCGTGCTGTCGTCCGAGTCGGTGACATACGGCAAGCGGCCCGGAGCGGATCCGGGCTCACAGTGGTACCGCAATCTGTCGGTGGTCGGCGGCCCGCACGGCTGGGTGCAGGGGTATGTCAAATGGGCCAATCAGGTGGGCGGCATCGAGGTGCTGTACGAGATGCTGCTGCGCACGACGGAGCTCGCGGCGCGCGCTCCCGCCGGCCCCTGCTATCTCAATGTCCCGGTCGAGGTGCTGCTGACGCCGTGGACGCCGCCGAAATTCGCGCAGCCCCTCGCCCCGCCCGGCCGCAAGATCGCCCCCCCGGAGGAGATCGAGGCGCTGGCGAGGCGCATCGCCGCGGCGCGCAATCCGGTCGTGCTGACGGAGACGGCGGGCCGCGATCCGCGGGCCTTCAGCGCGCTCGTCGAGCTCTGTGAGCTCCTGGCGCTGCCGGTGATAGAGCCGCAAGCCGCCGTCTGCAGCAACTTCCCGCGTACCCATCCGCTGCACCTGGGCGCGAGCGCGGAGCCCTTCATGGACTCCGCCGACCTCGTTTTGTTGGTCAACTGCCGGGCTCCCTGGTACCCGCCCGGCAACAAACCGCCGCATGCCGCCACCGTGGTCATCGACGAGGTGCCGCAGCGGCCGCATATCGTCTACCAGGTGCTGCACGCGGATGCTTACCTCGAGGGTGAGGTCGGCGAGACGTTGCGCCAGGTGACGGCGGTGTTGAAGCAGCGTGGCTTCGACGGCAGCGTGGTCGCGGAGCGGCGTGCGCGGCACGGCAAATCACATGCGGCGCTCGCCGCCAGGACAGCCGAAGCCGAGACCAAGGCGGCCGGCGCCGGCCCGATCGACCCGGTGTTCCTCGTCAAAGCGCTGCGCCAGGCGGCCGGAAAAGAAGCGGTGTTCGTCGACGAGACGATCACGCACAGCCGGTTGCTGCAACAGCATCTGCAGCTGGATGAAGCCAAGCGTTACTACTACGTGCAGGGCGGTCTCGGTCAGGGGATCGCCGTTGCTCTGGGCGTGAAGCTGGCGACGCCCGATCGCCCGGTGATCCTCGCGGTCGGCGACGGCTCGTACCTCTACAACCCGGTGATCCCCTCCCTCGCCGCCGCGCGCGATTACGGCCTGCCGCTGCTCATCGTCATCTTCAACAACCGGCAGTACCTGTCGATGAAATTCAATCATCTGCGGGCCTACCCGGATGGCGCGGCCGTTGCAACCAACTACTTCCCTGGAGTCAGTCTGGCTACGCAGCCGGACCTGGCGGAATTCGCCAAGCCGTTCGGCATGTATGGCGCGACGGTAACGGATCCCGAAAGCCTGTCGCGGACGCTGGTGGAGGCTCTGGATGCCGTGCGCACCGGCCGCACGGCCATCGTCAACGTCATGCTGGCGAAATAGTCAGGAGGTAGTCAGGACTGTTCCGCTGCCACGCTGTTGCAGAGTGTGCCGATTCCCGAGATCTCGACCTCCACGCGGTCGCCGGGCGCGATCTTCACGGTGCTCTGCGCGCCCATCCAGAGTACGTCGCCCGGATGCAGTGTGATGTAACGCGACATCTCGACGATATAGTCAACCGTGTCGAAAATCATATCGCCGGTCGCGAACTCGCAGGCCTGCCGGCCATTCACTCTGACACGAGTGGTCGAGCGCCGCGGATCGACTTCGGTCTCGATCCACGGCCCCATGGGCTTGAAAGTGTCGGCGTTCTTGGCGCGCCAGAAGGTGCGGTCACCACGCTGCCACTCGCGTGCGCTCACGTCATTGCCGATCGTCCAGCCGAAGATGGCCGCCTCCGCCTCGGCGCGCGAGCAGCGCCGCGCCTTGCGCCCGATGACGGCGACCAGCTCGCCCTCCGCCTCGACGTCGCCGGGACAATCCGCCGGGATGACGATGGTCTCGCCGTCGCCGATGAGCGCGTTGTTCGCCCGATAGCCGACCTCCGGGCGCTCCGGCATGCGGGCGACGGCCGAGCCTTTAGCCTGCGAATGCAGCACGTGAGCGCGGTAATTGAACCCTACGGCGAAGAAGGTGAATGGAAGCGTCGGTGGCAGCAGCCGCACCTCGGCCAGCGCATGAGACTCCCTGCCGGCCCGTGCGCCCTCGAAAAGGCTGCCCTCCGCCGCACGAACACGGTCGTCCTCGATGAGGCCCAGGCGAGTCGTCCCGCCATGCACGAATCGGCACCATTTCACAGCTGTATCTCCTACCCCGATCGCGCCGCATGGTACGGGACGCCGTCCTGGCGTATCCTGAATCCATTGTTGCAGGATGCTCACCACTGTTACGAGGGGTCTTGACCATGGACCGCTTCACCATCATGAAGAGCTTCACGGCCGTCGCGCGCTGCGGCAGCTTCGCGACAGCTGCGCGGTCGCTGTCGATCTCGCGCGCCCTCGTGTCCCGCCACATCGCCGACCTCGAGAAGCAGGTCGGCATCCGCCTCCTGAATCGCACGACCCGTTCCGTGACGCTGACGGAGCCCGGGATCACCTACCTCGAGTTCTGCCGCCGCATCCTCGCGGAGATCGCCGATCAGGATGCGCAGATGAGCGGCATGAAGGAGAACGCGGAAGGCAACCTCTCGGTGGTCTCGCCCAAGTGGATCGGGAGCCTCGACCTCGGCGATGCGGTCGCGGCGTTCGCGGTCGACCATCCGCGCATTCACGTGCGCCTCGAGGTCGGAGGGCTCTCGGAGCGGACCTTCAACTTCGTCGACAAGGGCTACGACATCGCCTTCCATACCAAGTATCTGCGCGACTCCTCGATCACGGTGAAGAAGATCGCGCCGCTGCACTTCGCGCTCTGCGCCTCGCGGGAATACCTCGCGCGCCGCGGTGTGCCGGCGAATCCGACCGATCTCGCGGAGCACGACTGCCTGCTGCACGTCAATGACCCGGTATGGCACTTCAGCCGCGGCAACAGCCGGGAAACCGTCAAGCCGCACCGGATCGCCTTCTCCTCCAACACTTACCTCGTGCTGCAGAAGGCAGCCATCCGCGGCATGGGGCTCGCGTTGCTGCCGGTCCGCTCGGTGTATCCGGAGATCAAAGCCGGCCAGCTGGAAGTGGTGCTCCCGGAGTTCACCATTCCCGACCGGCCGCTCTACGCGGCCTACGCGCCGGGACGGCAGCTGGTGCGCAAGGTGAAGGTGTTCGTCGACTTCATCGCCGATTGGTTCAAGCAGCATCCCTCGCTCACCCCGCAGCAAAAGCGCGCCGCCGGCATCGTGAACGGTACGCACGACGCCCGCTGACCGCCCGCCGGGCGCGGCGCTCTCAGCGCGCGCCGCTCATCTGCCTGCCTGCCTGCGGGTCGAAGCGGACGTTGGCGAAGACCGAGCAGAAGGAAATCGCGGTCACGACCCAGAAGGCGGCCGAGAAGTCCGCGAAGCCGGGCACCGGGCGCCGAGTCAGCGCCATCGAGGCGTGCAGCGCGGCGGCCGCGGCGCAGATGCCGAGCGACAGGGTGAGCTGCTGAAAGGTCGAGTAGAAGGTGTTGGCGCTGCTCATGCGCTCGGGCTCTATCTCATCGTACGCGATGGTGTTGTAGGCCGTGAACTGGAACGACATCAGGAATCCCGACAGCACGAGCACGGCGAAGATGAGCGGGAACGGCCAGCCGGGACGGAAGAGGCCGCACGCGGCATAGGAGCACGCGCCGAGCACGCCTATCACCGTCAGGCTCGTGCGAAAGCCCAGGCGGCGAAGGATCGGACGCACGAATCCTTTCATCATGAAGGTTCCGAGGGATGTTCCGAGGGTGATCATGCCGCTCTGCGCGGCGTTCAGGCCGAAGGCGAGCTGCATCATCAACGGCAGCAGAAAGGGCTGGGCGCCCTGGGTGATTCGGGTCAGCGAGCCGCCGATGAACGAGAGGCGGAATGTCGGCAGCTCGAGGAGCGACAGGTCGAGTATGGGATGCATGGCGCGGCCCGCGTGCCATACGTAGGCCAGCCCGAATACGATGGCCGCCGCGAGGAGAGGGCCCGCGATGCGCATCGAAGCTCCGTGCCCCCAGGTCTCGAATCCGGACAGGGCCGCGGCGAGGGCGACTCCCGCGAGGGCGAAGCCGCCCCAATCGAAGCGCCGGCGGATCGTCTCGCGAAAATCGGGGATGTATCTCCCGACGAGAAAAATGCCCGCGGCCCCGATGGGCAGGTTGATCCGGAAGATCCAGCGCCAGTGCAGATAGGTGACGATGAAGCCGCCGATCGGCGGCCCGGAGATCTGGCCGAGCAGCCCCGGCATGAGCACCCACGAGTAGGCGGCCACCAGGTCGCGCTTCGAGACGGTGCGCAGCAGCACCAGCCTGCCGACCGGAACCATCATTGCGCCGCCGATGCCCTGCGCGAAGCGGGATACCACCATGACGGGCAGGTTGGGCGCGACCGCGCATGCGAGCGATCCCGCCATGAACACGCCGATGGCTGCGCGAAATATGTTCTTCGCGCCCCACTTATCGGCGGCATGCCCCGATGCGGGGACGAAAAGAGCGAGCGCGAGGAGATAAGCGGTGAGCGCCACGCTCATCTGGGGCGCGCGCACGTGGAAATCCTGCGCCATGGTCGGGATCGCCGTCGCCAGCACCGTCGCGTCCAAGGTCTCCATGAAGAGCGCCGAGGCGATGATGAGTGCGATGATGCGGTAGCTGGCGGCTGGTGTGTCCTCGGCGACCGCGGCACGAAAGTCCTCTGTCCCCATGCGAAAAAGCTCGCGTCGATCAGTCTCGACTGCTGTCTCTTGACGAGAGAGGGCCGCGCACGCGATCGATCATGCGCTTGATTTCCGCATTCGCATGGATCGCACTCAGCCGGATGTCCGGATGCTCCTGGGCGAATACCCGAAAAATCTCGTCTGCGAAAGCCTGGCCTATGGTATCGACATCTCTGAAGTCGAACACAACGGTCTTGAACAGCTCGACGCGCGCAAGAACCCTCTTCGCCTGCGAGCGCGATATGAGTGCATCATTCCCGTACCTGGCGAGATTCACGGGCACTACCGTCTTCGAAAAGTCGAAGTCGTCGCCAGATACGTACGCGTCGAACACTTTCCTGGTCGTGCGTGACGTGTGGTTGTGAAGGCGCATGAAAACCGCTGTACCGTTGTGATCCCGCTTGCTCTCCAGCAGCCAGTCCTCGGGCTTGCCGAATTCGTGCGAAAAGTACGATCCGCCGGACAGGATCTCGAAGGAATCGAACATTCGCGAGGTGAAGAAGATACCTTCGCCGGTATGACGCCTGGGATCCGTAGTCAGCTTTCCTTTCGACAACTCCAGGATCGCATGGCGCTCATCCAGCAATCCCAGCTCGTTTTGGATTTTCCGGAAGATACCGACTCCATCGTCCGCTATCGACATCTCCGCACTTGCCGCGGTCTTCAGGACCTCGACCCGGATTGTGCGGCCCTCGGAATGGTCCACGGCATTATTGAACATCTCCGTGAACCCGTGGTGCCAGATGCTCATGACGTTGTCTGGTAGTTGACCCAGGGCGGCCCGGACGTCCTTTGTCCACACGACATCTTCCTCCAGCCCTGGAACGATCTCGTATGTCCGCTTCCACGTCGAGAGGGGCGCCAACCTATATATTCGGCTTCTTGTGTTGCCAGTCTCCGCAACGCAACCTTCCAGCACCAGCCGCTTGAGGTGCTTGTTGACGGCTTGCCGGGTGATCGCGAAATGCTCCGCCGTGACTCTGCTGATTTCTCCGGGGTGCCGCTCCACGTGTTCAACGATGAAGCGGCGAACGTCCTCGCCTCGTGCGCGTACGCGCGTCATCATGTGCGAGCCAAGCCGCCGTTTGTCAACCTTGAGGCATTATATTGTCAACCTTAATGATCGCATTGTCAACCCACGAGGTGGCGAGCCGAGCGAGGACCCGTTGGATGGCCGCAGGGGCGCAGAGCGTGAGGCCTTCGGTCAGCGATCGCGCGCGACCGTGTCCGCAACCTGCTCCGCGATGGCCAGCGCTGCCGTCAGCCCGGGGGACTCGATCCCATAGAGATTGATCAGGCCGTGCACGCCGTGTGTCTCCGGCCCCTGGATCAGAAAATCCGCAGCGGTCTCGCCCTGACCCGAGAGCTTGGGGCGGATGCCGGCATAGCCCGGATGCAGAGAGCCGTCGGGGAGCGCCGGCCAGTAGCGCCGGATGACGTCATAGAAGCGCTCCGCGCGGGCCGGATCGACGGTGTAATCCAATTTCTCGGTCCACTCCACGTCGGGGCCGAATCTCGCCTGGCCGGCGAGGTCGAGCGTCAGGTGAACGCCGAGGCCGCCGGGCTCGGGGACGGGATAGACCAGATGCCGGAAGGGCGCCCTCCCCTGCAATACGTAGTAGTTGCCCTTGGCGTACGCGGAG
>JAGWPE010000004.1 GCA_028870635.1 Gammaproteobacteria bacterium | reverse complement strand
TTCGGCGCCGAGCAGTTGCTCATGGCGCGGGCGGTCGACAGCAGCGTGTTCGAGGCCGTCGGCACGCTCGTGAACGACTTCAAACACTACTTCACGGCCGCCGGCCAGCCGGTGTCGGAGAATCCCTCTCCCGGCAACCAGGCCGGTGGCATCACGACGCTGGAAGAGAAATCGCTGGGTGCGGTGCAGCAGGCCGGCGAGGCGCCCCTTACGCAGGTGTTGCGCTATGGTGAGCGCGTTCGCCGTTCCGGGCTGGCGCTGCTCGAGGCGCCCGGCAATGACGCTATTTCCGGTACAAATCTCGCGGCGGCCGGGGCAACACTGCTACTCTTTACGACAGGCCGGGGCACGCCGCTCGGCTTCCCGGCACCGACCCTGAAGATTTCGAGCAACAGCGCGCTCGCGCGAGCCAAGCCGCGCTGGATCGATTTCGACGCCGGAACGCTTCTCTCGGGCACTGCCATGGAGGAGCAGAGCCGGGCGCTGCTCGATCTGATCGTCGCAACCGCCTCCGGCCAGCCTACCTGCGCCGAGCGCAACGGCGAGCGTGAGCTCGCCATCTGGAAGACCGGAGTGACCCTTTGACACACGGCCGCACGACGGCCTCGGCAGGCTCTGCTCCCGGCGCCGGGCCGGACCTCGCTCGCCTCAGCGAGCGCACCCTCGATCGCGGATCGCAGCAGCTGCTTCGGCCCGGTTATCGCCGCCCGCAAACGCGCATCGGCACGGTTCACTTCGGACCGGGGGCGTTCCACCGGGCGCACCAGGCGTACTACTTCGACCGTCTGCTCGAGAAAGATCCGACGCGCGCAATCTGCGGGGTTTCGCTCAAGACGGCCTCGCTGCGCGACGCCCTCGCACCGCAGGACGGCCTCTACACCCTGGTCGAGCTCGACGAAGCGCCTACGTTGCGCGTCATCGGCGCCATGCGCGAGCTACTCGTCGCCGCCGAGAGCCCCGCGGCGGTCAGCACCCGCCTTTGCCATCCTGACACCTCGGTGGTCACCATGACGGTGACGGAGAAAGGATACTGCCTGGACGGCGCCGGCGGGCTCGATTTCGCTCATCCCGACATCGCGCATGACCTGAGCCATCCCGAGACACCGCGCAGCCTGATCGGCTGGCTGGTGCGCGGCCTCGAGCTGCGACGCGAGCGCGGACTGTCTCCGTATCTCGTGGTCTCCTGCGACAATCTGTCCAGCAACGGCCCGACACTGCGGCGCGCGGTGTTGGCTTTCGCGGCGCGGCGGGCAGCCGCTCTTGCCACCTGGATCGAAAAGAGGGCGCGCTTTCCGCGCACGATGGTCGACAGCATCACCCCCGCGACCGACCAGGCGCTGCGGGAGAGAGTCGCGCAGGCAATCGGGCTCGAGGACGCCTGGCCGGTTCAGCGCGAGCGGTTCGTGCAATGGGTCGTGGAAGAGGTCGACTTCGCCGGACAGCCTGACTGGGCATCGGTCGGCGCGACAGTGAGCCGCGACGTGACGGCGTACGAGCGCGCGAAGCTCCGCATACTGAACGGCGCACACTCGACCCTCGCCTACGTGGGCTTGCTGGCAGGACTGCAAACTGTCGCTGAAGCGATGTCGCAGCCGGCACTGCGGACATTCGTCGAGCGCATGATGATCGAAGACATCGAGCCGACGCTGGCGGTGCCGCAGCCCGGCGCCCTCGCCGCCTATCGCCAGTCCATCCTGCATCGGTTCGAGAACCCGGCCATGCGG
>JAGWPE010000095.1 GCA_028870635.1 Gammaproteobacteria bacterium | reverse complement strand
CGCATGTCCGGCTCCGAGACGATCTCGATGAGCGGCGTGCCGGCGCGGTTGAGATCCACGCCCGTGAGCCCGCCAAGCCCCTCGTGCAACGACTTGCCCGCATCCTCCTCCAGGTGCGCGCGCGTGATGCCGATGCGCTTCGTGCTGCCGTCATCGAGCACAATGTCGAGAGTGCCCTGCGCCACGATGGGCAGCTCGTACTGGCTTATCTGATAGCCCTTCGGCAGGTCCGGATAGAAGTAGTTCTTGCGGGCGAACACCGAGTGGCGGGCGATGCGGGCGCCGATCGCGAGCCCGAAACGCACGGCCATCCGGACCACCTCGCCGTTCAACACGGGAAGCACGCCCGGGAAGCCGAGATCGATGAGACTGGCCTGCGCGTTGGGCGGCGCCCCGTAAGCGGTCGAGGCGCCGGAGAAGATCTTCGAGCGGGTGGCGAGCTGGGCGTGGATCTCCAGCCCGATGACCGTTTCCCACGTACTCTCGCTGCCAGTCACGGGAAGCGCTCCGGCGACTTCTTGTGCCAGTCGGTCTCGAGCTGGAAACGGTGCGCGACGTTGAGGATGCGCGCCTCCGCGAAATGAGCCCCCACGATCTGCAGGCCGACCGGGAGCCCCTCGATGAAGCCGCAGGGGATCGATAGGGCGGGGAGTCCCGCGAGATTCGCGCCGATGGTGTAGATGTCGTTGAGATACATGGTGATGGGATCGGCGGTCTTGGCGCCGATGCGAAAGGCGGCGGTCGGGCTGGTGGGACCGACGAGCACATCGACCTCCCCGAAAGCGCGCTTGAAGTCGGCGGCGATGAGCTGCCGCACGCGCTGCGCCTTCAGATAGTAGGCGTCGTAGTAGCCCGCCGACAGCACGTAGGTGCCCGTCATGATGCGGCGCTTGACCTCGGCTCCGAAGCCCTCTCCTCGCGAGCGGCGGTACAGGTCCTGCAGGTCGCGCGGATCCTTGCAGCGGTGGCCGAAGCGTACCCCGTCGTAGCGCGCGAGGTTCGATGAGCACTCCGCCGGCGCGACGACGTAGTAGGCCGGCACCGAGAGAGGCAGGTTCGGCAGACTCACCTCACGCAGGCTCGCGCCCGCCCGCTCGAGGACCGCGAGCGCGTCACGAATCCGCTGCTCGTTCTGCCGATCGAGCCCCTCGTCGATGAATTCCTTGATCAGTCCGATCTTTACGCCCGCGAGCGGCGCATCGAGCGCCGCCACATAGTCCGGTACCGGCGCATCGACGCTGGTCGAGTCGTTCGGGTCGAACCCGGCCATCTCGCGCAGCATGAGGGCCGCGTCCTCGGCGCTCGTCGTGAGGACGCCGCCCTGGTCGAGGCTGGAGGCGAAGGCGATCATGCCGTAACGGGACACGCGCCCGTACGTCGGCTTGATGCCGGTGATCCCGCAGAGCGCCGCCGGCTGGCGAATGGAGCCGCCGGTATCCGTCGCGGTCGCGCCCGGCACCAGCCGCGCGGCCACGGCTGCCGCAGAGCCGCCGGAGGAGCCGCCAGGCACGAATTCGGTGTTCCAGGGGTTCCTGACCGGGCCGTAATAGCTGGTCTCGTTCGATGAGCCCATGGCGAACTCGTCCATATTGAGCTTGCCCAGGGTGACGGCGCCGGCAGCCTTGAGCTTGGCGACGACGGTGGCGTCATATGGCGACACGAAGTTCTCGAGCATGCGCGAGCCACAGGTGGTGCGCACGCCCGCCGTGCAAAAGAGGTCCTTGTGCGCGATCGGCACGCCGGCAAGCGCCCCGCCGCGGCCTGCCGCGAGGTCGCGGTCTGCGGCTGCAGCGGCCTCCAGCGCCCCGTCTGCCGTCACGGATACAAAGGCGTTCAGCGTCGGCTGGCTCGCTTCGATGCGCTGCAGGTACGCGCGCACCAGCTCCACGCTGGAGAACTTCTTTGCGCGCAGCCCGGCGGCGAGCTGGGTGAGGGAATTCCTGTGAATCACGTCGCTCATTCGATTACTTTGGGGACGAGATAAAGGCCCGCCGCCACCTGTGGCGCGCCCGCCTGATAAAGCTCATGCTGGTCCTGCTCGGTGACCGCATCGGGACGCAGCCGCTGGGTGAGACCCGGCAGCGGATGAGCCATCGGAGCGACGCCCGCGGTGTCGGCACGGTCGAGCTGGCCGACCAGGTCGATGATTCGCGACAGGCTCTCCTGGTAGACGGGGATCTCGGCCGGCTCGAGCTCGAGACGGGCCAGATGGGCGATGCTTTCGATCTGCGCGCGCGTGAGAGACATGGGCAGGGAACGCGAATGAGAAAAACAGCGCAAAATCATACATGTTGCCTTGCTGAATGTCCCCCCGGTTGCTAGATTACGCGCCACTTTCGGGGGGTCCCCCGCAGTCGCCTCTCTTCGGACGCTTCATGCTCAAACGCTT
>JAGWPE010000094.1 GCA_028870635.1 Gammaproteobacteria bacterium | reverse complement strand
TTGGCGGGCGGAATGCCCCAGCCGTTGTCCTGCATCCAGGCCTCGGCCCACCAGCCGTCGAGGATGCTCAGGTTCAGCCGGCCGTTGATCGCGGCCTTGATGCCGGAAGTCCCGCTGGCCTCGAGTGGCGCTATGGGATTGTTGAGCCAGACATCGACGCCGGAGACGAGCGAGCGCCCGAGCTGCAGGTCGTAGTCCTCGAGGAAGATGATGCGGCCGACGAATTCCGGCGAGGTCATGAGCTGGCGGATCTCGCGCAGGACCTGCTTGCCGGGCTCGTCGGCCGGATGCGCCTTGCCGGCGAAGAGCAGGATCACCGGCCGCTGCGGATCATTCACCAGGCGCGCGAGGCGGGCGCGGTCCCGCAGCAGCAATGTCGCGCGCTTGTAGGTCGCGAACCGGCGCGCGAAGCCGATCGTGAGCACGTCGGGCCGCAGGGGATCGAGAAACCGGGTGACGTGGCGCAGCTGCGCGGGGCTCATGCCTTTGCGCGCATACTCGCGCTGCAGGCGCTCGCGGACGCTGGCGAGCATGCGCGACTTCACGGACTGGGCGGTTGCCCAGAAGCGCTCCTGCGGCACGCTCTCGAGCACGCTCCAGAACGCCACGTCGCTCAGACGATCACGCCAGCCGTGGCCGAGCTCCGTGTCGAAGAAGTCCATCCAGCTCTTGTGCAGGAAGGTGGGCACGTGCACGCCGTTGGTCACGAAGCCCACCGGGTTCTCTTCCGGCCGGATCTCCGGCCACTGATCGGCACACAGCCGGGAAGATACGGCTCCGTGGATGCGGCTGACGCCGTTGATGTGCCGCGCCCCGTTCAGGGCGAGCCGGGTCATGTTGAACAGACCCGGCGCCGCCGGTGTACGGGCAAGGTCGAGGAAGCGCTCCACGGGAATGCCGAGCTCCCGGATGAAGTCGCCGAAGTGCCCGAGGATGAGGTCGTGTCCGAAGGCGTCGTGGCCGGCGGCAACGGGTGTGTGCGTGGTGAAGACGCAGGCCGCGGCGACGGCTTCGAGCGCGGGCTCGAATGGCAGGCCGAGCGTCAGGTGCTCACGCAGCAGCTCCAGGATGAGAAATGCGGCGTGGCCCTCATTCAGATGCCATACGGCGGGCTTGATTCCCAGCGCGCGCAGCGCGCGGACCCCGCCGATGCCGAGGATCATCTCCTGCCGGACGCGCGTGGACTCGTCACCGCCGTACAGGCGGTGGGTGATGTCACGGTCGGTCGGGGCATTCTCCGGAGTATTGGTATCGAGCAGATAGACGGGCACACGGCCGACCTGCGCCTTCCAGAGACGCGCGACGACGTCGCGGCCGGCGATGCGCACGGTGATCTTGATCCATTGCCCGCTGGAGTTGCGAGCGGCCTCGACGGGCAAATCGCGAGGGTCATGCTCACGGTATTCCGCGTGCTGGACCCCATCGTTGTCCACCGTCTGAGTGAAGTAGCCCTGCTCGTAGAGAAGCCCCACCGCGACGAAATTAGCGCGGCCGTCGCTGGCGGCTTTGCAGTAATCGCCGGCGAGAACGCCGAGGCCGCCGGAGTAGATGGGAAAGCTCTCGTGGAACCCGTACTCGGCGCAGAAATAGGCCACCTGCGGCTCCTCGGTCCGGGGAGCGGCGGTGAGGTAGGCGGCGAGCGTCTCGAGCGCGGCGCGGTAGCGCCCCAGGTAGACCGGATCGCGGGCGGCGCGCTCGAGATTCGCCTGCGCGATGCAGCGCAGCAGCAGCCTGGGGTTGCCGCCGGTCTGCTTCCACAGCTCAGGGTCCAGATCCTCGAACAGCGCGCGGATCGGACGATGCCAGGAAAAGAAGAGATTGCCTGCCAGCTCGGGCAGACGTTTCAAAGGCTCCGGAATTACGGGGGTGATCTCTAAGAGCGTATTGCGCATTGCGGTCCTGTACCGGGCTTCCTGCGGCGAATGAGGCCGGGCAGTCTAGCGGGTCGCATGGTCCTCTGCCCATGGCGCACCGCTCATCGGCGGGGACTGGCCGGCTAGAGCGTTGGCTCAGGCGATGGGTGCGCGATTGACCCACCGCCGCGCCAGGGTCATACTTCTGGTATGAAAGTAGCCGTATCCGTGCCTGACCTGATTTTTACCGAAGTTGAATCGCTCGCAAAGCGGCTCAACACCTCCCGCAGCGAGCTATACAGTCGCGCGCTGAAGGAATTCGTCGGCCGCCATGCACCGGATCGAGTCACCGAGCAAATGGACCGGATCATCGCGAGTGTGGGAGAGGAGCCTGACGCCTTCAGCCAGCGTGCTGCCCGGCGAGTGCTCAAGCGCGTCGAGTGGTGATCGAGCAGGCGGAGATCTGGTGGGCGGATCTCGACGAGCCGGTCGGCTCGGGCCCCGGGTTCCGGCGTCCCGTGCTGGTGGTGCAGGGCAACGCGCTGAATCGTAGCCGCATCTCGACTGTGGTTTGCGTTCCACTGACAAGCAATCTCAAGTGGGAAGGCGCGCCGGGTAACGTGCTGCTGCCGAAAACCGAGACCGGGCTTCCCGAAGACTCCGTGGCCAACGTCTCCCTGATCATTGCGCTCGACAAGCAGCTACTCACGGACCGAGTTCGCAAGGTCCCGCGGCGCCGCTTCGATCTCGTCCTTTCCGGCATCGACACCGTTCTCGGGCGCTGAAGCCTATCTTGTCAATCGCATGATCCCAACCATCCGCAATCAACTCGCGGCCGGCGGAGTCGCCGCTCTTGCTGCCGCCCTGGCGATTCCCGGCGCGCTGGGGCAGACACAGCAGCGTCTGCTGCCTGCTGGCTTGCCGGCCGTGTCGCTTTCCGGCCCATGCCTGAAATCGGGCAAGGCTTACCTGCGGGCACATATTCGCGGGGCTGTCCGGCTCGATATCGATCTGCGCGGTGCGGCGCTGACCTGTGAGGGCGGGCCCCGCCTCGACGCCAGCGGCCTGCGCATGAGCTTCGAGGGACGGGTGGGGCCGGGCGGGCGGCGCGTGCGGATGGTCTTCGGCATCGACGGCGCGAAGGAAGGCCGGCCGGGACGGGAGCTGCCGACGAATCTGACGGTGATCTTCGAGGGCGAGAAGCTGCTCTTTGCTACGCAAGGAGACGGCAACTGCACCGTGGATCGGCTGACGCAGGAGCGCATCGCCGTCGACCGGCACCCCACTCATTCTTACCGCGTCGTGGCGCACGGCTTCTGCATCGCGCCGGCCAATGACCTCGGCGGCCACCGGCGCATCCTGGTGACGACGTTCGACTTCGCCGGCCGCGCCGATTTCAATACCGGATGAGAGACGAGGGTATTCGTTCGTGACAAGTCACTCGCGGCTTTTGCACTCCCTGGCGGTCCGGCTCGGCGTCGGCCTGCTGCTCGCCGGCGCGCTCACCTCGATCTGCCTGGCGCAGTCGATGACCATCGAGAGCCTGACGCACTTTCCGCGCACGACGCTCGACATCGCGGCGCATGGTCATCATGACCACTTCGATGTCTGGATCGCCGACACGCCGCCGCGGCAGGAGCAGGGCCTGATGTTCGTGCGCGACCTGCCGGCGAGCGAGGGCATGCTGTTTCCGCAGGGCTCGCCGCAGGTGGCGCACTTCTGGATGAAGAACACCTACATCCCGCTCGACATGGTGTTCGTCGGGGAGGATGGACGGATCGCCAAGATCATCGCCAACGCGCGGCCGTTCTCACTGGACGTGCTGTCCTCCGACGTGCCGGTGATCGCGGTGCTGGAGATCCGCGGCGGCGAGGCGCAGCAGCTCGGAGTCCGGGTCGGAGACAGGGTGAGCTGGAAGGCGAGCGGCGCCGCCCGGTGATGGCGGGGGGGGTTGCGCTCCTGAGCCCGTGGAACGGGAGAATTCAGCCCAGCGGCACCGGGCGATGGTAAACCATCGACATCTTGCGGATCACCTCCACCCCGTCGGGCTCCACGGGCAGCATATAAATCCTGGGGTGCCCGAAATCCAGCACGAGGGCATCGACGGTGCCGAGCACGTCCATTCCGATGATGACGGCGGGCTTGGATTCGAGATGCCAGACCTTGAAGATG
>JAGWPE010000093.1 GCA_028870635.1 Gammaproteobacteria bacterium | reverse complement strand
GAGGCGTCCACGAGCAGCTTGCCGCCGTAGAGGTCGACCGCGTCATGGACCATGGCGAGGCCGAGTCCGTGCCCCGGCACGCTCTCATCCGTCCTCACTCCGCGCTCGAGCACCTTGGCCCGGTTCTCTTCCGCTATCCCGGGCCCGTCATCCTCCACCGCCAGCGTGAGGCTTTCCTTCCCCGGCGCGCGTCCATCCTCCACCGTCACGGATACGCGCACCTTCTCCCGGCACCACTTGCATGCGTTGTCCATGAGGTTGCCGAGCAGCTCGACGAAGTCTCCGCGATCGCCGATGAAATGACTGCCCTCCTGGATCGCAAGCTCGATCGACAGGTCCTTGCGCGAATACACCTTGAGCAGCGCGGCCCGCAGGTCCGCCGCCACCGGGCCCACCGCCACGGGCGCCTGGCCGAGCAGCGCCCCGCCCGATGCGGCGCGCTTCAGCTGATGCTCGATGATCCCGGCCATGCGATCGACTTCGGCACCGATTGTGGCGGTGAGGGCCGTACCACCGGCCTTCCCCGGCGGCAGGGCACCCGGCCCGGCCATCGCGTCCGGGCGATCTGCTCGCGGCTCGCCCGACAATGCCGACCGTATCACGGCCAGCGGGGTCTTCAGACCGTGCGCGAGATTCCCCAGCGTGTCGCGATAGCGCGCGACGCGCTTGCGCTCCCCGACGAGGAGCGCGTTGAGATGCCGCGCCACGCCGCTCAATTCGCGCGGATAGCCCGAGCCCAGCATCTCGCTGCGCCCCTCCTCCACCTCGTGGATCTCGCGCTCGAGCCGCCGCAGCGGGGCGAGCACCTTGCGCAGGAGAGCTGTGAGCGAGAGCAGCAGCAGCAGCATGAGGCCGGTGAACCAGCCGAGCATGCGGCTGCGAAAGAGCCACAGCTGCTGCTCGTAGGGCGTGAGGCTCACCGCCACACTGAAGGTGAGCGCGTGCCCCGGCCGCGCCGGGTCGTCTGCGAAGGAGAGGCCGCGGCTCTCGATCGCGACTCGCGTGTGGCCGACAATCGCATAAGAGAATGTCCGGTCTCCCTGCGCGAGCGGCGGCCCGAAGTCGACCGGCACCCCGGCCGTGGAGGGCGAGCGCCAGAGGTGATTGTTGGATCGGATCTGGGCATAGAGCCCGGAATCCGGAGATGCGAGCCGCGTGTCGAGACCGTTGAGAGGCGCATCGTAGCCGCCGGAGGGGTCCGGTTCCGCGGCGGCGATCAGCGTGACGATCTGGGAGTCGAGCAGCGCGTGCAGCTGCCGCTCCGACAGGGTGCGAAAGCCCGTGTCGAGCACGAGCATCATCACGCCGAAGAACAGCGCCAGCGGTACGGCGACCGAGAGGAGCAGCCGGCGGCTCAGGGAATGCACGATGCGCCGTGTCGGCTCTGCGCCGGCCGCGAGGTCAGGATGCCGGGTCGCGGGCGAGCGCGAAGCGATAGCCGCGGCCGCGCAGCGTCTCGATGGGCTTCAGGCGGTCCTCGGGATCGAGCTTGCGGCGCAGCCTGCCGACCAACACCTCGATCACGTTGCTGTCGCGCTCGAAGTCCTGGTCGTAGAGCCGCTCGGTGAGCTCGGCCTTGGAGATCACCTCGCCCGCCCGCAGCATCAGGTGCTCGAGGATGCGGTACTCGAAAGTGGTCAGATCGATCGCCTGGCCGGCGACCTTCACTGTCTGGGCACGCGTGTCGAGCGCGACGGGGCCGCACTTGAGCTCCGGGCTCGCCCAGCCGCCCGCCCGGCGCAGCAATGCCTGCAGGCGCGCCAGGACCTCCTCGAAGTGAAAAGGCTTGGCGACGTAGTCATCGGCGCCGGCCTGCAGACCCTCGACTTTGTCCTGCCAGTTGTCACGCGCGGTGAGGATCAGGATGGGGTAGGCCTTGCCGGCGGCGCGCAGGCGGCGGATGACTTCCAGCCCCGCGAGCTTGGGCAGACCGAGATCGATGATCGCGACGTCGAGGGGATATTCCTGCCCCGCGAACAGGCCCTCTTCCCCGTCTTGCGCCACATCGATGGTGAACCCAGCTTCCGTTAGGCGCGTCTTCAGCGTGTCGCGCAGCGCAGCCTCGTCTTCGACCACAAGCACTCGCATTAGAAGACTCCCCGCGATCCCAACCGCCTAGGCGAGCGTCAGAGAATGCTGCCGCTCGCAGCATCTACCCGGACGGCGAAAACCCGTCCCGCATCATCCAGCATCCGCAGAACGTAGATGGTACGGCCTCCCTGCATCTGCGTCTCGGCCCTGACGACCCTGGCCCTGTAACGATGCTGTACCATCCGTACGGCCTGGTCCAGGGAGAGGCTCACCCGCTGCGCGGATGGACGCAGGACGATGACTGGCGAAGGGGTGGGCGGCTGGTAGGCGCTGGCGAGCAGCGCGCCGGCCGAGAGCACCAGCGCCATTGCGGCGATCAGCGACGTCCGAATGGCCTTCATAACCCCGGAAACATAGCCGCAGCCGCGTGAATACGGGCTGAATCGTGGCCGCAACGCCGTCCTGGCCCGGATTATTCATGAACCGAGCAATCGCGCAGCGGGGACTCGATTCGAAAGGCATTTCCCGGCGCGTGAAAAACAGGATGTTTTTCCCGCAGCCTACAGGGAAGTATTCACGGCGGCCCGGGAAATGCCTTTCGAAGCGAGGCGCCGGGCCTGAGTTCGTGAATGATGCGGGCTAGACCTCTCGTTTCGCCTGCCGCCAGAGCGCATCCCACTGCGCGGCATCCAGTCCCTGCAGGGCCTTGCCCTGCGCGGCCGCCAGGGCCTCCATGCGCCGGAAGCGCCGCTCGAACTTCGCATTCGCCGCCCGCAGCGCCTCCTCGGGATCGATCTTCAGGTGCAGGCTCCAGTTGGCGACCGCAAAGAGCAGGTCGCCGATCTCCTCCGTGAGCTTGTCACGGCTCCCGCTCCCTTCTGCCGCGAGCGCCTCCTCGATCTCGCGCACTTCTTCCAGCACCTTGTCGCGGACTTGCGAGGCGCTCTCCCAGTCGAACCCGACGCGCGCCGCCCGGCGTCCGAGCTTCGCCGCCCGCGTGAGCGCCGGGAGTGCGCGGGGCACGTCGGCGAGCGCGCTGTGATCGGCGGCAGCTCCTTCCCCGGCCGCCTGCGCGCGCTCGCGCGCCTTCTGCTCCTCCCAGACCCGCGACAGCTGGCCGGTATCGGCCGCGAGTCCCGGATCCTCGAACACGTGGGGATGGCGGCGGATGAGCTTCTCGCGAATCCCGCCCGCGACGGCGGCGAAGTCGAACCAACCCTCCTCCTGCGCCATGCGCGCATGGAACACCACCTGGAAGAGAAGATCGCCGAGCTCCTCGCGCAGCTTGCGCGGCTCGCCGCGCTCGATGGCATCGGCGACTTCGTACGCCTCCTCGATCGTGTAGGGGGCGATCGTGCTGAAGGTCTGCTCGCGATCCCACGGGCAGCCTCGCCGCGGGTCGCGCAGGCGGGCCATGAGCTCGAGGAGCGCAACGATCGCCGTTCCCGGGTCGCGGCCGTCACTCACGGCTCACCCTCGGTGCAGAGCCTGTAGAGCGTTACGAGCATGCCCGCCGTCGCACCCCAGATGTTGCGATTGCCGTATGGGATGTCGAACATCTTGGCCTCCGCGTCGGCCGTGTGGAAGCGATGCAGGCGCGGCCGGTGATTGCGCGGATCGAACACGAAGGTGAGCGGCACCTCGAAAGTATCTTCCACTTCCTGCGCGTCCAGGAGGAGCTTGAAGCCCGGACGCACCGTCGCGACGACCGGAGTGACGCGAAAGCCGCTGATGACCACGTGATCGGGCAGGAAGCCGATCACCGAGACGCAAGTTTCCTCCAGGCCGATCTCCTCACGCGCTTCGCGCAGCGCCGCCGCGGTGGGGCTGCGGTCCTGCGGCTCGATCCGCCCGCCGGGGAAGCTGACCTGACCGGCGTGATGGCGCAGCTGGGTGGCCCGCTGCGTGAGGAGCACCGTGGGCTCGCCGGGATGCTCGACGATCGGGACGAGCACGGCCGCCGGGACGGGCTCGGCCGGAAAGAAGCGATGGTAGGCGCGGCTCTGGCGCGCCGTGAGGCCGGGAACGATCCAGTCCTCGGATTCGTGGCGCGGCCGGGTACCCTCGAGGCGCTCGCGGATCCTCGCCGGCCAGTCCACATCCGGGCGATCTGCCCGCGACTCGCGCTCTCCGGCCCTGCCGTCCGCCTCAACCACCGCCGCTCGTGCCGCCCTTGATGCCGCCGCGGGTGAGCTCCGCCGGGTCGAGGAGCCGCGCGAGCTCCTCGGGCGGCAGATCGGTCATCTTCTGCGCAACCTCGCGCAGGGGCTTGCCCTCCGCGTAGGCCTTCTTCGCGATCGCCGCCCCCTTCTCGTAGCCGATCACCGGATTGAGGGCCGTGACGAGGATGGGGTTGCGCTCGAGCGCCTCCGCGAGGCGCGCGGGATTCACCTTGAATCCGGCGATCGCGCGGTCGGCGAGCGCCCGCGAGATGTTGGCGAGCAGCCGGATGCTCTCGAGCAGGTTGTAGGCGATGACGGGCAGCATGACGTTCAGTTGGAAGTTGCCGGACTGCCCCGCGACCGTGATAGTGGCATCGTTGCCGATGACCTGGGCGGCCACCATCGCGGCGGCCTCCGGGATCACCGGGTTCACCTTGCCGGGCATGATGCTGCTGCCGGGCTGCAGCGCCGGCAGCGAGATCTCCCCGAGGCCCGCCAGCGGTCCGCTGTTCATCCAGCGCAGGTCGTTCGCGATCTTCATGAGGCTCACGGCGATGGCCTTGAGCTGCCCGGAAAGCTCGACGGCGGTGTCCTGCGAGGAGAGCGCCTCGAAGTAATTGCGCGCCGGCGCGAACGGCACCTGTGTCAGCTCCGCGAGCGCCTCGCAGAAGCGCGCGCCGAAGTCAGGATGCGCATTGATGCCGGTGCCGACCGCGGTGCCGCCCTGCGCGAGCGCCAGCAGGCGAGGCTCCGTGGCGGCGAGCCGCTCGAGTCCGCTCTCGATCTGGGCGCGCCAGCCCGAGAGCTCCTGCCCCAGGGTCACGGGCATCGCATCCATGAGATGGGTGCGGCCGGTCTTGACGACCGTGCCGACCTCGCGCTCCTTGGCGGCGAGCACATCGCGCAGATGCTCGAGCGCCGGGATGAGCTCGCGCCGCACGCCGAGCGCCGCGCTCACGTGGATGGTCGTCGGGATCACGTCGTTGCTGCTCTGGCCCATGTTGACGTGGTCGTTGGGATGCACGGCCTTGCCGAGGCCGCGAGTCGCGAGCGTCGCGATCACCTCGTTGGCGTTCATGTTCGTGCTGGTGCCGGAGCCGGTCTGGAAGACATCGAGCGGAAACTGCGCATCGTGCCGCCCGGCCGCCACTTCCCCGGCCGCCGCTTCGATCGCGCGCGCGAGCGCGGCATCGAGCAGCCCGAGGCGGGTGTTGGCGCGCGCGGCGGCCTGCTTGACGAGCCCCAGCGCGCCGATGAAGGCGCGCGGCATCGTCAGGCCGCTGATCGGGAAATTCTGCACGGCGCGCTGCGTCTGCGCGCCCCAGAGCGCCTGCGCGGGCACCTGCAGCTCGCCCATGCTGTCGCGCTCGACTCGAAAGGAACTCGTCATTCGTCTGCTCCGTAGCTCGTCTGCGTTATGATAGCGCATGCCCGATGCACGCCCGGATTCTCTTGGCCCCGATTCCCTGGCCGCGGTTGCCGCGCTCTCGCCGATCGACGGCCGCTACCGGGCGGCCACCGAGCCGCTGCGGGATCTTCTCTCCGAGGCGGGGCTCATCCGCGAGCGTGTGCGGATCGAGGCCGCATGGCTCCTGCACCTCGCCGCGGCGGTGCCGCACCTCGCCGGTGCGGCCCTGGCCCCGGCAGCGATCACCCGCGCGCGCGAGCTCGCACGCCAGCCGGATGAGGACTGCGCACAGTCGGTGAAGACGATCGAGGCCGTCATCAACCACGACGTCAAGGCTGTCGAGTACTACGTCCGCCAACAGCTCGCCGCCGCGGGTGCGGGCGAAGCCTCCCTCGAGCTCATCCACTTCGGCTGCACCTCCGAGGACATCAACAACCTGAGCTATGCGCGATTGCTCGCCGAGGCGCGCCGGCGCTTGGCTGGCACTCTCGGGGAGCGCACGGCGGAGCTCGCCGCGCTCGCTCACCGCGAGGCGGACGTGCCCATGCTGGCGCGCACGCATGGCCAGCCCGCAAGCCCGACGACTCTCGGCAAGGAAGTCGCCAACTTCGTCGCGCGCCTGCGCCGCGCGCAGCGGCGCTGGAGCGCCGTGGAGATCCTCGGCAAGTGGAACGGAGCGGTGGGCAACTTCAACGCGCATCAGGCGGCGCTGCCCGCCGTCGACTGGCCGGCGGTGAGCCGCGGCTTCATCGAGTCCCTCGGCCTCGCCTGCAACCCCTACACGACGCAGATCGAGCCGCACGACTGGATCGCGGAATACTGCGATGCCGTCGCCGCGGTCAACGTCGTCCTGCTCGACCTGTGCCGCGATTTCTGGGGCTACATTTCCCTCGGCTATCTCAAGCAGCGGGCGGCCGCGGCCGAGGTGGGCTCCTCGACCATGCCGCACAAGGTCAATCCAATCGACTTCGAGAACGCCGAGGGCAATCTCGGCATCGCCAACGCCCTGTTGCGCCACTTCGCCGACAAGCTGCCGATTTCCCGCTGGCAGCGCGATCTCACCGACTCCACGGTGCTGCGCAATCTGGGCGTCGCACTCGGCCACACTCTCGTCGCCTGGCGTGCGCTGGGCCGCGGCCTCGGCAAGGTGGACGCGGACGCTGCGTCGCTCACGGCCGATCTGTCGGGAGCGTGGGAAGTGCTCGGTGAGGCCGTCCAGACCGTGCTTCGCGCAGCGGGAATACCGGGCGGGTACGAACGCCTCAAAGAGCACACGCGCGGGCGCGCTATCGATGAGCGCGCGCTTACGGAGCTCATCGAGACGCTACCCCTGTCCGCCGAGGAAAAGCGCCGGCTGAAGGCGCTGCGGCCGCTCGACTACACCGGTCTCGCCGCCCGCCTTGCGCGGGAAATATGACAAATTTCACCCCCTGCCGGCGCGGAAGTGAGAACCACACCTCGGTTTTAACTCATTAAGGCAGGCTAAGCGCCTGAATTCGTGATGGATTCGACAACGGGGGCGTGAGGGGGCTCTCTAATATCGCCAAGCCTGCCCAAATTGCAGGCGAAGACGGCAGGCGCCGCTCGTGGCTGAATACGGGGAACTCGAACGCAATAGCGCTCTCGCGCAGCTGGCCAACGCCCGCTACTCACCGGAATCGATGACCGGCAAGGGCGGCGCGCGCGGTGCCCGGGGTATGGAGATGCTCACCGTGCTCACCACGCTGGCGGAGGTGCGCAGCGCGGTGTGCCAGGTGGCCGCCTCGGCGCAGCGGCTGATCTCGATCTACACGCCTGATCTGGAGCCCGACCTCTACGATCAGACGGCGTTTCTGGAAGTCATAAAGCACTTCGTGCTCGCGCGCAGCTTCGCCAAGGTCCGCGTGCTGCTCGGCGAGCCGACGCGCGTGATGCGCGACAGCAACCGCTTCGTGGCCATGGGACGGCGGCTCTCGAGCTGCATCGACATCCGTTACGTCGCAGCCGAGGCCCGGCAGCGAGCGTCGGCCTATCTCATCGCCGACGACCGGGCCATCGTCTACCGCATGCGCGCCGATACCTGGGACGGCGTCGCCGACATCAACAATCCTCCCGTCGCACGCCTGTACCTGCAGGAATTCGATCAGATCTGGGATTCCAGCGCGCCCGAGCACGGCCTGCACGCCGCACGCCGGTAGTTTGAAGCGCGCATCCTGCCCGGCGCGGCGCGCGGCGGACACGTCCCTGTGGCCTGGAAGGCCAGGCACGGCCGGTGCGTATAATTCGTCCATGTGCAATCCCGAGATTACCGTTGCGGCCGTGACGCGGGCCGATGGGCGCTTTCTCGTCGTCGAGGAGCGCATCGACAGACGCCTCGTCATCAACCAGCCTGCGGGGCATGTCGAGCCTGGCGAGACGCTGCTCGAGGCCGTGGTCCGCGAGGTGCGCGAAGAGACCGCCTGGCTCTTCACGGCGAGCGAGCTCGTGGGCGTCTATCTCTGGCGCCATCCCGGCACGGGCCGCACGACCAAGCGCTTTGCCTTCGGCGGCGCAGTGAGCGATCACCGTGAAGGACAGCAGCTGGATGAGGGCATCGTGGGCACCCATTGGTTGACGCCGGATGAGCTCAAGGCGCGCGAGCCGCAGCTGCGCAGCCCGCTCGTGTTGCGCTGCGTCGAGGACTATCTTGCCGGCCGGCGCCAGCCGGTCGCTGCCGCAGCGGCTCTCGATCTTGCCTCGGCGCTCGAGATCCCCGCGGTAGGTCTCTGATTCATCGGACGCACTTTGAATAATCGCGTCATCGTCGGCCTCTCCGGCGGCGTCGATTCCGCCGTCGCCGCTCTCCTCCTCAAGGAGCAGGGCTGGGAGGTGCAGGGCCTCTTCATGAGCAACTGGGAAGAGGACGACGATGGCTACTGCACGGCCGCGCAGGATTATCAGGATGCGCGCGCGGTGGCGCGTGAGCTCGCCATTCCGCTGCATCGTGCGAGCTTCGCGGCCGAGTATCGCGAGCGTGTCTTTCAGCATTTCCTGGCCGAGCACCAGGCAGGACGCACACCCAATCCCGATGTGCTCTGCAACCGCGAGATCAAGTTCGGCGTGGCGCTGCGCCATGCGCGGCGGCTCGGCGCGGGGCGATTTGCGACCGGACACTACGCCCGCATTTTGCAGGGCCCCGCGGGCGCCGAGCTGCACAAGGCGCGCGATGCCGCCAAGGATCAGAGCTATTTCCTGCATGCGGTCGCCATCGGGCAGCTGGCCGAGACGCTGATGCCGATAGGCGAGCTCGAGAAAGGCCTGGTTCGCGAGCGCGCGCGGCAGGCGGGACTGCCCGTGTTCGACAAGCCCGACAGTACCGGCATCTGCTTCGTCGGCGAGCGTCCCTTTCGCGAGTTTCTCGGCCGCTTTCTCTGCGACCGGCCGGGGCCGATAGAGTCCGCCGACGGCGAGCGCCTGGGAATGCATCGGGGGCTCGCCTTCTACACTCTCGGGCAGCGCGAGGGGCTCAAGATCGGCGGTCGTCCAGGCCGCGCGGAGCTGCCCTGGTTCGTCGCGCGCAAGGACGCAGCCCGCAATGCCTTGATCGTCGTCCAGGGACACGATCACCCGCTGCTGCAGAGCGCCGCGCTCACGGCAGGTCCCATGCATTGGTTGAGCGAGGTGCGCAGCGAGCCATTCGCCTGCTCCGTCAAGGTGCGTTACCGCCAGGCCGACCAGCCGGCCCTGCTCGAGCCGCGGCCCGACGGCAGCGTGCGGATCGCCTTCGAGAAGCCGCAGCGCGCGGTTACCCCGGGGCAGTACGCAGTGGTGTACGAGGGCGACAGGTGTCTCGGGGGCGCCGTCATTGCAAGCCTCGAGACTTCTCATGCGCTGCACGCAGGACCAACGGGGTTCGCCGGGGCGAACCCCGTCCGAGCAGCGGCGCAGCGCGCCGAGAAAACCGCTGGCTGAAATCTTTTTCAGGCCGCGAGCCTATATAATTCGCGCCGCTCTTAACGCGGAGAGAGATTTCCCTCATGACGAACAGCTTCAAGGCGCGCTCGAGCCTCACGGTCGGCAACCGCTCGTACGAGATCTGGAGCCTGGCGGCCCTGCCGCGCGACAAGGTGGCGCGGTTGCCCTACTCGCTCAAGGTACTGCTCGAGAACCTGCTGCGCTTCGAAGACGGCGTCAACGTAACTCGCAACGACATCGAGGCGCTCCTGGCGTGGGACCCGGCTGCAACCCCGTCCCACGAGATCGCCTTCACCCCTTCGCGCGTCATCCTCCAGGACTTCACCGGTGTGCCCTGCATCGTGGACCTCGCGGCCATGCGCGATGCCATCGTGCGCCTCGGCGGAGACGCGGAGCGCGTCAACCCGCTGGCTCCCGCCGAGCTCGTCATCGACCACTCCGTGCAGGTCGATGAATACGGCAGTTCCCGCGCCCTCGACGCCAACACGCGCATCGAGTTCTCCCGCAACGTGGAGCGCTACGCTTTCCTGCGCTGGGGGCAGTCCGCCTTCCGCAATTTCGCCGTCGTGCCGCCGAGCACCGGCATCGTGCACCAGGTGAACCTCGAGTACCTGGGCCGTGTCATCTTCGACGCGGAGAAAAACGGCGCGCGCAGCGCCTATCCCGATACCCTGGTCGGCACTGACTCGCATACGACCATGATCAACGGTCTCGGCGTTCTCGGCTGGGGCGTGGGCGGCATCGAGGCGGAGGCCGCCATGCTCGGCCAGCCGGTCACCATGCTCATTCCGCAGGTCATCGGCTTTCGTCTCAACGGACGGCTGAAGCCCGGGGCCACCGCGACCGACCTCGTGCTCACCGTAACGGAG
>JAGWPE010000092.1 GCA_028870635.1 Gammaproteobacteria bacterium | reverse complement strand
TGAACGTTCTGCGGCGCGCGCCGGATTCGTCAGCCCGCGGCGCCGCATTTCACGGCCGCAGGCCTGGCCGGCGCGGTCAAGCTGAACAGGTCGAGCAGAATGACCGCGGCGAGGCCTCCCAGGGCGCCAAAGAAATGTGCGTCCACCAGAACCGGCATATTGCCGCGGAACGGCACAGCGCCCCGTGGATCGTGTGCTTCCGGTGAAGGTGCGTAACTCGGTGTGAGTTTCCCCGCCCCCTCCGGGGAGCGGCGGTCGGGGGTGACCGCGGCGGGCTTGCGTTCCATTTCGACTTTCGCTATCGTTCCCGGTCATGGAGACCGTGCTTACGTTCCGCGGCCGACCGGTTACTGCGACCGACGTCGGCGTCATTCGCAAGCTGATCGCTACCCACCCTGGAGAGAGCCGGCGGCAGCTTTCCCAGCGGCTGTGCGAGGCGTGGGACTGGCGACAGGCGAACGGAGCGCCGCGGGACATGGTGGCCCGGGGGTTGATGCTGGCGCTGGCCCGTGCAGGGCACATCGAGCTGCCAGCGGTGAAGTGGCGACCACCGAACCCGCTGGCGGTGCGGGCGCGGCCGGGATCGATCGAGGTCGAGCGCACGCCAGTTTCGGGGAAGCTGCGCGAGCTCGGGGCGCTTCAGTTCCGGCAGGTGCGGCGCACGGAGGAGGAGCGCTGCTTCAATGGCCTTCTCGAGCAGCATCATTACCTCGGCTACAGCCAGCCGGTCGGCGAGCAGCTGAAGTTCATGGTGTTCGCAGGTTCCAGGCCGGTGGCACTGTTTGCCTGGAGTTCGGCGCCGCGGCACCTTTCCCCGCGCGACCGCTACCTCGGGTGGAGCCCGGCGGTGCGCCAGCGCAACCTGCGCTTGCTCGCCTACAACACCCGCTTTCTTGTCCTGCCGTGGGTGAACGTGCCGCACCTGGCCTCGCACCTGCTCTCGAGGATGACGCGGATGCTCTCTGGCGAGTGGGAGAAGGTGTACGGCCACCCGGTGCACTTTGCCGAGACGTTCGTGGACACGACCCGTCATCGCGGCACCTGCTACCGCGCGGCGAACTGGGTGATGCTGGGACGCACCCAGGGGCGGGGCAAGGATGATCTGACGCACCGGCCGAACCGTACGATCAAGGACGTATTGGGGTTGCCGCTGGTAGCGGACTTTCGCGAGCGGCTCTGCTCATGAGCGGCAAGCACAAGCGTCACCGGCCGCGCAAACCGCCGCAGCTGTTGGTCTCCCAGGAGGAACTGACGGCGATCGTGGCGAAGGCGGAGACGGCCTTGAGCGCCGAGGAGAGCGGCAAGCTCAAAGCGGCCGTCGCGCTCATTGGGTTCTTACGCACCGAGATCGATGCGAAGACACTCTCCGTGGAGCGGTTCCAGCGGATGATCTTTGGGGCCGCGACGGAGAAGACCGAGACGGTGCTGGGCGCGGCGCAGGAGGGGCCTGCAGCCGACCCCGCGGGTAAGGCAGCACGTGATAAGCGGCCCCCGGGAGCCGGTCACGGTCGCAATGCGGCCTCGGTCTACACCGGGGCGCGGCGGGTGAAGATCACGCACCCCACGCTCTCAGGCGGGGCGAGCTGCCCTGGCTGCTGCCAGGGGAAGGTGTATCCGTGCGCCGAGGCGGCGCAGGCGGTACGGATCGAGGCGATGGCGCCGCTCTCGGCCACCGTGTACGAGCGGGACCGGATGCGCTGCAATCTGTGCGGGGAGGTCTATACGGCCCCGGCACCCGCTGAGGTGGGCGAGGAGAAGTACGACGAGACGGTCCCGGCCATGATCGGGATGCTGAAGTACGGCGCGGGGTTGCCTTTCAACCGCATCGAGCGGCTGCAGGGCGGGATGGGAGTGCCGCTGCCGGCGGCGACCCAGTGGGATTTGGTGAAGGCAGGCGCCGAGCAGTACGTCCCGGTGCACGAGGAGCTCATCCGCCAGGCCGCCCAGGACGCGCTCGTGCACAACGACGACACGACGATGAAGATCCTGCATCTGACGCGTGAGCAGCGCGCGGCAGCCCTGGGGAATGATGCCGAGGAGAGCCGCACGGGGGTGTTTACCTCCGGGATCGTCACGGTCGGTGCCGGCCGGAAGATCGTGCTGTTCTTCACCGGCGTGAGACATGCCGGAGAGAACCTCGATCAGGTGCTGAAGCGCCGCTCGGCCGAGCTCCCACCGCCGATCCACATGTGCGACGCCCTCGCGGCGAACGAGTCGAAGGAGTTTCAGACGCTGCTCGCCCGATGTCTTGCGCACTCGAGACGCCGGTACGTTGAGATCGCCGAGAGCTTCCCCGAGGAGGTGCGCTTCGTGCTCGAGACACTGCGGGAGGTGTATCGGATCGATGCCGATGCCCGTAAAGAAGGGCTCGACGAGGAGCAGCGGCTGAAGCTGCATCAGAAACACAGCAAACCGTTGATGGATCGGCTCGGGGAGTGGATGCAGGAGCAGTTCGCCGAGCGGCGCGTCGAGCCGAACTCGACCCTCGGGGAGGCGATCCAGTACATGACAAAGCACTGGAGCGCATTGACGCTGTTTTTGCGCGTGGCCGGCGCACCGCTCGATAACAACGTGTGTGAGCGGGTGTTGAAGAAGGCGATCCTGCACAGAAAAAACAGCCTGTTCTACAAGACCTTGAACGGTGCGCGGGTCGGGGACATCTTCATGAGCCTGATCCACACCGCCGAGCTCGCAGGCGTTGATGTGTTCGATTACCTGGTGGCGCTCTCACGCCATGCGAGCGATGCGGCCGAGCGGCCCGGGCAGTGGCTGCCGTGGAATTACCGGGAGAGCCTGGCGAGCCTCTCGCGAGGCCCGCCAGCGTAGAGGGTCAGGCTCGAGGGGCCTCTCTGCCGGGAGCATCGAACCCCAAGCGACGCCACATCGGGGCCGCCTGGGCGCGCTGCGGATCGCCTCCCCAGATCAGCGCGGTGAACTCGTGCGCCGCAAGGCGCCGGCTCAGCGCATCGGTGGCCGTCGGCCAGTACCGGAACCGCCCCGAGGACATACGCTTCTGCGCCAGCCAGAACCCCTGGCCGTCGTAAACCAGGAGTTTTATAGCCTTCGCCGCACGCGAACGGAACACAAAGACCGTACCCGACAGTGGGTCGGCAGATAGCACGGCGCGGCATACCTGACTCAATCCGTCGATCCCCCTGCGGAAATCGACCGGCTCGATCGCCACCAGCACCCGCATCTGCGGAGTGATCTGGATCACGGCTGCGCTCCCCAGCCCTCGCGACACAACTCGAGCACCATCTCCTTGGCGGCCCCGCAGTCCATCTCGAGCTCAAGATGCTGCCCGCCAGGGCCCGCAAGACGCACCCGGCACGTTGCCCCGGCAAGAGGCAACGCCGGGGTCAGATCGAGGAACTTCATCGCCCCCGCCGCGCGCCGCCGCCCGCCTGCGCTCGCCGCTGCTCGCTCGCCGGTGGCGCGCTTGAGCTTGTTGTACTCCAGGCCCAGCGCTCGCGCGCACCGATGCACCCCATGCCGCCGCGCCAGCCTCCCCGCAGCCGCCCACACCCACCCCGGCAGCGCCTTACCGCGGCTGCCGCCTCGCCGATACTCATCCAGCCGCTGTCGCAGCCGGCCCAAATCCGCCCGCTGATCGCTCTCGGTTCTGCTCATGCGTTGCTCCAATCGCCCGGAATGGGCGCGGCCTCAACGCTACCGACCTCCACCGCCGCTGGTCACGCATCCCTGCCGGAAGGACACAGTGCACCGTCGCTGCGCTCAAGCCGAAACTCCTGATCTTGGATCCCTTCGTGCGGCTGCACCGGATCGATGAGAACTCAAGCGGCGAGGTCGCCCCTCTCCTGGCGTACCTGCGGGAGCTG
>JAGWPE010000091.1 GCA_028870635.1 Gammaproteobacteria bacterium | reverse complement strand
GGCCCTGATGGGGATCAGCTTCTCCGTGGTACCGGCGGTGATCTGGCCCTCGACCGCCATGCTCGTTAAGCCGCGGCGGCTCGGAACCGCCTTCGGGCTCATCAATCTGCTGCAGAACCTTTTCCTGGCGGCGAGCAATCTCGCGGCGGGCTGGCTCGCCGACCGCGCGCACGCCGGACCGTCCCACCCCGCCGGCTACGATGCCATGCTGTGGTACTTCGGCCTCGTGAGCCTGATCGCCTTCGTCTCCGTCGCGCTGCTCTGGCGGCGCGAGGCCGGACCCCGGGGGCACGGTCTGGAGACGCATCTCGGCAAGTCGATGACGTAAATCGATCAGCCGCTGCCCCGCCCGGCGGCCATACTTGTTGCAGCGCTGGATCCCGGCATCCTGCGCGAACGAAGCGCGGCAGCAGGCAAAAGCGCGGTTTTTGCCCGCAGCCTCCGCCACCCGCGGCGGCGGGGCACATCCCTGTGCCCGGGTGATGGGCGTTACGGTACTGGGCACGAAATGAGCAATCAGAGCACGGGCGAGAGACGGCTGCCGCAGGAGGCGGCCGCGGTGATCATCGGCCAGGGAGGGATCGTCGGCGCCGCGGTCGCTCATCACCTGATCGAGCGTGGCTGGAAGGACCTGGTCGGCATCGACAAGTCGGCGGTCCCGACCGACATCGGCTCCACCGCCCATGCCTCGGACTTCTGCTACATGACGAGTCACGACAGGATGTCGGTCTACACCACCCTTTATAGCCGCGAGTTCTACGAGAGCCTCGGGCACTACAGCCGGGTCGGCGGCCTCGAGGTCGCGCGGGTCGGCGACGATGAGCGCATGGAGGAGCTCAAGCGCAAGGTGGGATCCGCCAAGGCTTTCGGCACGCGCGCGCACCTGATCTCGGCTGCCCGCGCAAAAGAGCATTTTCCGCTGCTGCAGGAGCAGGCGATCCAGGGCGCGCTCTGGGATCCCGATGCCGGACTGGTGGTTCCCCGCTCGCAACGGGTCGCGGGCGTTCTGCTCGAGCGTGCAGTGGCGAGCGGCCATCTGCAGACCTTTGCCAACACGCCGGCCTTGTCCGTGGACATTCAGGACGGGCGCGTACGCGGTGTGGAGACGCGCAAGGGCTACATCAAGACGCCCATAGTCATTCTCAGCGCCGGTATCTGGGGTCCGCTGCTCGCCGCGCGCATGGGCTCACCGCTGCCGCTCATGCCCTTCGAGCATCCTCTGCTCTTCTTCGGGCCTTTCAACGAATTCGCCGGCACCGGCAAGGAGATCGGCTACCCGCTGCTGCGCGACCAGGGCAACTCCTCGTACATGCGCGACACGGGCGACCCCAAGACCGCCGAGGGCGGGCAGCTCGAGTGGGGTTATTACGAGCAGACCGAGCCGCGCCTGGTCTATCCGCGGGACATCGCCGAGCCGGGCGAGGCCCGTCTGTCGCCCTCCATGCGCGACATGGACATCGAGCAGGTGATGCAGGGGTACGAGCGCGCGACGGAGCTGGTGCCGCTGCTCGGTGAGTTGGGATGGGATGCGAAGCGCTCCTTCAACGGGCTCATGTCCATCACGGCCGACGGCTCGCCGCT
>JAGWPE010000090.1 GCA_028870635.1 Gammaproteobacteria bacterium | reverse complement strand
GGGGTGCGTAACAGCGCCTCGGCCAGGCCCATGATCGCCTTGCCTTGCCGGCTGTCGAGCGGGAACTGGTCGAGGAGCGATTCGGCGAGCGGCCTGGAGCGCGCACGCTCGCGAGCCGCCTCGATCCAGCGGATGGCTCGGCCGCGGGCAGCCTCGAGGGTCGCCGACAGCGGAAGCAGCGCATGGCTGAGCTCCTCGACCGCCTCCCGCTCAGGACGCAGCGTGGCCGCTCTGATGCGCTCTCGCAGAGTGTCGAGATCGCTTCCCTCGAGCGGACGAGCCGGGCGGCTATCGGAAAAGGCAGCTACCATGATCGGGTCGTCAGAAGCTAGTTGATTGTTCTTATCGTAGCCATAATTCCAGAGGATATTTTTTCGTTTTGGCGCCAATAGCAGTAAACTTTACTATCATGACTGCCAAAAACACCTCCGGACAGCGTACTACCCCAGCGGCGGCCGATCGGCCGCTCGACCGCATAGACCGTAAGCTGCTCCTGCGGCTTCAGCAGGATGGCCGCATCCCGGTCTCGCAGCTCGCGCGGGAGGTCAACCTCACCGTTACCCCCACGCTCGAGCGCGTACGCAGGCTCGAGGCCGCAGGCTTCATCGACGGCTACTTCGCACGCCTCAATGGACGCAAGCTCGGACTCGGATTACTGGCATACGTCGAGGTTTCACTCGACCGCACCACGCCGGAGGCTTTCGAGCACTTCAAGGAAGTGGTGCGGGCGCACGATGAGATCATGGAGTGCCACATGGTCGCGGGCGGCTTCGACTATCTGCTCAAGGTGCGGGTCAAGGACATGGAGGCTTATCGCAGCCTGCTCGGCGACACCATCGCTTCCGTGCGCGGCGTGCAGCAAACGCACACCTATTTCGTCATGGAGGAAGTCAAGTCAACTCATGCGATCCTGATGCCTGAGAGCTAGCGGACGGGACGCCTGTTCCAACGCCCGATATGACGTCGTGTATAACGGAACAAACGACGGCGAAACTCGACGAAACTTTTGGATTTGTCAAGATTTGAGGCTTCTCCGGCGGGTGCGCTCATGCTCTAATGTCGAGTGTCGGTGCGGTCAGGAGGAGGCGCGTATGCACGCCTCGAGAGAGGAGTTTCGGGTGGAAGACGATGTCATGCAACTCGAGCCGCGGGTCGCAAGAATCGAGGGTGAAGTCACCCGGCTCAACTCCCACTTTGCGGGCATCGAGGTCGATCCGCGCGGCTTGCGCAAGTCAATGGATCAGAAGCTGGACAAGCTGGATGCCAGGTTCGAGAGGCAGGACGCCAAGTTGGAGACTGTACTAGAGAAGCTGGATGCCAGGTTTAGGAAGCAGGATGAAAGGTTCGAGAGGCACGATGCCAAGCTGGAGACTGTACTCGAGAAGCTGGATGCCCGGGTCGAAAAGCAGGATGAGAGGTTTGAGAGGCGGGACGCCAGACTGGAGACCGCAGTCCATGCCAAGATCGACAGAATGGATGCCAAGATCGATAGGGTAGACGCGAAATTCGAAAGCAAGCTCGAGGCGCTGAGTACGCGCCGGTTTACGGTGTGGCTCACCGTGAGCTCTTGTGCGGCGACAATTGCGGCAGCCGTTCTGGCGATCATTTTCGGGAGTCCGCACGGACACTGATGCCGCTCCAGAACGGCGGGGCTCGCCGAGCCGGCGGTTATTTCAGGCCACGGGTATTCAGGAAGCGGGCGATCCTGTCGATTCCCGCCTGCGCGCAGACCTGGTCCTTTCCCTGGAGGGCGCCCGACACGCTGACAGCGCCGACGATCTTGCCCGTCGCATTTCTCAGAGGCAGGCCGCCGCCCGCGACGATGAGGTTTTCATCGGTCGCACCCGGAGGAAGGCCGATGGGCCTTCCCGGAAGCTTGGGTATCGGCTTTCCGGGCGGATAACCCAACGAGGCTCCGTAGTCAGCCGAGCTCATGCCGGTGACGACTGCCGTATAGGCTTTGCGCCGCCCCGTGTCCGCCGTGCTTCCGCGTGCCCCGTCCGCACGCAGGACGAGCTTGATCTCACGATAGGAATTCATGTACGTCGCAGTCACCGGATAGCCGAGTGACTTGCAGGCGGCGAGCGCCGCTTGCGCCCACTCCATCGCCACGGCGAGCGGTAATTCATCCGCCGGCGGGGGCCGCAAGCGGTCCGGGACGCTGCCGGGCGGCTCGGCGGCGCCCGCCGCGCAAGTGAGGCCAAAGAACGCCAGCCAAGGCAGCGTACGACGCATTTCAATCTCCGTCCGGCATTCCGTCAGGTCAGGTCAAACGCTCGGCGATCAGCGCGCGCGCCCTTTCGAAGTCCACCTCGCCGTGCGCGCGGTGCGCGTCCAGCTCCGCCAGGACTCCCTCCTGCACGGTCCCGCGGCGCAGCGCCTCGGCATAGGAGATCTCGGGGTGAAACATCACCATCGAGTAGCGGGGGATGAAGCGGTCGGGGAAGCGGCGCTCGAGCGCCATCGCCAGTTCTTTGCGGCGCAGGTAGGTTGGATCACGCACCGTATCGCGCATCTCGACGTAGTTCTCGAGCGCCATCTGCGCGATGGCCGCGGTGTTGGGCAGCCGGGAGCGCTCGGCTTCGGCAAACAGCGCCTCCCAGGTGTCGTGCTGATCTAGGAGGCTGTCGAGGACGAGGCAGTCTTCGAAGGCGGCATTCATGCCCTGACCGTGGAAGGGAACGATGGCATGGGCGGCATCGCCGAGAAGCAACACCTGGCCGCCGAGGTGCCAGGGGCGGGTGTAGACGGTGCCCAGCTGCCCCTGAGGATTGGCCGCGAATTCCTCGAGCAGACGCGGCATGAGTTGCGCCGCGTCCGCAAACTGGCTCTGAAAGAGAGCCGTGATCCGCTCGCGGCCCGTGAGCGACTCGAAGCTGTCAGCGCCGCTGCGGGCCAGGAAGAGCGTGGCTGTAAAGCTGCCGTCGGTGTTCGGCAGGGCAATCAGCATGAAGCCGCCGCGCGGCCAGATGTGCAGGGCGTGAGCCTCCATCACATGATGCCCGTCGCGTCCCGCGGGAATGGTCAACTCCCTGTAATCGTGATCCAGCCGGTCTTCCCGCACGCCGATGAGTCCCGCGCGCGCCAGACTCGTACGAATCGCCGATCCGGCACCATCGGTGGCGAAGGTCGGTGCAATCGGTACGGTGCACTCGCTGTTCGTGCCCTCATCACGGAAACGCAATAGGCCGGTCTCCGGCATGGCCGCCACGCAGGTCTGCCGGAATCGCAATCGTACCCGCGGGTGCCGCGCCGCTTCTTCGATCAACACCCGGTTGAGGTCGCCGCGGCTGACGGAGTAGATGACTTCGTCCTGCCGCTGACCGTAGGGTTGCAGCTGCGTCTCGCCCGAGAGCGAATGGATCATCCGCCCCCGCATGGGGATCAGGAGCGGGCGGATGCGCTCGATCACGCCGGCCCGCTCGAGAGCGGCGATGCCGCGAGACGCGAGCGCGAGGTTGATGGAGCGCCCGCGCTCGCTGCCGGCGAGCCGCGGGTCGGGCCTGCGATCGAACACGTCGACAGCGAGCCCGCGGCGCGCCAGCAGCACGGCGAGCAGTGCGCCCGCGAGGCCGGCGCCGACGATCTTGACCGGCCGATCGGGAAGGGATGTCACGGCTCGAGATGCAGGGCTCGCGCCAGCGCTTCGGCGCCGTGAAAGACGTCCGCGAAGCTGTTGTAGAGCGGGATGGGTGCGAGACGGATCGTGTCGGGCTCGCGCCAATCGCCGATCACGCCCCGCGCGGTCATGGCCTCGAAAACGCGTCGTCCGCGCCCGAGAGGCCCCGTGATGCGAACGGACAGCTGGCAGCCGCGCGACTCGGCGGCGCGCGGGGTGATCAGCTGCACATCGGGGGCCAGCCGGTCGAGCAGATATTCCATGTAGCCGGTGAGCGCCATCGACTTCTGTCGCAATCTCTGCAGCCCCGCCTGCTCGAAGAGCGCGAGCGAGGCGATGAGGGGAGCGGCCGAGAGTATGGGCGGGTTGCTGATCTGCCAGCCCGCGGCGCCGGGTGCGGCGTGGAACTCCGGTCTCATCCGAAAGCGGGTGGCGGCCTCGTGCCCCCACCAGCCGGCGAGGTGAGGACGGTCGTGCCTCTCGTGGACGAAGCAGCCGCCGATGGCCCCGGGACCGCCGTTCAAGTACTTGTAGCTGCACCAGACGGCGAAGTCGGCGTCGATGTCGTGCAGGGCGAGGGGCATGTTGCCAATGGAATGGGCGAGGTCGAATCCGGCCACGCAGCCGGCACGATGCGCTGCGCGCGCGATGCGCCCGAGATCGAATGCCTGACCGGTTCTGTACTGCACGCCCGGCCAGAGGACGAGCGCGATCTCGGCGCCGTGCTCCTCGAGGTATGACTCGATCGATTCCTCCGGGACCGTGTCGGTGCCCACGGGCGGGGAGAGCTCGACCAGCGCCTCCCGCGGGTCGAGCCCCCGCCAAATGATCTGGGAGGCCACGGCATGCCGGTCGGAGGAGAATGCGCCCGCCTCGATGAGGATGCGGCGCCTCGCACCGCTCGGCCGATAGAACGCGGCGAGCATGAGGTGCAGGTTGACTGTCAGCGAGCTCATTGCCACCACCTCGCCGGCGCGCGCGCCCGCGAGAGCCGCGAGACCGTCGCGGAGGTTTTCGTGGTAAGGGATCCAGGGCCGGTGCGCGTGCTCGTGCCCGAGCACCGCGAGCTGCGCCCAGTCGTCCAGCTCCTCCATGACCATCCCGCGGGCGGCGAGCGGCATGAGCCCGAGCGAGTGCCCGCAAAGGTAGACGAGCGGCTCGCCTTGCCCCCGGCGGGGCAGCGCAAACTTTTCCCGCAAGCCCTGCAGCGGGTCCGCCTCATCGCGGCGGCGGGCGAACTCCAGCGTCGGCTCGTGAGTCCCGGGGTTCATGATGTGCGGGGGCATCGGCTCAGGCCGCGAGCCTGTAAAGCAGCGGGCGGCTGGGCACCGCGTCACCGTTGATCGCGGGTACCTGGAGCTGCAAGAAATAGGGACCGTCGGCGATCTCGTCGCCTACGTAGGCCAGCTCCGTGACCGTGCACTGCGATCGCGTTGCTCGGGCCAGCGCCGAATCACTCGCGGGAAGCCCGAAGAAAAGCCGGTGCGCGGTGAGCCGGCCCTCATCGTGCGCACGATCGATAGAGGGAAGGTCCACGACCAGATGCTCGATATCGCGCTCGATGAGGTATTGCGCCGCCTCGCTCGTCAGATAGGGTGGCGTCTCGCCGGTGTAATCGCGGGTGCGCTTGCCAAGGTCATTGGGAAGAGTGCGGATCACCAACGCTCGCGGCGTGAATGGCAGCTCTGTCGGCCAGGCTCCCTGCAGCGCGTGTCGCGTCACCAGGCTGTCGCCCGCATGTGGCGGCGGCTCGGAGCCCTCGGGCGTGCGGCCGGATGGTACGGGCGTGGCGGAGACCAGCAGCGCCGGCAGCAGATCCCGCGGTGCGATGCGGTGCGCGTGCAGCGGCTCCCGTGTCAGATGGCCTGCGCACTCCGTGTGAGTGCCGTTGCAGTGCGGGATCAGTGTGATTGACTCGCAGTTGCAGCTCGCGCCGCGTGCAACGGAGCCGGGGAAACCGGGGACCGAGAATGGCTCCGAGCTGGCCCGCGGCGCTCCGAAGTGCCGCGCCTGCGGTCCCTGAAAGTCGAGCTCCACGCTCAAGTCGAACGGGCGCGTGATGTCGATGCAGACCTCACGTCCGTCCATCTGCAATCGTGCATTCACCCCGGGCGCTCCAGCACCGCGCCGCAGTGTGCGCAGGTGCGCCGCTCCCGGCTGGCGTAGAAGCGCTCGAATACCGGCGGCAGCTGCTTCTCGATGTCCGTGAGCTCGATGAATTCCTCGTGCAGCAGTTTGCCGCACCGCTCGCAGTACCACTGGAAGCCGTCGCGCTCGCCCGGCCGGCGCTGCCTCTCCACCACGAGGCCCACCGTGTTGGCGGGCCGCTGCGGCGAATGCGGCACGTCCGCGGGCAGCAGCAGGACATCTCCCTGACGGATCGGCACATCCACCGGCCGGCCGGCCTGCATGGTGCGCAGCACGATGTCGCCCTCGAGCTGGTAGAAGAACTCCTGTCCGGGGTCGACGTGGTAATCCCGCCGCGAGTTGGGGCCGCCGATCACCATGATGATGAAATCGCCGTCCTCGAACACTCGCTTGTTACCCACCGGCGGCTCGAGCACGTGCCGGTGTTGATCGATCCAGCGATGAAGGTTGAACGCTTGGCTAGGCTTCATCCCGGCTCCTATTCGTCAGGTGATTGATAGCCGTTGCACGGTATCGAGATCGTTGCGCCGCGGGCGGAACGGGGGCCGTCGAGATCCAGGGCCGTGAGCGCGCCGCCCCAGACGCAGCCGGAGTCCAGCCCGATGACATCATCGCGCACGATGAGCCCCAGCGCCGACCAATGACCGAAGATCACGCGATTGCCGCGCGTGCGGCGGCTCTCGATGTCGAACCACGGAAGCCATTCCGAGCCGGCGGCGGGAGGTTTTCCCTTGAGACGCAAGTTGATACGACCGTCATTCGTGCACACGCGCACGCGCGTCAGGACGTTGATGGCGAAGCGCAGGCGATCGGTGCCGGCGAGATCCGCGCTCCAGCGGTCCGGCTCATCCCCATACATGTGGTCGAAGAGATTGCGCGGATCGTTGCGCAGCGCGAGCTCGACCTCGCGCGCAAGTCCCAGCGTCGTCTCGACCGTCCATTGAGGTACGAGGCCGGCATGAACCAGGAGGTCTCCCGCCTCGAAGTGAGCGAGCGGACGGGTCGCGAGCCACTCGAGGAGGGAGTCGCGGTCGTGCGCCCGCAGGATCTCATCCAGAGTGTCCGAGCGGCGGGCGGCGCTGCAGCCGCAGGCGACGGCGAGCAGGTGCAGGTCGTGGTTCCCCAGGACCACGATCGCGTTGTCTGCGAGGGCGCGCACGTAACGAAGAACCTCGAGTGACCTGGGGCCGCGATTGACCAGGTCGCCGACGAACCACAGGCGGTCGCGATCGGCGGAGAATCCTATCCGTGTGAGCAGAGCCCGCAGCTCGTCGCAGCACCCCTGGATGTCGCCGATGGCATGCCGGCTCACTGCAGGATACCGGGGATCGCAAGCCGGAAAGGCGCGATGGGCGCATCGAAGCACTGGCCCTCGGCATCGACCAGCTGGTAGCTGCCCTCCATGGTGCCGACCGGAGTCTCCAGGACCGCGCCGCTGGAGTAACGAAAGCCCTGCCCCGGCCCCAGGTGGGGCTGCTCGCCGACGACGCCCTCGCCGCGCACCTCCTTCACCCTCCCGTTGGAGTCGGTGATGATCCAGTGCCGCGTCAGGAGCTTGGCTGCGCGCTGGCCCTCGTTGCGGATGGTGATCGTGTACGAGAAGACATATCGCAGCTCGCTCGGGCTCGACTGCTCGTCGAGGTAGCTCGTGCTGACCTCGACACGGATCTTGTGCGGCTCCTGGCTCATGCGGCGAATTCTAGCCGGCCGCGGCTCTGCCGACCCGCACGGCGAGCACGTCGCAGGGTGCGGCGTGCAGGACCGTGTCCTCGGTGAAATTCACCAGAATCGAGAGCCCGTGGCGCTCGCGGCTGCCGAGCACGATGAGATCGATGCCGCGCTCGCGCGCTATCCGCACGACCTCGGCCTTGACGTTGCCGCACTCGACCCGGTGCGGGGCACCCGGCAACCCGAGCTCCTCGGCGAGCGCGGCAAGTCGCTGGCGCGCGCGTGCGAGCAGCTCGTCTTCGATGCGGACTGCCGGCATGAGCGTTTCTCCCATCGGCTCGACCGGCATGAATTCCACCACGTGCAGGAGCTCGAGCTCCGCGCCGAGCGTCGCCGCCAGATCGCGCGCGCGCCTGCCTATCTGCAGGCTGTGCTCGGTGAGGTCGACCACGAGCAGGATGCGACGGTACGGGTACGTGGACATGAGCCGGCCCTCGGTGCTTCTCTGGCCGGCACAGCCTATCTCAGCCAGCGCCGGACGGCAGCTTCACCGTGCCGGCAATGGCATTGAAAAGGGCCGGCGACACTGTTTCCGGGCGAGTGCCCGGATCCACCCCACAGCGCTCGATCTGCTCCGGGGTGGCAAGCCCCCGCAGTGCGTTGCGCAGCGTCTTGCGGCGATGCGCGAAGGCCGCGGCCACGACTGCCTGGAACGCCGAGCTCACCGGAAACGCCGGCCCTGCCCTCACCGTGAGCCGTGCGACGGCCGACCACACTTTCGGCGGCGGCTGGAAGGCGCCGGGACCCACGTCGAAAAGCCGCTCCACCTCCACCCAGGGGGACAGCATCACCGTGAGGCGCCCATACGCAGAGTCTCCCGGCCGGGCCGCCATGCGGGCGATCACCTCGCGCTGCAACATCACATGCAGATCGCGGATCTCACCGACACTCTCGAGGAGATGAAACAGCAGCGGCGTGGAAATGTTATAGGGCAGATTGCCGACGATCCGCAGGGGCCGGCCGCGCTCGCGCGCCAGAGCGCGGAAGTCGAACCGGAGCGCATCCGCATTGTGCAGGCGGAAACGCTCCTCGGCACCCCATTGGCCGCGCAGCAGGGCGGCGAGGTCACGATCGATCTCGATCGCATCGAGCGAGCCACAATCGGATTCGAGCAATAGACGGGTGAGCGCCCCCCGGCCGGGACCGATCTCCACCAGGGCCTCGCCGCTGCGCGGCGCGATCGCGGCCGCGATCCGCTCGATGACCGCCGGATCGTGCAGGAAGTGCTGGCCGAAGCGCTTTCTGGGCCTGCCGTGGCGGCTTGCCTGCGGCATCACGCCGCCCGCGCTGCGAGCTGCACAGCGAGGCCGATGGCTGCCGCCATGCTTCCCGGGTCCGCGCGGCCGGTGCCGGCGAGCTCGAGGGCGGTGCCATGATCCACCGACGTCCGCAGGATCGGGAGACCGAGCGTTACGTTCACCGCATCATCGAAGCCTGCATGCTTGATTACGGGCAGCCCCTGATCGTGGTACATGGCGAGTACCACATCGAAGTCGGCGAGCACACGCGGCACGAAGACCGTGTCCGCGGGCAGCGGGCCGGCGACCCGCAGGCCACGCTCGCGCATACGGGCCACTGCCGGCGCGATCACGCGAATCTCCTCGTCGCCGAGGTGACCGCTCTCGCCCGCGTGGGGATTGAGGCCGCAGACCGCGATCCGCGGGCGGGTGATGCCCCACCACCGGGCGAGGTCCCGGTCGAGGATCTCCAGCACCTCGCAGAGCAGCTCGCCGGTGATCGCGCCGCTGACGCGCGCAAGCGGCAGGTGCGTCGTGGCAAGCGCAACGCGCAGGGAGCCCGTCGCCAACATCATCACGGGCCGCGGTGCACGCGTGCGATCGGCGAAGAATTCGGTGTGTCCGGTGAAGGGGATGCCGGCGTCGTTGATCACTCCCTTGTGCACAGGGGCGGTCACGATTGCGGCGAACTCGCCGGCGAGGGCGCCGTCGCAGGCGCGTTCCAGCAGGCGCACGACGTACGGACTGTTGCTGGCCTCCAGCCGGCCGGCGACGGACGGTGCGCGCAGCGGCTCATGTGCTACGACGAGCGTCCCGGGCACGTGGCGGTGAGCTGCCCCCCCGTACTGCCGCAACTCAACCTTCATTCCGAGCGCCCGCGCGCGCTCGCCCAGCATTTCCCGATCACCCAGACAGACGAGATCGCAATCCAGCTCCCGCGAAGCGATGGCGAGGCATACATCGGGCCCGATGCCCGCCGGCTCCCCCGAGGTCAGCGCGATGCGCGGCAGCACGGCGGGCCGCCCCCGGTCAGCCGGTCATGACCTTCACGTAGGCGTCGTCGCGCAGGTGCTGCAGCCATAGCTCGGTGTCTTCGTCGGCCTTGCTGGCCCGGATGGCCTCCATCGCATTCAGCCGTTTGACCTCCTGCGTATCGTCGTGGCTACGGCGGCCGAGGAGTTGCGCGATGTGCCAGCCGTATCGGGTCTTGAACGGCTCGCTGATCTCGCCCACTTTCAGCTTCTCGACCGCCGCGCTGAAAGTCGGATCGAAGACATCCGGGCTCTGCCAGCCGAGATCGCCGCCATCCGAGGCGGAGCCGGGATCCTGCGAGGCGGCCGAGGCTGCGACTGCGAAGCTCTCGCCCTTCAGGATGCTCTGGCGGATCTGCTCGAGCCGCTGCCGCACCGTCGCATCGTCCTGCAGGGCGTTGGTCTTGAGGAGAATGTGGCGCACGTGGATCTGCTCCACGATGTCTTTCTTGTCCTGGGTGCGGACCTGATTGAGCCTGACGATGTGGAAGCCGGTCGGGGTGCGAAGCGGCGCTCCGACCTGGCCGGGCTTCAGGCCCAGGATCAGGCTGGTGAGGAACGTCGGCAGCTCCGAGCCCTGGCGCCAGCCGAGCGAGCCGCCCTCCAGGGCATCCTCGCTGTTGGAATAGGCGACGGCGAGCTTGCCGAAGTCCTCGCCCTTGCTGGCGCGCTGGTAGACGTCATTGGCGCGCTGCTGAGCCTGCACGATCTGCGCCGGCGTGGCGTTCGGCGGCACGGCGATCAGAATGTGCGAGACGTTGTATTCCTCGTTGGTCGCGGGGTGATCGGCCTGCTTGGCGAGGAACTGATCGATCTCACGCGGCGTGACGACGATACGCTGCAGCACATCGCGCTGGCGCAGGAGGCCAATCGTCAGCTGCTGGCGCATCTGCTCGCGGTAGCTCGCGTAGTCGATTCCCTGCTGCGAGAGCACCGTCGGCAGGTCGGAGAACGCGATGTTGTTGCGCTTCGCCACATCCTCGAGCGCGGAGTTCAGGGTATCGTCCGAGATCGTTATGCCGTCGCGATTGGCCTGCTCCAGCTCGATCCGCTGCAGGATCAGGCGATCGAGCACCTGCTTGCGCAGGACACTCTCCGGCGGCAGGGTCATGTTCTGCGCCTGCAGCCGGGTGGTGACCTCCTTCATCTGGTCATCGACTTCGCTTTCCAGGACGACGCCGTTGTTGACCACCGCGGCGATGCGGTCCAGGGGCGCCCCCTGAGTGGAGAGGTCCCGGGTCTGCGCCAGCGCCAGGCCCTGGAAGGCCAGGGGGGAAACAAGGGCACCCACAATCAATACCAATAGCCGCCGCATGCGCTCGTGATCCTCGGTGGAACGGCCCTCAGCGGGCCGGGAATGCTTGGGGATTCGCTTCCGTCGGAGTGTAGCCGGGAATCGCCTCTACGAGAGAGGCATCCGACGCCGATCCGACACTGGCCAGTCCCGTGAGTTCCAGCTGCATCCAGATGCCTGTGTCCTGGGGGCCCGTCCGGGCCGTGCCGGTCGTGGGACGGGCACCGACGTAGCGGCGGGCGCCCAAGCGCAGGCTCCAGCAGCACGCACGGTACTCGAAGCCGGCGAACCGCTCCAGCGCGACGTGGTCCGCCAGCGAGTACACCCCGCGGGCGAAGACGCTCCAGGATCGCCCGATGGGCCAGGCGGCGGAGGCTTCGACCTGCTCGGTATCGCAGCTCGGCGTCACCGCGGTCCCGCATATCGGTGCCTCATCCACCTGGCCGCTCACGAGCGCCGCCTCCTGGTAGATCCCGCGCTCAAACCGGTAGCCGATATTGACGACCCGGTCGGGGGCGGGGCGGTACTGCACCTCGACCAGTGCGCGTTGCGTCTCGGACGATTGCGGATTCCACTGCAGCGCGGCATCGGCGCTCCAGTGCTGAAAAGCGGTGAGGGCGAGCTGCGCGACCAGGTCCGAGCGCCTGTCGGTGCGAGGAGTCTCACCGGGCAACGTGACGCGCGGGTTGGTGAAATAGATCTCCTGCCCGAAGGTGGCCGTCAGGTACTGGCGTCCGTCCACGGCATTGAGGAGCCTCGTCGTGACTCCGGCGCTCACCTGGTTGGCATCGCCCACGCGATCGGCGCCAACGTAGCGGTTGGTGCGAAAGAGCTCCACCGGGTCGAGGTCGGGGACGGCGGTGTCGAAAACCGGCAGCGCGCTCTGGTTGCGATACGGTACGTAGAGATACATCACCCGCGGCTCCAGCGTCACCGTGCGCTGGTCGCGGGACCCGGCCGCGCGCTCGAGCTGCAGTCCCGCGTCGAGGCTGGCGATGGGCAGCGCCCTCGAGGGCGAGCTCGGCTGCCCCGGGGTGGTATCCGACAGCTCGTACTGCGTGGCGCGGTATGCGACTGACGGGCGGATGAAGTATCCCGGCCCCTCTATGTTGAGCGAGGTCGTGGGGTAGAGGTCGAGCCGCCAGCCATTGACACCCGTCGAGCGGCGGAAGTCGACGACCTCGGAACCGAAGCCGTAGCGCACGATGTCTCCGGGACCCCAGCCGTAGTCGGCGCTCACCGTGAGGTCGGGCACGCGCGCATAAGGACGGTTCCCGAGCAGCAGTGTGCTGTCGATCGTCTGATACTGCTCGGCCATGCCCTGGACGCTCCAGTGCAGGTCGCGATAGGAGAGGACGGCGCGCCGGTCGAGGAAGGGGGTGCTCGTGCCCTCCGGTCCGCTCGAGAAATCCTCGAAATACTGGGTGTCGCTGACGTTCTCCCCATCCAGCGTCAACCGGAAGCCGTCAGGCAGCTCGGTGACGTTCACGAGCCGCACGCGGCTGCGGCTCGCATGATATACGGCATCGTTCGGCAGGTAGTCCCAGTCGAGCTCGCCATGCTGCCGTTGTGTGAGGTAGCGGAAATCGCCGCCGGTGTCGGGCCCGCGGCTGCTGTACTCCGTCGGCTCGAAAGTGAAGTCCGCGTTGGGGG
>JAGWPE010000089.1 GCA_028870635.1 Gammaproteobacteria bacterium | reverse complement strand
GGCCATCGCGCGCATGGGCTTCAACATGGTGCGCAGCGCCGCCATCGCATTCGCCATGTCGCAATTGAAGAAGGTCGATTCGCTGAAGGGACTCGAGCAGCCGCTGGATGAGCTCTGGCACCGCAGCGCGGCGGTGGCGGCGATGTCGCACGCCGTGGCCCGCCGTTTCAGCCGGGTGAATCCCGACACCGCGATGCTCGCCGGTCTGCTCCACGGCATCGGCAAGCTCTACATCCTCACGCGCTCGAGCAGGCATCCGGGGCTCTTCGCGAACCAATCGGCCTACAACGCGATCGTGCGCGACTGGCATGCGCCGGTCGCCAAGGCGCTGCTCGAGAACTGGGAGATGGCCGAGGAGATCATCGCGGCCGTGAGCGACTACGAGGACTTCGGCCGCGAGCACGACGGCCCGCCCGACCTCACGGATGCCTTGACCGTCGGACACCTGCTGGCGGCCTTCAAGGAACATCCCGACACTCTCGAGCTCAACATGCACGACGTCAGCGCCTGCAAGCGCATGCAGATCGACCGTGCGAGCTACGAGAAGCTGATCGACGAGTCGGAGAATGAAATCGAGGCCCTGCGTCAGGCGCTGGGCGTTTGACCGCGCCACCGACCCCGCGAGCCGCCATGCACGCTCAATCCTCTCCCGCATCTCCCGGCACTCACTCGGCCAAAGACGGCGCCGAGCAGGACGTCGCGTTCACCTTCGTGCAGGCGCTCGCCGCCGAGCTCTCCGGTGGCAAGGTGGAGCTGCCCGGGTTCCCGCACGTCGTCATGCGCGTACAGCGCGTGCTGAGCGACGACACGGCTGACGCCAGCAAGATCGTGCGCGTCATCGGCAGCGAGCCGGTGCTTGCTACGCAACTGGTTCGCATGGCCAACTCCGCGGCCCTCAACCCCGGGGGAACCCAGGTGACTGATCTGCGTGCGGCCGTGACGCGCGTAGGAGTCGACTCGGTGCGCACCGCAACGATCGCCTTCGCCATGCGGCAGCTGCGCGAGGCGCCGACGCTGCGCGGCCTCGAGATGCAGCTCGGTGTCCTCTGGCGCCGCAGCGTGCAGGTGGCGAGCCTCTGCTTCGTCGTCGCGCGCCGCCTGACGAGTGTCAGTGCCGACACGGCGCTGCTCGCCGGGCTGCTCCAGGGCATCGGCCGCCTGTACATCCTCACCCGCGCGAGCCGCCATCGCTCGCTCTTCTGCGACGCCGCCGCCTACCAGGCCATCGAGCACGACTGGCATCTCAGCATCGCCGCCGCGCTGCTCGAGAACTGGGGCATCGCGGATGAGATCGTGCAGGCGGTGCACGAATCGGAGAACCTCGAGCGGGAGTCGCGCGGCGCCCCATGCCTGACGGACGTTCTGGTGGTGGGTACCTTGCTCGCGGATGTCAACGGCGACTCGAGCGCCCTCGCCGCTCAGGTGCAGTGCGCAAAGCCTCTGCAGCGCTTGCGGCTCGACCTGCAGGCATGTGAGCGGTTCCTCGCCGAGTCGGCTCAGGAAGTGACCGCGCTGCGGGATGCTCTCGGTTGAAGCGGCCTGCCGGGGAAGCCGGCGGCGCGGGCGTCAAGCCGCCCCGAGCACGCGCCCCGGACGGCCGTTGGAAGTCCCATATCCCCGCGGCCCGTAGGTATCCGACCGCGCCGGGCGTCCGGTGATGGCATCGAGCATTCCCTCGACGCGCTTCAGGCGGCCGGCAACCACGATGGCGTTGCGATCATTGAGATCGCGGCAGCGCACTGCGCGCTCGGCGCATTCGCGCAGGCGCGACAGCAAGCTGCCTTCGGGGTCGCACCAGGCCATCAGGGCTTCCAATCCCGTCCGGTCGGCGGAGTAGCCGTGCAGGGAGCACAGCGAGCGGCGCTGCTCCTCGAGCCGCGCGAGCGCGCCCATC
>JAGWPE010000088.1 GCA_028870635.1 Gammaproteobacteria bacterium | reverse complement strand
TGGCTGCCGGCGCCTCGCCGATGTGCGGCAACAGCATCTGCCAGGACCGGAGGTTTCTCGCCCGCCACATGCCGCGGCTCGAGAAATTCTTCCATTACCGCAACCTGGATGTCAGCACCCTGAAGGAGCTGGCGCGGCGGTGGGCGCCGGACGTCGCTGCCGGCCTCGCCAAGCAGAGCGCGCACCTCGCGCTCGCGGACATCCGCGAATCGATCGAGGAGCTGCGCTATTACCGTGCGCGTCTCTTCGCTCCGGCCTACTCCGGCCTCACGGGCTCTTAGTCTTTCCCGCTTCTTCCGCCAGAAAGAGCCAGGTCTCGACCACCGTGTCGGGATTCAAGGACATGCTCTCGATGCCCTGATCGGCCAGCCAGCGCGCAAGGTCCGGGTGGTCCGAGGGACCCTGGCCGCAGATGCCGACATACTTGCCGCGCCTGCGGCAGGCGGCGATGGCCATGGCGAGCAGGCGCTTGACCGCCTCGTCACGCTCGTCGAAGTGCTGCGCCACGATCGCCGAGTCCCGATCGAGCCCCAGGGTGAGCTGGGTGAGGTCGTTCGAGCCGATCGACATGCCGTCGAAGTGCTCGAGGTAGTCATCCGCCAGCAGGGCGTTGGTCGGCAGCTCACACATCATGATGACCTTCAGCCCGTTCTCGCCCCGGCGCAGGCCGTTCAGGGCCATCAACTCAGTCACGGTCTTCGCTTCCCTGACGCTGCGCACGAAGGGGACCATCACCTGCACGTTGGTGAGGCCCATCAGCTCGCGCACGCGCTTCAGCGCCCGGCACTCGAGCTCGAAGCAGGGGCGGAAGCTCTCGTCGACGTAGCGCGAGGCGCCGCGAAAGCCGAGCATCGGATTCTCCTCGTGCGGCTCGTAGCGCCCGCCGCCGATGAGGTTGGCGTACTCGTTCGACTTGAAGTCGGAGAGGCGCACGATCACCGGCTCGGGCGCGAATGCCGCGGCGATCTGCGCAATGCCTTCGGCGAGCTTCTCCACGTAGAAGCTGACCGGATCGGCATAGCCGGCCATCTGGGTGTCGATCTGCGCCTTGAGATCCTCATCCAGCCGCTCGTATTCGAGCAGCGCGCGCGGATGCACGCCGATCATGCGGTTGACGATGAACTCCAGCCGCGCGAGTCCCACGCCGCGGTTGGGTATTGCCGCGAAATCGAACGCCCGATCGGGGTTGCCGACGTTCATCATGATCTTCACCGGGATATTCGGCAGCGAGTCGAGCTCGATCTGCTTGCGCTCGTACTCGAGCAGGCCCGCGTAGACGAATCCCGTGTCGCCCTCGGCGCAGGAGACGGTGACCTCCTGGCCCTCGCGGATGCGCTGCGTGGCATCGCCGCAGCCGACCACGGCCGGGATGCCGAGCTCGCGCGCGATGATCGCCGCATGGCAGGTGCGGCCGCCGCGGTTGGTGACGATCGCCGCCGCGCGCTTCATGACCGGCTCCCAATCGGGATCGGTCATGTCGGCGACCAACACGTCGCCTGCCTGCACCCGCGCCATCTCCGAGACGTTCTGGATGATGCGCGCGGGCCCCGCGCCGATTCTCTGGCCGATGCTGCGGCCGGTGCTGAGCACCTGCGAGTGCGACTTCAGCGAGAAGCGTTGGATCGTGCGCCCGGCGCGGCTCTGCACCGTCTCCGGGCGGGCCTGCAGGATGAAGATCTCGCCCGTGGTCCCGTCCTTGCCCCACTCGATGTCCATCGGCTGGCGGTAATGCTCCTCGATGATGAGCGCCTGGCGGGCGAGCGAGACGAGATCCGCGTCGGTGAGGCAGAAGCGCGTCCGCTCGGCCTCCGGCACCGGCACGGTCCGCACGCGCTCGCCCGATCCGGGCGGCGCATACACCATCTTGACGGCCTTGCCGCCGAGGTTGCGCCGCAGCACGGCGTGCTTGCCGGCCCGCAGCGCAGGCTTGTAGACGTAGAACTCATCGGGATTGACAGCGCCCTGCACCACGGTCTCCCCGAGGCCGTAGGAGGCTGTTATGAATACGACGTCGCGGAAGCCGGAGTCGGTGTCGAGCGTGAACATGACCCCGCTCGCGCCGAGATCGCTGCGCACCATGTGCTGCACGCCCGCCGATAGCGCTACCGCGCCATGATCGAACCCCTGGTGGACCCGGTAGGAAATGGCCCTGTCATTGAAAAGCGACGCAAATACCTCATGCATCGACTCGAGCACCCGCGCTTCGCCGCGGACGTTGAGAAAAGTCTCCTGCTGTCCGGCGAAGGAAGCGTCCGGCAGGTCCTCCGCGGTCGCAGAGGAACGCACTGCAACGGCGATCTCCTGGCCGTTGCTCATGCGGCGCAGCTCGTCCTTCACGGCTTGTTGCAGGGCGGCAGGGAAAGGTGTCGCAAGCACCCACTGGCGGATGCGGGCGCCGGCCGCGGCGAGACGAGTCACATCGTCCACATCGAGCGAGGCGAGCTCCGCGCGGATGCGCGCGCCCAACCCGTCCTGCTCGAGGAATTCCCGGAAGGCATGCGCCGTGGTGGCGAAGCCGCCCGGCACGTGGACGCCGAGCTTGGCCAGCGCGCCTATCATCTCGCCGAGCGAGGCGTTCTTGCCGCCCACGCGATCCAGGTCGCCCATTCCTAACCGCTCGAAGGGAATGACGTATGCGTTCAAGGGAACTCCGCTTGCTCCGCGCGTCGCGCGGTGGAACACTTGGGCTTCCTGCATTCTAAACAATGGCGCAGCCGGGGCGCATGCCGTGAGCCGTCGAACCGTATTCTTCGTATCGGACCAGACGGGAGTGACCGCGGAAACGCTGGGTCACAGCCTCATGACCCAGTTCGAGGGCCTGCAGTTTCGGCCCGTGACTTTGCCATTTGTGTCGACCCTTGACAAGGCGCAGGAGGCGGTACGCAGGATCGACCGAGCGGCGGAGGAGGAAGGAGTCCGGCCGATCATCTTCAGCACGCTGGTGCAGGACGAGCTGCGCGACGTGGTGATGCGCGCCAACGGCCTGTTCCTCGACTTCTTCGCCGCCTTCGTCGGGCCCCTGGAGCGCGAGCTCAACACCCGCTCCACCCACAGGGCGGGCCGGGCGCACGGCATCGCGGATCTGGGCGCCTACACTGCGCGCATCAACGCCACCAACTTTGCATTGGCCAACGACGATGGCACCGGCGGCGATTATTCGCATGCCGACGTCATACTCATCGGCGTCTCCCGCTCGGGGAAGACCCCGACCTGCCTCTATCTGGCGCTGCAATACGGCGTATTCGCGGCGAACTACCCTCTCACCGAGGAGGACCTCGAGTCCGGACAGCTTCCCGCCCGGCTCGAGCCGCACCGTCGCAAGCTTTATGCCCTGACCATCGCGCCCGACCGCCTGCAACAGATCCGCAACGAGCGCCGCCCGCAGAGCCGCTATGCCTCCCAGCAGCAGGTGCGCTACGAGTTGCGCGCCGCCGAGGCGCTGATAGCCCGTATGCGCATACCCTCGCTCGACACCACCGAGTGCTCGATCGAGGAGATCGCCAGCCGCATTCTCAACAACACCGGAATCGAGCGGCGGCTGCGGCCTTGAGGGGGTCCAGCACGGAACTTGCAGGGTTTTCCGGCGCTGCGGAAGTTCCGTGACGGTGCCCTAAAAAACCACCCCTGCACGGCTTGAAGTGTAACCGACGTACGTTATAGTCGAAGCGATGCTCGATGACACCCTGACACGAGTCTCCTGGCGCGCGCGGCCGCGCAGCTTCGTCGCGCTCATGAGCCTTTACGAGAGCAATTTCATCCGCCTCGGCTGGCTCGCGGGGGACCTCGGGCTTCTTGCCGGCCGGCATCGTTCGCAGGTGGCCGGCGATTGTGACCTCCTTCTCACCGTCACGAGCCGCTCGCCCTACACCACCACCGCGCACCTGACCTACGTCCTGCCCGAAGCCGCCGGCGACGTCGCGTATCCCGACATGCGCCTGTGCATCTACCATGATGCCCATCTCCTCGAGGCGCAGGAATGGGCCGCAGCCCACGGCCAACCGGTTCTCAGGACCCTGCGCACGCTCGCGGAGCGTGAACTGGATCAGCGCTGGGCGCGCAACATGATGTTAAACAAGTGGCTGGAATACTGCGCGGAGCGGGGGCATCGCTTCTCAACGGCTACCAGGCTCATCGCCGCCGAATGAGAACCGGCGGCCCGCCGCCGTTCGTCTCATGATGGCGCTTCGACAGCTCGGCTT
>JAGWPE010000087.1 GCA_028870635.1 Gammaproteobacteria bacterium | reverse complement strand
CGCGGCGCGCAGCTCGCGGCGGAATCCCGATTCAGGATGGGTCGAGGTATACCAGTTGGCGGCAATGTAGTCGCTGTCGAGCGCGGGCTCCGGCGAGAGCATATAGAGTGGCTGCCAACCGTCGGGGAGGTGCGCCTCGAGCACGGTCCATGCGCCGCGGCGTGCCAGTCGGAACGTCTCGTGCCGTGTTGGTTGCTCCGCATCACAGGCGTCGTAGCGCAGCGGAGCGCCTGCAATACAGCTGCCGAAACCCACATCCGCCAGCCAGCGCTCGCCGTCGATCGTGACCCGGAGTGCCATATGGGTGAGCGGCAGAGGCGGAGCGTCCGGCGGGCGCATCCAGAGCACGCGGCCAATCAATCCCTCGACCGTGAAGCCCAGCGCGGCCAGTGCCCGCTCGAGAAGACCGTTCTGCTCGAAGCAGTAGCCGCCGCGTCCGCCGTCGAGCAGTTTCGCGTGAACGGCGCGCGGGCTGAGATCGACGGGCCGGCCCAGGAAGACATCGACGGCCTCGAAGGGAATCGCGGCCGGGTGCAGCTCCGTCAGGGCGCACAGGGTCGGTAAATCCGGCCTCGGGGAGCCCGTGTAGCCGATCCGCGCGAAATAACGGTCGAGGTCCAATTCGTCCGTCGCAGGCGAGGCATTGAGCTGTTGCATGTCGACGTCGGTCACTTCGAGCCAGCTCAGCAGTGTAATGGCCTACAGTCGTGACGGCAAAACAAACGCATGCTATGGTGCCGCGTCTCTACCTCCCGTCGGGCTCAACAGGAGCGCGTATGCTGCGGCGATATCTGCTGCCTGTACTTGCAACCGCCGTCGCCTTCGCAATGACCCGCTTGGCCGTGGCGCAATCCGCAGCGGGGCGAGGTGAATCGGCCGTTGAGTATCATCTGGCTCGCAGCGTCCTGCTGGGCGCCCCCGACCGCTGGGATTACGTCCTTTTCGACCCTCCATCGCACCGGGTATACGTCGCTCACGGCGACCGGTTGACCGTCGTCGATGGCCGGAGCGGAAGAGTCATCGGGGAGGTGAAGGGCATGCCGGGAGGCACTCACGGCATCGCCATCGCCCATGCCGCGGGGCTCGGCTACACCGATGATGGGCGCGCGGGAGAAGCCGTTGCGTTCAGCCTGAAGACACTGAAAGTGGTGAAGCGCCTGAGGGCTGCCCCGGGCTCCGACGCTGTGACCCTCGATCCGACGAGCGGACATGTGTTAGTGGTCGACGGCGATGCCGGTCTGCTCACCGTCATCGACCCGGTGCGCGATCGCGTGGCCGCGACGGTGCACGTAGGCAGCGGGCTGGAATATCCCGTTGCCGGCGCCAACGGCAAGTTGTACGTCAACGGCGTCGAGAAGCGGGAGATTTTCCGTATCGACACGGCGACGAATCGCGTGGATGCCGCCTGGCCGATCCGGCAATGCGAGGCGCCGCATGGATTGGCCATCGACGTCTCGACACACAGGCTCTTCTCCAGCTGCGAGAATGAGCGCCTCGTCGTGGTCAATGCCGACACCGGCGCGACGGTGGCGACTCTGCCTATCGGACGCGGAACCGACGCTGCGGCGTTCGACCCGACACGCAGACTGATCTTCAGCTCCAACGGGATGGACGGCACACTTTCGATCTTCCGCGAGGTCGATGCCAACAGCTTCGTACCGGCCGGGACGATCAAGACCGCCTTGTCGGCGCGCACCATGAGCGTGGATCCGGTCAGCGGCCGGCTGTTCCTGGCGGCGGCGGACACGACTGCCGAAGCGATGGCCGCGTTCCGGGCGGCGAGGCAGGCGGGAAGGCGCGGTCCTTCGCCGTTTCGCAGTGGCTCGCTCGAGCTGCTCTTCTTCGATCCCGGAAGATAGCTCGCGGGATCCGCCCAAGTAGCCGGGCGTTTCGCTGGATCGCGGTCAGCCGGGGAGGGTGCGACGCGGTTATTGAGCTTACGGTGATTCTCGGGCGCGTCACCTGGTCGCTAGATCTGCCTGATTGTTTCATAACTGAATCAGAGGAGCTACGTTGCTGCCGCTCAGACGTCCAGGTTCGTGACGGACAGAGCGTTCTTCTCAATGAACTCGCGGCGCGGCTCGACTTGATCGCCCATCAGCGTCGTGAAGATGTCATCCGCCGCGACGGCGTCCTCGATCTTCACCTGCAGCAGGCGCCGGGTCTGGGGATTGATGGTGGTTTCCCAGAGCTGCTCGGGGTTCATCTCTCCAAGGCCTTT
>JAGWPE010000086.1 GCA_028870635.1 Gammaproteobacteria bacterium | reverse complement strand
CGGTTGGCCGCGGAGCACCTCGTTGAAAGCCTTCGCCGAGATCCGGACGACCTCGGTATCGCGCAGCGCGACGACATCCGCGCTGCGCGGCCGGCCGGAGATCAGCCCCATCTCCCCCACCATGTCGCCCGCCGCGATGCGCGCGAGAAAGCGCCGCCGGATGGGGTCGGCGGAAAACGCGCCCAGGCAACCGCTCAACACGACATAGAGCGCATCGGGCGGATCGCCGGCCGAGAAGAGCTTCGCGCCGCCCGGCAGGGACAGCCATTCGGCGACCGCAGCAATCTCGCGCAGCAAGCCGGCGTCGAGGCCGCTGAAGAGCGGCATCTCACCGAGCAGCGCGCCCACGTCGGAGCGCAGCGTCACAGTCTCTTCGAAAGGATTGCCATCCATTCGACGGATCTCTATCGCACCCGGCGGTACGCCCCCTGTTATTTGACGGCCAGTATAGCCCCGCGACTGCGGATTGCCTCAGCGCTCCACGATGGCCGTGACTCCCATCCCACCCGCGGTGCATACCGAGATCAACCCCCGCTTGGCGGCCGGATCGCCGGCGAGGAGCTTCGCCAGGGTTGCGACGATCCGCGTGCCGGTGGCGGCGAAGGGGTGACCGATGGCGAGGCTGCCGCCCTTCACGTTGAGACGGGCGCGGTCAATGGGACCGAGCGGCGCTCGAAGGCCCAGCGCCTCGCGGCAGAATTCCGGCGACTGCCAGGCGGCCAGGGTGCAGAGCACCTGCGCCGCGAATGCCTCGTGGATCTCGTAGTAGTCGAAATCCTGCAGCGTGAGCCCGGCATCGCGCAGCATCGCCGGCACGGCGTAGGCGGGCGCCATGAGCAGACCCTCCTTGCCGCTCGCGAAATCGACTGCCCAGACCTTGCCGTAGCGCAGCCAGGCGAGCACCGGAAGATTCCTGCGGGCCGCCCACTCCTCCGAAGCCAACAGCACCGCGCTGGCGCCGTCGGTCAGCGGCGTGCTGTTGCCCGCGGTGAGAGTGCCGTCGCGCGGATCGAAAGTCGCGCGCAACCGCGCGAGCTTCTCGGGCGAGGTGTCGGCCCGGATATTGTTGTCGGTCTTGAGACCCAGGCAGGGTACGACGAGATCCTCGTAGAAACCCTCACGCCATGCGGCCGCCGCCTTCATGTGACTCTCATACGCGAGGCGATCCTGCTCCTCGCGGCTGATGCGCCAGCGCTGCGCCATGAGCTCCGCGCTTTGTCCCATGGAAAGGCCCGTGCGCGGCTCCACGACGGCCGGCAGGACCGGCCTGAAATGGCGCGGCCGCAGCCGCAGCCATGGCGCGGCGCGCTGACCCAGGGTCTTGCCGCGCGCGCTGGCGAGCAGCAGCTGTTGGTATGCGCGCGGATAGACCACCGGCGGGTCGCTGATGGTGTCGGCACCGCCGGCGAGCCCGCAGTCGATCTGCCCGAGCGCGATCTTGTTGGCGATCGCGACGGCGGCCTCGAGGCTCGTGCCGCAGGCGCGCTGCAGATCCAGCCCGGGCGTCTGCGGATCGAGGCCACAGGACAGGACACACTCCCGCGTGAGGTTGTAGTCGCGCGAATGCTTGATGACCGCGCCGGCGGCGACGTCTCCCAGGCGCGCGCCGGCCAGGCCGAAGCGCTCCACCGCGGTACGGAAAACCGCCGTGAGCATTTCCTGGTTGCCGACCGTGGCATATGCCGTGTGCGCCCTGGCGAACGGAATGCGCACTCCGCCGAGGATGGCGACGCGCCGCACGGTTGTGCCGACCAGCATGGAACCTCCAGTGGACGGTGCGCCTCCCGCGGGCCGGGAGGGGTGCCCCGATCTGCCTACGCTACATGGGTCGGCCGGTCCAGGCCAAGTGCTCGCTGGGCAAAGCGAAAGTGGCACGGCCCCGGCCGCGGGCGGTATTCTGCTCGACCCGATCTGCACCAGGCGAAGGGTCACCACCATGGGCGACTTCACCACCCTCATGGCCCGCGACGGCCATGAGTTCCAGGCTTATCTCGCCGCCCCGCCGGGCCGCCCCCGCGGCGCCGTGGTGGTGCTGCAGGAGATCTTCGGCGTCAACCAGCACATCCGGTCCGTGACCGACGGCTTCGCGGCCGAGGGATACACCGCCATCGCGCCGGCCCTGTTCGATCGGATACGCCGGGGAATACAGCTCGGCTACGGCGACGGCGACCGCGACGAAGGCCGGGGATACATGCAGCAGCTGAGCCCCGAGGACACACTGAAGGACGTGGCCGCGGCCGTGGCCGTCGTCAGGCACTCCGGCCGTGTCGGCACCGTGGGCTACTGCTGGGGAGGGGCGCTCGCCTATCGAGCCGCCTGCGAGCTGCCCGTCGCCTGCGCCGTCGTTTATTACGGCAACCCGCGGGACACGAGCAAGACCCCCAAGTGTCCAGTCATGTATCACTTCGGCTCCGCCGACAAGAGCATCCCGCTGGATCAGGTCGAGCGGCTGAAAGCGGCGCACCCGCAGGGCATCTTCTACGTTTATGACGGTGCGGGCCACGGCTTCAACTGCGACCAGCGGCCGAGCTACGACGCGGACGCCGCCGCTCTCGCCCGCCGGCGCACGCTCGAGTTTCTCGCGCGCCGGTTGGCCGGTGAGGACCGGGCGCGCGAAGACGCGGACGAGGAGAGCGCGTGATGCTGCAACTGAAAGATCGCACGCTGCTTCGGCAGCAGGCCTATATCGACGGCGCCTGGGTGGATGCCGACGGCGGCGCCACGCGCGAAGTCATGAATCCGGCCACGGGCGGGCGGCTGGGCACCGTGCCCGATATGGCGGCGGCCGAGACCCGCCGCGCCGTCGAGGCGGCGCAGAGGGCTTTTCCGCTCTGGGCCGCCAAGGCCGCAAAGGAGCGTGCCGCGGTGCTGCGGCGCTGGTACGACCTGATGATGGCGAATCAGGACGACCTGGCCGTGCTCATGACCGCGGAACAGGGCAAGCCGCTTGCCGAATCCAAAGGCGAGATCGCCTACGCGGCCGCCTTCATCGAGTGGTTCGCAGAGGAAGGCAAGCGGCTCTACGGCGATGTGATTCCCGGCCATCAGGCGGACAAACGCATTCTCGTCCTTCGCCAGCCCATCGGCGTGGTGGCTGCGATCACGCCGTGGAACTTCCCCGCGGCCATGATCACCCGCAAGGCCGGACCGGCGCTCGCCGCGGGCTGCACCTTCGTCTGCAAACCCGCGATACAGACGCCCTACTCCGCGCTCGCGATGGCGGAGCTCGCCGCTCGCGCAGGACTTCCCGGCGGCGTACTCAACATCGTAACGGGCAACAATGCCGCCGAGATCGGCGGCGAGATGACTTCCAACCCCGTGGTGCGCAAGCTCACCTTCACCGGCTCCACGCAGGTCGGCAAGCGCCTGATGGCGCAGTGCGCAGGCACGCTGAAGAAGCTGTCGCTGGAGCTCGGAGGCAACGCGCCCTTCATCGTATTCGACGACGCCGACCTCGATGCGGCGGTGGCGGGGGCGCTGGCGAGCAAGTACCGCAACACGGGCCAGACGTGCGTGTGCGCCAATCGGCTGCTGGTGCAGAACGGCGTTTACGAGGCGTTCGCACGCAAGCTGGTGGAGGCCGTCGGGAAGCTGCGCATCGGCAACGGGCTCGAAGGGCCGACGGACCAGGGACCGCTGATCGACCGCAACGCGCTCGCCAAGGTCGAGCAGCATATCGCCGATGCCGTGCAGAAGGGTGCGCACGTGGCGCACGGGGGCAAGCGCCACGCTCTGGGCGGCACGTTCTTCCAGCCTACCGTGATCACCGACGTCACTGCGGAAATGTTGGTCGCCCGGGAGGAGACCTTCGGGCCCGTGGCGCCGCTTTTCCGCTTCGCGACCGAGGCCGAGGCGATAGCCATGGCGAACGCCACCGAATTCGGCCTGGCCGCGTATTTCTACACGCGGGACCTGTCGCGCTCCTGGCGGGTGGCGGAGGCCCTGGAGTACGGCATCGTCGGGCTCAACACGGGCATCATCTCGACCGAAGTGGCGCCCTTCGGCGGCGTCAAGGAGTCCGGCATCGGCCGCGAGGGGTCGAAATACGGCATTCTCGATTACACCGAGATGAAGTACCTGTGCACGGGAATAGCATGAAGCGCTGGATCCGGGCATCCTGCCCGGCCCAGCGCGGCGGCGAACAAAAGGCGCGACTTTTGCTCGCCGCTCGCCGCCTCCGGCGGCGGGCACTTCCCTGTGCCTGTGGTTTCTCGGTATAAGGCTTCCGACCGCATGCGCTACGTCAGCTCCCCCGACTTCCACCGCGACTCCGCCGAGCGGATCGGCATCCTTCTCGTCAACTCCGGCACGCCGGCAGCGCCGGAGCCGTGGGCCGTGCGGCGGTTTCTCAGGCGGATGCTGTCCGACCCGCGGGTGGTGGAGCTGCCCCGGGCGCTGTGGCTGCCGATCCTGCACGGGCTCATCCTGCCGTTCCGGCCGGCACGGGTTGCGCGCAAGTACCGCAGGATCTGGTCGCAGTCCGGCTCGCCGCTGCTCGACATGTCGGAGCGGCTGCGCGCCGAGCTGGTGGGGACACTGGCGCAGCGGATGCTGGCGCCGTTCTCGGCGGAGCTCGCCATGCTCTACGGCGAGCCGGCGGTGCCGCAGGCGCTCGCCCGTCTGCGCGAGTCCGGGGCCCAGCGCATCCTCGTGCTGCCGCTCTTCCCCCAGTATTGCGGTGCGACGACCGGGGCGGTCTACGACCGGGTCACGGCGGAGCTCAGGCGCTGGCGCTGGCTGCCGGAGCTGCGCTTCGTCGCGGAGTATCACGATCAGCCGGAATACATCGAAGCCTTGCGCGCCAGCGTGCTCGAGCACTGGGAGGTACATGGCCGCACGCGGCACCTGCTGATCTCCTTCCACGGCATCCCGGAGCGCAACTTCCACCAAGGGGACCCGTACTTCTGCAAGTGTCAGAAGACCGCGCGCCTGCTCGCCGAAGAGCTGATGCTGCGCGACGGCGAGTGGAGCGTCAGCTTCCAGTCGCGTTTCGGGCCGGCCGGGTGGCTCAAGCCCTACACCAGCGAGGTGCTCGCGCAGCTGCCGGGACGGGGGGTGCGCGACGTGACGGTGGTATGCCCGGGGTTCGCGGTCGATTGTCTCGAGACCCTGGAGGAAATCGCCATCGAGAACCGCGACATCTTCCTGCAGGCGGGCGGACAGCGCTTCGAATACGTGCCCGCGCTCAATGCGCGGCCCGAGCATGCGCGCTTTCTGGCGACGCACATCGCGCGGCACTGTCAGGGATGGATATCGTCGGATTGGCCCGAAGTCGCCTGCGGTGCCTCGGGCGGCCAGCATGGGGTGATCGGCTAGACGCCGCGATGCTTGGACGATTTCTGGAGATCGGGATTCAGACGCAGGACATCCGCGCATCGGTCGAGTTCTACGAGCGACTGGGATTCACGCAGGCGCAGACCGGCGACACCTGGCCGCACCCTTACGGCGTCCTTACCGACGGCCGGGTATACCTCGGGCTGCACCAGGCACGCCTCGACTCTCCGGCTCTGACTTTCGTGCGGCCGGGCATCGCCGGCCATCTGGCTGCGCTCGAGCGGTGCGGAGTGGAGCTCTCGACAGTCAACATCGGCGGCGAGGTCTTCAACGAGGTCGGCTTTCGCGACCCTGCGGGTCTGCCGGTCAGAATGCTCGAGGCGCGCACCTACTCGCCCGCGTCCCGGCCGCCCGGCGATGAGTCCCGGTGCGGGCAATTCCTCCGCCTCAGCGTGCCCGCGACGGATTTCGAGCGCGTCAGCCGGTTCTGGCAGTCGCTCGGACTCGCCGTCGGGGAGGAAGCGGCGCAACCTTACCCGCATCTACCCCTGGGGCGCGAGGGACTCGACCTCGCCCTGCACCGGCCCCGGTTTTTTGCGGAGCCGCTCCTCGTCTTCCGCGACGCCGATATGAGCGCGCGGATTGCGAGCTTGCGCGAGCTCGACGTCGGCACTCTGCAGCCGCAGCCGGGGCTCGCCTCGAAGGCGAATGCGGTTTTGATCGCACCCGAGGGCACCGCCCTGCTGCTGCTCCAGGATGCGGGCGCGGCGTGATCCCCGCCCGGGGGCCGGCGCGGTGCGGTAATCGCTCGCGCGCGCCGCGCACTCTATTTGCAACCCCCCGCTGCCCGCTTAAGCTTCCGTGATGTCCATCCGAAACACGCGCGAGCGCTGGGGCTCGCTCTCGCAGTTCTTTCACTGGCTCATCGTCGCGCTGATCGCCATTCAGGCCGCGCTCGGCCTCACCGGAATCATGCTGCCGCTCGGTGTGCAGAAGCTGGCGGTGCTGGCGCGGCACAAGTCGATCGGCATCACCATCCTGGGCCTCGCCGCGCTGCGCCTGCTGTGGCGCTGCCTCAACCCCACTCCGCCGCTGCCTTCCAACCTGAGGCCCCACGAGCGCTTCCTCGCGCGATTCACGCACGCGGCGCTGTACGTCCTGCTCTTCGCGATGCCGCTCACCGGCTGGATCATGTCCTCGGCTCGCGGCTTTCCGGTCAGCTGGTTCAGTCTCTTCCAACTTCCGGATCTCGTGCCGAAGAGCGAGACGCTCTATGACGCGATGGTGAGGACCCATGCGGCGCTGGCGATCGCGCTGGCTGTGACGGTGGCGCTGCACATCGCCGGTGCGATCAAGCATCACTTCGTGCTGAAGGACGACACACTGCGGCGAATGCTGCCCTTTGGCCGGCCGACGCTCACGGTCCTCGTGGGGGTGATGCTCGCGCCTGCGGCGGCGCACTCTGCCGAGCCGGCCTACGCGCTGCTCGCCGCACAGAGCTCGCTGACCTATGCGTTCAGCCAGGCCGGCGCCCGGAATCAAGGACGATTCAAATCCTTCGCGGTCAGCTTCGATCCGCGCGCCGGCCGGCTCGATGTCATGATCGACATGAGCTCATTCGATACCGGAGACCAGCAGCGCAACGGCATCCTCGGAGGCAAGGATTTCTTCGATGCCGCGCAGTATCCGCAATCGCGCTTCACGGCAAGCCGCATCGAGAAGACGGCCGCGGGTTATGCGGCGACGGGCTCTCTCACCCTGCGGGGCGTGACGCGCGGCATAACCATTCCCTTCACGTGGCGCACCGCGACCGTGCAGGGCCGCCCGGTGGGTTATCTCTCCGGCCAGACGACACTGCGGCGTTTGGACTTCGGCGTCGGCCAGGGACAGTGGCAATCGACGGACTGGGTGGGCAACGACGTCACCGTGCGTTATGCGCTAGTCCTGACGCCATCCGAAAGCAAATGATGAAGCGGCCGTTTCCCGGGGCCCCTCGTCTCGCGTTGGCGGAACTCACAGGGGCCGTTCCCTGGGCCGCGAGATCGAAGGAGTGACCCGACTGGCTGCGCGAAGCGCACAGGCGACTTCGCGCCGGTGAGCCAACCGCCGCAGGCGACTTTTCGCCAGTCAAGAAGGCTGTGCATGGAGCTTCGAGGTGCAGAGGTCATAGATCGATGCCATCAGCACCTGCACGGAATGGGTCATGGCGATCTCGATGCCCTTCAGCGCCGCTTCCTTGATCGCGCCGGTCAGCAGGTCGAGCTGCTCGGACGACAGGTTTTCCGGCAGCTTCGTGGTGATCTGCACCGTCGGCACTTCCTCCACGATCTGCCGCAGTATCTGGTAAACACAGTCCGCCTTCGCCCGCATCAGGGCCTCATCGTCGCCGAACAGCGACCCTATGGCGACCAGACCGTCGACCGTCTTGACCCGCGTCTGCTCCCACTCGCGCTCCGTGCCGAAGGCCACATGTATGACCTCACCCATTACTGTCTCTCTCACTCTCTTCCGGCAGCAGAGCTGACGCAAGTTCCGTGCCGAGTCACCGGTTGCAGCACCAGCCGCATGCCCATGGCCTTCAGCAAGGCGATGGAGCTGCGCAGCTCCGGATTGCCGCGCCGACATAACGTGCGGTAGAGCGAATCCGCGCTGAGCTCCACCTTCTCCGCCAACTTCGGGCCGCCGGAGGCGTGCGCGATACGGCCCAGCGCGGCCGCCAACTCCTCCGGGGCGGCATCTTCCAGCATTGCGTTCAGGTAGGCCACGGCGAACTCGTAGCGGGCCTGAGGCGACACCGGCGCGGCCGGGCGGGTCTTCTTGCGAGCCATCTGCGACACTCCTCCAGTAGCAACGCGAGCAGCGTAGCCCCGCGCTTTACCGTCGGCGAGAGGTCGTTTGGCACGCGTTTGTGCAGATATGCCGGGTTTTGCCCATGGGCACGGCTTTGCGAGGCTCACCACCCTTGGCTCAGCCTCAACGCCTTTGGCGGCGGCCTGCGCCGACCACGCTCTGGACCGGTTATCTCCGGGAGTATACTTGCGGCCGACGGCCGGATAGGCCATATGCGAGGGGGGAGGTGCAGCCATGCTGGTCGTCACGACAGAGAACGTGCCGGGTTATCGCGTCAGCGACGTCAAAGGCCAGGTGTTCGGTGTCGTCGTGCGCAGCCGTGGACTCGGGGGCAACATCATGGCGGGCCTGCGCTCGCTGGCCGGAGGCGAGATCACCGAGTACACGCAGCTTCTGGAGGAGGCCCGGCGGCACGCGGTCGACCGGATGGTCAAGAACGCGACGCTCATGCAGGCCAACGCCATCGTGATGATGCGCTTCGACTCCGCGGAGATCGGGCAGACCATGAGCGAGATCGTCGCGTACGGCACGGCCGTGGTGCTGGAGAAGGCTAACGGCTGATGCTGCGGGCGATAGTCATGACGCTGGGTGTCCTCGCCATTGCAGCGGGCGCGCTTCCCTTCGGGGCGGCAGCCCCCGGACCGCGCATCTACCTGATTTGCGTTGGAGCGGCGATCATCGCCGGCACGGCCTTCGAGCGTTGGCGTTATCGCAATACACCCCCCGCCGGCGCGCACTGGGAGCGCACGGGCGAGCGCTTCGAGGATCCCTCGACCGGCGAGACGATGGAAGTCCATTACGACCGCGCCAGCGGTGAGCGCCGCTACGTCCGCACGGGCGAGAACGATGCCGGCCGCCAGCCCTGAACCTCCCCCGGCCCCGCGGCCGACGGTCTTCCTCAGCTACGCCTCGGAGGACCGGCGCGCGGCACAGCTCATTCGCGACGCGCTTCCGGGCCTCGGACTGGAGGCGTGGTACGACGAGAGCGACCTGGTCGGCGGCGACGCATGGGACCAGAAGATTCGCCGGCAGATCCGCGAGTGCGACTACTTCATGCCGGTCATCTCGGCTCACACGGAAGCGCGGCACGAGGGGTACTTCCGGCGGGAGTGGCGGCTCGCGGTGGAGCGGACGCTCGACATGGCGGATGACCACGTCTTTCTGCTGCCTGTGGTCATCGATGGAACCGCCGAGGCAGGGGCGCGCGTTCCGGAGAAGTTTCGCGCGGTGCAGTGGCTGCGCCTTCCGCAAGGGCAGCCGACCGCCGCGCTCGAGGCGCTCTGCCGGCGGTTGGTGTCCGGGGAGGGCTCGCCGCGTCCAGGCGCAGAGCGCCCGCCCACGACACGCACGCCGGCAGCTCCGCCGTCAGGGAAAGCCAGTAGCGCGCACCCCTTGCAGCTCCCCCCATTTCCCCGGGAGGAGCCGGGACAGAGAGTCCGCTTCTGGGTCGAGGTGGCGGGATGGGCCTTGCGGTCCGGGTGGGCGGCTTTCAGGCGCCTTCCCAAGTGGGTGAGGGTCATCGCGTATGTCTGGCTACTGTTCGTGCTCGTCACCCGCGGTTGCACACCATCACATAGCCATCGGCCGCCACCCGTGTCGGCCGCGCAAGCCCAGAAGCTGCGCGAGATTGCCGGCAGCCATTCCGGCAGTTGGACGGCGGCCGATACGGCGCAGCTCATCGCTCAGGTCGCGAAGGAGCTCCCCGCCGAGGCCGCAGACCAGTCATCGAGCTACGCTCCCGTGCTCGCAATTCCCTTCGCGACGCCGCCGGGCGATGCCGCCGCACAGAAGCTGGCGGGGTCTGTCTTCGCGCAAGTTTATGGACGGCTTGCCATCGGCCTGCATGGGCAGTTGGCATTGGCCGATCAGCCGCTGCCGACCCTGGATGCGTCGGCCGCGCAAGCTCAGGGGCGCGCTCATGGCTCGAGCTACATCGTCTACGGCGCCGTGGCGGGCCAAGCGCCCAAGCAGCGGCTCACGGTCAAAGTCATCGCGGTGAGCGACGGCTCGGAGGTCTGGTCGAAGTCATTTCCCGTGGCAGGCGCCGATCCGGCCGACATCGCGGCGCAAGTGAGCTCGCGGGTACCGCGTCACGCGGAGGACTGATCGGGCGCGCGGCCGCGGAGTCCGGGATTAAGGCTTGGCCTCGAGCACCAGGTTGAAGGGCGTTTCGGTCGCACGCCTGAATCGCGTGAACCCGCCGTCTTCCATCACCTGCCGCAATCGGCTCTCGCCCGCCTGCGCACCGAGCGCAGGGCCCCTTCGCGCCAGCGAGACCGGCACACAGATGAGCGACGATGCGCCGTAATAGACGCGGCCGACCGGATTGCGGTTATCAGCGAGCGTATCGCCCGCCATCGGCTCGACTAACATGCACACTCCGTCGGGCTTCAGCGCCTCGCGCGCGTGCCGCGCCGCGCCGACCGGGTCGGCCATGTCGTGCAGACAATCGAAGAACGCGACGAAGTCGAGACCGGTCGAATCGTAACTCACTGCGTCGGCAACCTCGAAATGCGCGTTTCGCACCCCTGCTTCGGCGGCGCGCTCGCGCGCCGTCTCGATGGAGGCGGCGTGATAGTCGTAGCCGATGAAGAGCGAATCCGGGAATGACTGGGCAAGAAGAATCGTGCTCGCGCCGTGCCCGCACCCCACGTCGGCCGCGCGCCCGCCGCGCTCGAGCTTCGCCGTCACGCCATCGAGCGCCGGAAGCCATGCGCTGATGAGATTCATGTTGTAGCCCGCACGGAAGAATCGTTCCGTGCCGTGGAACAGACACGAGTGGTGCTCGCCCCACTCCATCCCTTCACCCGTGCGGAAGTTGCGCAGCGCGCGGTCGCGAATATGATAGAGGTCCTGGACGATCAGGTACGCGCCCGGCAGATCGACGGGACCGGCCGGGTCCGCGAGACAAGCCGCCTGTTCCGGGGTCAGGTAGTACCGGTCCGTTGCCGCATCATGCTCGACGTAGCCTCCGGCCGTCTGATTACCAAGCCATTCGCGCACGTAGCGGGCGTTGGTCCCGGTCCGTGCAGCGAGATCTGCCGCGGTAAGCGGCTCTTGGGCGAGAGCCCGGTAGAGTCCGAGCTCGTCTCCGATCGATACCAGCACGGCACTCACAGCCGCGCCGAGATCGCAAACCGCCTTGCCCAGGAACGCGTTCAGCCGGTCCTGATCGATAGCCATGATGAGCCCTCCCCCGAGTTGCCAGTTGACGGCGAACGCCCTCAATACACGCGGCGCCATTCATCCGCCTCTCCCAACCGGGATAGGGGGTCACATGTCGAATCGCATTCACGTGGCGGAGCTCTCGTCGCAGCTGCGCGCCGCCGAGAGCTCGATCGGTGCGATGCGAGCGCTACTGGATGCGCTCGGCCCGGCGCTCTTGCTCCTCGACGGGCAGCATAGGCCGATTTTCATCAACCGCCGTGCTGCGCGGATCCTCGGACTGCGCGACGGCCTCGTGATCGGCCCGAACGGACTCGCTACCGGTTCCGTGAAGACGACGCGCTCGCTGCAGGCGGCAATCGCAGGGGCGATTGCGTGTGCTCGCTCGCCGCATCCCCGCTCGCCTACGTTGCGCCTCACCGTGGAGCGGTCGAGTCCGCATCAGCCCTGGCTGGTCTCGATCGTGCCGATCGCGGCACGTGGCGGGTTGAGCGGCGGCACGGCCGGCTTTGCCGCGATCTCCATTGTGGAGTCTGACGTGCACACACGGATCGACCCGTCGAGCGTGGCGGACTACTTTCTGCT
>JAGWPE010000085.1 GCA_028870635.1 Gammaproteobacteria bacterium | reverse complement strand
GTGCGCAATATCCCTTCCGGAGAGCTGATATGAAAAGATCCGTGTGCCTGATCGGCGCGATCCTGGGTGCGAGCATGGTAGTCGCGTGGGCACAGGGCGCCGCGCCCACCGACCCGCAGATAGCCGCCATCGTCGTGGCAGCCAATCAGGTCGACATCGATGCCGGCAAGCTCGCCGGGCGCAAGGCGCACGACAGGGCAGTCAGGGCTTTCGCCAAGCGAATGGTCACCGATCACACGGGCGTCAACCAATCCGCGGTCGCGCTCGTGCACAAGCTGCATGTGACCCCGGAAACCAACGCCACGAGCGAGAGCCTCACGAGCGGCGGGAATGAGAACCTCGCGAAGCTCCGGAAGCTGCGCGGCGCCGCATTCGACAAAGCGTACATCGATCACGAGGTCGCTTACCACCAGAGCGTTCTGGACGCCATGGACAAGGTGCTGATTCCGAACGCACAGAACTCCGAGCTGAAAGCCCTGCTCGTCAAGGTACGGCCGGCGTTCGTCGATCACCTCGAGCATGCCAAGCAGATACAGGCTTCCCTCGGGGGCGAATGACGGCGTTGCACTTCGCGCGCTCAGCGGTGCGCGCCTCACTCGCCGGCGCGGCCCTGATGGTGGGAGCACTGCTGATCGGAGCCGGATCCGGGACCGCCAACGCAGGTCAGCCCCGACACCGCGCCGCGGCCAAGGTCCACACGGTGATCATAGACAGCCTGCGCTACCGGCCTCAGGTCATCGTAGTCAGGCGCGGCCAACGGATCAGATGGATCAACGAGGACCCATTTGCCCACACCGTCACCGCGATCGGCGGCAGCTTCGATTCGCACAGCATCCCGCCCGGGGGCTCGTGGACTTATGCGCCGGCGAAGGCCGGCGAGTATGATTACAGGTGCACCTTCCACCCGACCATGAAAGGCAAGCTCCGGGTCCGCTGACGCAGAGGCTGAGACATCATGGCAAACATCGCGCTCTCACCCGTCCGCGCAGACAGTCAGGACGAGCTTGCCATGGTGCGGCGCATCATGGCAGGCGAGCAGGCCGCTTTCGCCATGCTGATGCGCCGGTTCAACCGGCAGCTCTATCGGTTGGCGCGCGCGATCATACGCGATGACGCCGAAGCGGAAGACGCTCTTCAGGATGCCTACTTGAGCGCGTACCGCTCGCTCCGTCAGTTTCGCGGCGACTCCTCCCTTGCGACCTGGCTCTCGCGCCTCGTGATCAACCAATGCCTCCAGAGGCTGCGCCGGCACGAGCGCAGGCAGAACGTGATTCCCATGACCCCCTCCGCTGCCGATGAGGAGCTCGAGCGGATCCCTTCCGATGCATTCGCTTCGCCGGATGAGGCCACCGAGCGCGCGCAGATGCGCGACATACTCGAGCGCAAGATCGACGCGCTGCCGGAAAGCTTCCGCGCCGTGCTCGTACTGCGCTCGGTCGAGGAGTTGACCGTGGAAGAGACCGCCGAATGCCTCGGCATCCCCGCGGAAACGGTGCGCAGCCGGCACTTCCGCGCCAGGAGCCTGCTGCGCGAGGCACTGGCGCGGGAAGTGGACCTTGCCGAGCGGGACGTCTTCGGATTCGCCGGCGCGCGCTGCGACCGGATCGTGGCTCGCGTGCTGGCGCGGCTCACTCACCCGTGAGCCGCCAACTCACTGAAGCTCACGAGCCCGGGGTGTGCTTGGCGGCGTGATACTCGCGCCGGATCCGCTCGAGGTCGACCGTTCGCGAGAGCCAGCGCCGTCCGTGAAGCCGTCTGCCCGCACGCGACCGGGATCGAAAACCTCCAAGCAGCCCTCCGGCGACGATGAGCGCGACCAGCGCGATCGCGAGCGCCAGAGCCCATACCGAGGTCAGGTACCGTCTCATTGCCCGCGCAAGAGCTTTCTGACCTGGGTCAGCGATCGCGCATTGAGGACATCCTCCTTGCGCGCCCAGCCACGCCGCGCCTGCCGCACGGCGCCCTCGAGATTGAGCAACTGATCCGCCGAGTGAGCATCACTCGCGAGCGACAGGAGCACGCCGCGGTCGCGCGCCGCTTTGATGTGCACGTCATCGAGGTCGAGCCGCAGGGGTTGGCCGTTCGCCTCGAGAAAGCAGCCGCGCTCGTGCACCGCCTCGAGCACTCGATCGAAGTCGAGCGCCAAGGCCGCTCGTTCACCGAGCACCCGCCCGCCGGGATGCGCAACGATCGATACCTTCGGCCTCTCGAGCGCGCGCAGGACGCGAGTGGTCTGCCGGGCCTCGGGAAGATCGAAGTGGCTATGGACGGCGAGGATGACGACGTCGAGTTTCCCCAGCACGTCATCGGGTAGCGCAAGCCCGCCGTCCTCGAGGATGTCGACCTCGATGCCCTTGAGCACCGTGAATCCCCCCAGCCTCTCGTTGAGCGCGTCGGCGGCTTCGCACTGGCGAGCCAGCCGATCGGCATCGAGACCGCGCACGATGCCGAGGTACTTCGCGTGGTCGGTAATGGCGATGTAGGAGAGCTTCCGGGCCCTCGCAGCCGCCACCATGTCCTCGATGGAGCCGTGCCCGTCCGTGGCCTCGGTGTGTACATGCAGATCGCCCTGGAGATCGGCGCGCTCGATGAGTACCGGCAACTCATGCTTTTCGGACGCTTCGACTTCCCCTCTGTCCTCACGCAGCTCCGGTGGGATAAAGCAGAGCCCGAGCGCCTCATACACACCCTCCTCCGTGTCGCCGGCCAGCCGCCTCTGCCCGTCGTAGAGGCCGTACTCGCTGAGCTTCAATCCCCGCTCCTGCGCGCGGCGGCGGAGGTGAATGCCGTGATCCTTGCTGCCGGTAAAATACTGGAGCGCCGCGCCGAAGCTCTGCTGCGGTACCACACGCACATCGAACTGCAGGCCGTTGCGCAGCACGCCGGACGCTTTCGTCGACCCGGCAGCGGTCATCCCGCGCAGATCCGGATAGTGCCGCAGCGCCGATGACACGTTGACGCTGCCCGGCGCGCAGACGAGCACGTCGAGATCTCCCACCGTGTCGCGGCCTCGCCGATAGCTGCCTGCGATCTCCACTCGCATGACGCCGGGGACGGAAGCGAGAAAACGACGCAGCGGCTCCGCATACTGCGCTGCCACGGACAGAGGCAGGCGCTTGCCGATGTTGGTAGTCACCTTGACCGCGAGCGCCTTGCGCAGACTTTCCTGCAGCACCGGCCCGAAACCCCGGACCTGCGCGACCCGGCCGGCCGACAAGGCGCCCCTGAGCTCATCGCGGCTCTTGACGTGCAGCTTCGTCATCAGCGCACGCACGCGTACCGGGCCCATGCCCGGAAGGCTCAAGAGCTCGCGCACGCCGGGCGGGACCTGCCGGCGCAGCTTCTCGAGCGCCGCGAGATGGCCCGTCCTGACAAGCTCTGCGATCTTTCCGGCCAGATCCTTGCCGATGCCCGGCAGCGCATCGTACTCCTCGGGGCCGCCCATCTCGGCGAGCTCGCCCGGCAGGCTGCGCACGATCTGCGCCGCGCGGCGATAGGCGCGGACCCGGAAAACATTCACGCCCTGAATCGACAACAGGTCGCCGATCTCCTCGAAAGCCTCGGCCACATCGGCGTTATGGATGCTCATGGCGGCAGGTCCGGGGCGCTAGCGCATACGGCAATTTACGGACCAACGCGCCCCGTGCGCATCCGGATTGATACGCATAGCATCGAGTGTGCGATCGTGACCTAATCCAGGATGAACGCCGCAGATCCGAGGGAATGCCCAATGAAGCTTCCGCTGCAAATCACCTTTCGCCACATGGACCCGTCCCCCGCGCTGGAGGCGCGCATTCGCGAGCTCGCCTCGAGATTCGACCGGTTCAGCGCGCACATCATGCGCTGTCACATCGTCGTGGAGCCTCCGGCGCATCACAAGCAGAAGGGTTTCCTGTACGACTTCAGGATCGATATAACGCTTCCCGACGGAGAGATCGCCATCCGGCATGCTCATCCGGCGAATCACGCTCACGAAGACCCTTACGTGGCCCTGCGCGATGCATTCCGTGCGGCGCGCCGGCAGCTCGAGGACTATGAGCGCAAGCACCGCCACGACGTGAAGACTCACACCGAGTCAGCCCACGGGTGGATCCACGAGCTCGACGCCGAGCACGACTCAGGTCGCATCCAGACCGACGACGGGCGCCTGATCTATTTCCACAGGAACAGCATCCTCGGCGGCCGCTTCCAGGATCTCACGACCGGGACCGAGGTGCGATTCGCCGAGGAAGCCGGCGATCTCGGGCCTCAGGCAAGCACGGTTCACGTCATTACCTGACGTCGCATTCATGCGCCGCGACACTCTTATGTCGAGGCGAAACTCTCGCCCTGCTCGGGTACCGTCACTTCGAGCTCGAGGGCGCGTCGCAGGTGCTGGCGCAGTGCATCCGCGGCTGCTGGCTCGCCATGCGTCACGAACACCCGGCGCGGCGGCCCCGGGGATGCCGCGAGCCAGGCAATGAGCCCGTGATAATCGGCGTGGCTCGAGGTGCCGTGCAGCTGCACGATCTCGGCGCGCACAGGCACCCACTCGCCGTGGCACTTGATGCTCTCCGTGCCGGCAAGCATGGCGGCGCCGCGCGTGCCGGCAGCCTGGTAACCCGTGAAGAGAATCATATTGCGCGAATCAGGCGCGAATGCCTTCAGGTGATGCACGACCCGCCCGCCCGTCGCCATGCCGCTTGCGGCCAGGATGATCATCGGCCCTGAGCGGCGGTTGAGGCTCTTCGACTCTTCGACACCGGTGACGAAATGCGCGACCTGGGTCATCGCGGCGAGCTCCACGGCGTTGAGCCGATGCTCCTCCGGATAATCCAGGTACAGGGGTGTCGCATCCTCCGCCATCGGACTGTTGAGATACACCGGCACGTCGGGAATCGCATGTTTTTCCTTCATGCGCCTGATGAGATGCAGCAGGAGCTGCGCGCGCCCGATCGCGAAGGTCGGCACGATGACCACCCCGCCGCGCGCGAGCGCGCGGCTCAGGTGTGCCGCCAGCTCCGTCTCGGGATCGAGCGGCGAATGGACTCGATCGCCATAGGTCGACTCGATCACCACCCAGTCGGCTGCAGGCGGCGGAGCGGGCGCCCGCATCAGCGGATCGTGAGTGCGTCCGAGATCGCCCGAGAAAAGGAGCCGCTCGCCGTGCGACTCGAGTCGAATCGAAGCCGCGCCCAAGAGGTGGCCGGCGCGCGAGAAGCTCGCTTGCACGTCCGTGAAGAGAGCGATCTGCGACGGCAGCGAGATCGGATGCAGTCGCTGGAGTGCCGTCCGTGCGTCAGCCTCCGTATAGAGCGGCAGCGCCGGGGAATGCTTGGAGAACCGGTGGCGGTTGGCGTATTCCGCCTCTTCCTCCTGCAGCCGCGCCGAGTCCGGCAACATGAGCGACAGCAGCCTGCGAGTCGCATCGGTGCAGTACACCGGCCCCTGATACCCGGCACGCACCAGGACGGGCAAGTATCCCGAATGATCGATGTGGGCGTGCGTGAGGAGCACCGCATCGAGCGACCGCGGATCGAACGGCAGTGGCTGCCAGTTGCGCTCACGCAGGCGCTTCAGACCCTGGAAGAGCCCGCAATCGATGAGGACCCGCCGCCCTCCGAGCTCGACCAGATATTTGGAGCCCGTGACTGCCCCCGCGGCGCCGAGGAATGTCACTTTCATGAACGCGTGCCTGTCATCGGTTACTCCCCGCAGAGACAGCCTGAGCATATCGGTTAGAATGACGGCTCATCTGTACGCAGAAATACCCACGCGGATGGCCTCATTCCCAGCAGCGCTGCCGGACTGGCTCAAGGCCTTCGTGCTCTTGGGCGCCGCGCACAGCGCGCCGTGGGCCGCGGGATACCTTCTCGGCCAGCGACTCAGCGCGCCCATCGATGCGGGGATGACGCTGGCGGATGGACGCCGCCTGCTCGGGGCTCACAAGACATGGCGCGGCCTCGCCGCTGCCGTGCTGGCCTGTGCTCTGGCAGCCGTGCTCGTCGGCTACACGGTCACGCTTGGAGTTACCTTTGCCGTTTTGGCGCTCGCCGGAGATGCCGCCTCGAGCCTCATCAAGCGGCGCCTGCGCCTGAGGCCCGGCACGGAGTTTCCGGGACTGGATCAGATCCCGGAGGCGCTGACTCCGCTCCTCGTCTTGTCGGCTCCCCTGCGCATCGATGTTGGCGCCGTGTGGACATTGACAGGTGTGTTCATGCTGGCCGACCTCGCGGCGATGCCCCTGCGGCATCACCCACCGCCGCGCGATGCGTCCACCCGGCCGTCAGAGCCCAACCCGCCCGAGTGAGACAGCGCCGGGTCAAGCGCTTGCCTCCCTCAGCCTGGCCTGCGGTTGACTGCGCAAAACCTGCTCGAGCCCGGCACGATCCACGACCTCATGCTCGAGAAGCATCCGCGCCAGAGCGTCCAACGCAGCACGCTTCTCAGTCAACGTTCGGCACACGCGGGCATGGGCGTCGCGTATCAGGGCGGCAATATCCTCATCGATGAGCTTTGCGGTCTCCTCGCTGTAGTTTCGGTGCGAAGCCGTCTCCGGCATCGGGAGAAACGCCCCTGCCCGCGGCGAGCCGAACGTGACTTGCCCCAACCGCTCGCTCATCCCGTATTGCGTGACCATGTGCCGCGCCATGTCGGTGGCCCGCTCGAGGTCATCCTGCGCCCCGGTGGAGACATCGCCGTAGACGAGCTCTTCGGCGACGCGGCCGCCGAGGAGCACATCGAGCCTGTCGAGCAGCTCGCTGCGCTTGAGCAGATAGCGATCCTCCGTGGGAAGCTGCTGCGTGTAGCCGAGCGCGCCGATGCCGCGCGGAATGATGGAAATCTTGCTGACCCGGTCAGCGTGGGCGCGCGACTCCGCGACGAGTGCGTGCCCGGCCTCGTGATACGCCACGGTCTCCTTCTCCTTGGGGTTCATCACGCGATTGCGCTTCTCGAGCCCGGCGATCACCCTGTCGATCGCCTCGTCGAAATCCTGCATCTCGACCGCCGCCTTGTCGGTGCGCGCCGCGTGCAAGGCCGCCTCATTGACGATGTTGGCGAGATCGGCGCCCGCGAATCCCGGCGTCTTCGCCGCGATCACCGCGAGATTGACGTCCGGCGCCAGGACCACGTTGCGCGCGTGCACCTGCAGGATCTGCTCTCGCCCCTTGATGTCCGGCCGGTCGATGGCCACGTGCCGATCGAAGCGGCCGGGCCTGAGAAGCGCCGGATCGAGGATTTCCGGCCGGTTGGTCGCGGCCAGAATGATGACGCCGCTCTGCGTATCGAACCCGTCCATCTGCACCAGGAGCTGATTGAGGGTCTGCTCCCGCTCATCGTTGCCGACTAGGTGGCCGGCCCCGCGGCGGGCGCCGAGTGCGTCGATCTCGTCGATGAATACGATGGCCGGCGCCCGGTCGCGTGCCTGCTGGAACAGGTCGCGGACCCGAGGGTCCGGTCGCCGAGTGCGACCGGGATCGTGGAGGTGAACGGCTGCCCGCTGG
>JAGWPE010000084.1 GCA_028870635.1 Gammaproteobacteria bacterium | reverse complement strand
TCTGGGACATAAGCTACAATTCCCCACGATGGCGATCGATCTTTACTGGGGCAGCGGCAGCCCGTACGCCTGGCGGGTGCTGCTTGCGCTCGAATACAAGCGCTTGCCCTACACGAGCCACCTGCTGCAGTTCTCCAAGCAGGAGCACAAATCCCCGCAGATGCTCCACCTGAATCCCCGCGGCCGGGTGCCCGTCCTCAAGGACGGCGAGTACGTCTGCTTCGAGTCGCTGGCCATACTTTACTACCTCGACCTGAAATATCCCGATCCGCCGATCTTCGGGCGCAGCCCCGAGGAGGCCGGCACCATCATGCGGGTGATCTGCGAGTACCAGGCCTACATCGAGCCGCACCTCGCGAGAATCATCGACGCGGTCTTCTCGAAGAGCGCCGACCTGCGCAGCGACGAGATCACGCGGGCCATGCATGCGGCCGCGAGCGAGGCGCGCACCATCGAGGGTCGCCTGTCGAAATCGGACTGGGTGGTCGGTGAGAGCTACTCGGCGGTCGACATGGTGATTTTCCCGGGATTCCAGCTGCTGAAGCGCGCGCTCGAGCGGCCCGAGGCGCGGGAGCTCGCTTCCCGCTTCATGCCGGTCGAGGTGCACTATCCGGCGGTCGGCCGGTGGGTGGCGCGCATCGAATCCCTTCCCGGTTACGGGCGCACGTATCCTCCTCATTGGATTGGCTCAAAGTCGCCTGCGGCGCTTTGAGCGGCCAGTGTTGATCGATTGGCCCGAAGTCGCCTGCGGCGCTTCGGGCGGCCAGCCCAGTTACCGCGGTTGATCCCGCGGGCGAAGGGCGGCCTTCGCCCGCTTATTCACTTGCTTTCGCACGAGAGAAGTGCACGCGTCGTGCCAAGATTGGTACCCTACGCGCATCATGACCGAGCACAAGATCCACGTAGAGTTTCCCGGCCGCATTCTCATCGTCGGCTTCGGCAGCATCGGGCAGGGCGTACTGCCCCTGATTCTTCGGCACATCGGCATCCCTCCCGAGCGGATCACCATCGTGACCGCAGAGGAGAGAGGCAACGCCGAGGCGGCGAGCTACGGCATCCGCTTCATCAAGGAGCGTCTCACTCGTGAGAACTACCGGCGGGTGCTCAATCCGCTGCTCGGCCGCGGCGACTTCCTGATCAATGTCTCCGTGGAGGTCTCCAGCGTCGCGCTCGTCAAGCTCTGCTGGGAGAGGGGCGCGATGTACCTCGATACCTGCATAGAGCCCTGGCCGGGCGGCTATACCGACCCGACCGTCCCCGCCGGACGCCGAACCAACTACGCGCTGCGCGAGGAAGCTCTGGCGTTGCGCCCGGGCAATGCGCGTGCGCCGACTGCGGTTCTCACGCACGGCGCCAATCCGGGGCTGGTCTCGCATTTCCTCAAGCAGGCGCTGCTCGACATCGCCGCCGAGACCCAGGTCGATGCCGGCAAGCCGGCCTCCCGCTCCGATTGGGGCGCGCTCGCGCGCCAGCTCGGCGTCAAGGTCATTCACATCGCCGAGCGCGACACCCAGACGCCGCGCGCCCCCAAGGAGCCGGGCGAGTTCGTCAACACCTGGTCGATCGACGGCTTCGTCAGCGAGGGCTCGCAGCCGAGCGAGATGGGCTGGGGAACTCACGAGCGCAATTTTCCACGCGACGGCAAGCGGCACGACTTCGGCTGCATGGCTGCCATCTACCTGATGCAGCCCGGTGCAGGCACCCGCGTGCGTACGTGGACGCCGCGTGCGGGGCACTTTCACGGGTTTTGCATCACCCACGGGGAGTCCATCTCCATCGCGGACTACCTGACTGTCCGCGACGGCGCGCAGGTCGTGTACCGCCCGACGGTGCATTACGCCTATCATCCCTGCGACTCTGCGATCATGTCGGTTCACGAGCTGGTAGGCCGCAACTACGTGCAGCAGGAGCGTCAACGGATCCTGATGGACGACATCGCGAGCGGCATTGACGAGCTCGGCGTCCTGCTCGCCGGGCACAAGAAGAACGCGTACTGGTACGGCTCGCAGCTCTCCATCGACGAGGCGCGCAAGCTCGCTCCCTACAACAACGCGACCAGCCTGCAGGTCACGATCGCGGTGCTCGCCGGAGTCGTATGGGCCATGGAGAACCCGAACTGCGGCATCGTCGAGCCCGACGAGATCGACTTCCGGCGCAATTTGGACATCTGCATGCCGTACCTGGGTCCGGTCGTCGGCCGCTACACCGATTGGACGCCGCTGCACGAGCGCGAGAGGCTGTTCCCCGAGGACCTCGACAAGACCGATCCCTGGCAGTTCAAGAACGTCCGCGTTGCATGGTAACTCCCCTCGATTGGCTGAAACAGGCCTGCGGCCGTTTCAGCGAGCGGGCCCCCTTCACCGTTTCCAATCCCGCGGGCCAACGGCGGCTTTGGCCCGCTCCATGGCTGGCCAGTCGACGTTACGCGCCTCGCGGATAGTCGATCTCCACGATGACGACGGTGCGGCTGCCGCCCGGCAGCTCCACCGTCACCTCCTCATCCAGGCTTCGGCGCAGCAGCGCGCGCCCGAGCGGCGAGTCCATGCTGATATAGCCAGGCTCGCGATCGAATTCGTCCGGCCCGACGATGCGGTATTGCGATCGTGCGCCATCGGCCGATTCGACGGTCACCCAGGCCCCGAAATACACCTTGTTGCGGTCGGCGGGCGGCTGATCGACCACGACCATGCCATCCAGACGCTTGCGCAGGAAGCGCACTCTGCGGTCGATCTCCCGCAGCCGGCGTTTACCATAAGTGTATTCGGCGTTCTCGGAGCGGTCCCCCTGAGCCGCCGCTTCCGCTACCGCCTGCGTTACTTTCGGACGCTCCATCCTCCAGAGTTGCTCCAGCTCCTCACGCAGGCGCCGCTCCCCCTCGCGGGTGATGTATTTGGAGGCCGCCGGCGAGGGTGTCCGAAATCGTCCCATGACGGCGATTTTGTCAAAAGGCCGATGTTCTGTGGAACCGTTCACGGACGGCGGCCCGCGGCGAAATTACGCTTTCCGCCGTGGCTACCAAGTACTACACGCACTTCGTAACCGGAGAGGCGCGGGCGGCGAGCGCGATGGCCTCGAGCGAATGGAGCGGTGTGGTGGAGCTGCGGCATCCGCTGGAGAGCGGCGGCGGTACGCGCGAGCTGCGATCTCTGCTCGCGCAGAGCTTCGATCTGGATTCGGAAGAGATCAAGATTTTGCACTGGGCGCGTTTGCACTGAGAGTCGGTATCGGTATCCCCTAGCGGACTTCCTTCCCTTCATCGAAAGTCCGCATTTCGAACCCCCGGTCCTCACGGTCCGGGGGTTTTTTTTTCATCGTCCATTGGCCCAAAGTCGCCTGCGGCGCTTGGGGCGGGCTCGGCCATTTCACCGCCTTTCATCCCGCGGCTCTCTGAGACCCGCCGCCGCGAGACGAGCTGCCCCGGGAAACGGGAGCGGCCCTGGTCCGCTTACTCACTTGCTTTCGACCGGCGCACGGGTTGGGTTGCGGTCGCTAAAAGCCGACAGGGTGCTCTGAAGGGTGGCTGGAATGTCATAATCCCGAGACGATGAAGTCTTCCCCGCTCCGCATAGCCTTGGCGGCGTGCCTGTCTCTCGCCGTCGGCGCCTGCTCGCTGCTGCGCGCGCCGCAGCGTCCCGCGCCGGCTCCGCCCAAACAAGCCGCGCCCGCCGAGCCGCCGGCGCCCCTCCCGGTAGAGACGGAGCGCTTCATGCTCGCGCCGGGACAGGATGTCGTGGGCGCTCTGCAGATCGTCAAAGTCCGCAAGGGCGAGACGTTGAGCGACATCGGCAGGCGCTTCAACGTCGGCCTGGGGGAGATCACCCGTGCCAACCCGGACGTCGATCCATGGATACCCAAGCCAGGCACCCCTGTCCTCGTGCCTACGCAGTACGTGTTGCCCGATGCTCCTCATACCGGCATCGTCGTCAATCTGGCGGCGATGCGGCTCTTCTACTTCCCGCCCCATAAGCGCGGCAAGCCGCAGGTCGTCATCACCCACCCCGTGGGCATCGGCCGCCGGGGCTGGAAGACTCCGCAAGGCGTGACGCGCGTCCTCTGGCATGAGAAGAACCCCGTCTGGCACGTTCCGTCCTCGATCATTGCCGAGCATCTGCAGGAAGGCGACAAGCTGCCCAGGGTCATGGGCCCCGGGCCGGACAATCCACTCGGCGACTATGCGCTGCACCTCGGCTGGCCGGGATACCTGATCCACGGAACCAACAAGCCGGTCAGTGTGGGCCTGCGCGTCAGTCACGGGTGCGTGCACCTGTTCCCCGAGGACATCGCGCAGATATTCAGGATGGTGCCGAACGGCACCGAGGTCCGTGTGGTCAACCAGCCTTACGTGTTCGGCTGGGAGGACGGGCACCTCTACATGCAATCGTCCGGACCGCTGGGAGATGACAAGCGTCCGTGGAAGAAGCAGGCCCGGCGGCTGCTCGCCGTCACGCTGACCCATGGCCAGCGCATCGAGCTCGAGCGGCACCACCAGAAGATCGACTGGAGTCGCGTCGCGCAGCTCGTCGACGGGCCGGTCGGCGTGCCGGTGCCGGTTTCCGGCAACAGCCAGAGCATCGATGACGGCGGCGGTAACGGCCTGCAGCAGGTGATCGCTCAGGCGCGCCTCGTGCGGAACACTCTGCCGGCGGATTCCACTTGGGATGGCAAAACGGACCTGCCGCTGACCGACGCCGAGTTCAATCAGATGATGTCCGGCATGGACCAGGGCGCTTCCGGCGGCGCGACGTCGAGCGATGCGCGCGGCGCTCCCGCTGCGGGGCCGGCTGACCCTGCCGGCGCCGCGCCGCGGACAGGAGCCGATTCCGGACACGGCGCATCCGCTGCGCCGGCTGCCGATCCGACGGGCACGTAAGCTCAGACCTCTGGTCGCGGTGCCGCTGGCTGCCCGCGACGGCGGGTTACCGGCTCGCCCCGTTGTGGTACAGTCCGCGCCTACAACAAGAACACGGCGGGGATTCACACCAGTGGTTGAACGCGGCGCGCCCAGCCTGGAGCTCGCGCGAAGCCAGACCGAGCCGATCATCGCGCGCCTGCCGAGCGGGGTTACCGCCTTCATCGGCCGCACCCTCAAGGGCCCGGTGCAGCGCCCTGTGACCGTCGCGAGCTTCGCCGAGTTCCAACAGGTGTACGGCGGGCTGTGGCAACCCTCGACGCTCTCCTACGCCGTCGAGCAGTTCTTCGATCACGGCGGCGGCCGCGCGATCATCGTGCGTGCCGTCAACGGCGCGCGCCCGCCGACCATCACCCTGCCGGCGGGTGCCGGGATGCTCCGTCTCGCAGGCGTCAATCCCGGCTCGAGGGAGTATCTGCGCGCATCCGTCGACTACGACGGCATCCCAGAGGGCGATCCCGATCGCTTCAACCTCGTCATCCAGCGCGTGCGCTCGGCGGCCTCGGAGCTCGTCGAGGACCAGGAGATCTTCCGCCGCGCTTCCCTGCGGCCGGACTCAGGACGCTGCCTCGCCGATCTTCTCCTGCAATCACGCCTGGTCCGGGCAGTGGAGCCGCTGCCGGCGCAGCGTCCGGACCGCTCCACGGGGCCCGGAGGCTCCGCGATCGGCTACGCGTTCTCCAATGCCGACGGCGACGATGGCGGCCCGCTGACCGATTACGACATCATCGGCTCTGCGGCGGCCGGCACCGGAGTCTTCGCGCTCAGCGCGGCTGAAAGCTTCAATTTTCTGTGCATACCGCCGCTCACGCGGGAGCACGACCTGGGCTTGAGCGCCCTTCTCGTCGCCGCGCGCTACTGCCGCGAGCATCACGCGCTGCTCATCGTCGACCCGCCCGCCTCCTGGACCACCGCGCGCGCGGCGCTCGATGGCATGCGCTCGTGGCCGTTTCGCAGCGACAATGCGGTCATGTACTACCCACGGATCCAGGCGCTCGATCGGCTGCGCGGGCGCCTGGAGACTTTCGCCTCCTGCGGCGCGGTGGCCGGCATGCTTGCGCGCGCCGACGAGGCCTGTCCGCTGTGGTCGGCCGTCCAGAGAGAGGAACTGACTCTGCGCCCGGGAATGCAGCCTGCCGTGCCGGTCAGCGACGCCGATCGCCTGAGGCTCAGCCAGGCCGGAATCAACACGCTGTTGGTGCCGCGCGCGGGCGGTGGCATGCGAGTGGATGCGCGCACGCTCGCGGCGGGCGGCAGCGGACTCACCGATTGGAAGTATCTCTCGGCGCGGCGCCTGGGCCTCTGGGTTGCCGCAAGTGTCGAGCGCGGTACTCGCTGGGTGCTGCTCGAGCAGAACGGGCCGGCCCTCTGGGGGCGTGCCCGCTCGCTGGTCGAGACGTTTCTCGAGGTGTTGGCGGAGCAGGGGGCATTCGCGAGCACCGATACCGGCGACCGCTATTTCGTCATCTGTGACGAGCGCGTCAATCGTCCCGACACCGTCGCCGACGGCCGCGTCAATCTGTTGTTCGGCTTCGCGACCAGCAGACCGGGGGAGTTCGATGCCTGGCTGGTGACCCATCACCCCGCGGCGAGCCGCGTTCGCCCGGTCAGCGTCAACCGGCTGGCCACCTCCCGCCAGCGCGTCGAGTGGGAAATCGAGACCACCATATTGAAGAAAATGGATTACAGGTAGCCCATCCGAGGGGCCGGCCCAATGAAATCATAGGCCTGCGCCAAGCCGGGCGGCGCTGCGCGCCGGGACGAGCGGAGCATGCCGCCGGGGGTTATGGCTTCGGGTCGGGTTTGCCTGCATGATTCGCGCGATGAGCCAGGGCGATAGCAATCCCGCAACCGACCCGAAAGCCGCCGCCACCGCGGAATCGGTCGTGGCCGGCCGGCACGTGGTCTTCTCTCACGGCAAGGAGAGCGGACCATGGGGACGGAAGATTTCCTCCCTCGCCGAAGTCGCGCGCAGCGAGGGCTACGAAGCGCACTCTGTCGATTACCGCGGACTCGAGGATCCGCGCCAGCGTGTCGCGCGGCTCGTCGAGTTCTGCAAGGAGCTCACGGGCGACCTGGTGCTGGTCGGATCCAGCCTCGGCGGATACGTTGCCGTGGCTTCTGCTTCCCTGCTGCACGCGCGCGGCGTCTTCCTGATGGCGCCCGCCCTCTACATGCCCGGTCTGCCGGAGCTGCGTCAGCGCGTGCTCGACTGCCCCGCGACGGTGGTGCACGGGTGGCGAGATGACGTGGTGCCGTTCGAGCACAGCGTGCGCTTCGCGCAGACCTATCGCGCCGCGCTTCATCTTCTGGAAAGCGACCACAACCTGCACAATCAGATCCGCGTCATCCAGTATCTCTTCGAGTACTTTCTGATTGCGCTAGACCTTCCGGCGCTGGCCTTCGAATAGCAGTCCCAGGGGGGCGGGGTTGAACTGGCTGTTGCATCGCGTGCTCGCGATATGGGTGCGATACCGGGTGCTGCCCGAGGACATCCCGGCCCGCCTGCAGAGCCGCGCGGCCGCCGTGTGCTACCTGCTGGAGCGGCGCAGCATCACCGACCTCGCCATCCTGCAGCGTGCCTGCGTCCGGCTGCGGCTGCCGCGACCGCGGAAGCGATTGCTGGGTGGCGCCTCCGACCTTCGCTCCTACTTCTACCTCAGTCGGCCGCGCGGCTTTTGGGACGAGCGGCTCGATCGCCGTCCGCCGCCGCAGCTCGATGAAATGCTGGCCGCGCTCGACGCCGATCCCAACCTCGACATCGAGCTGGTGCCCGTCGCCGTGTATTGGGGACGCGCTCCGCAGCGCGAGGCTTCCTGGTTCCGCCTCATGTTGTCGGAAGGGAACGGGGCGCTCACCAGCCGCGCGCGCAAGTTCCTGCAGGTCCTCTTCAACGGCCGCAACACCTTGGTCGAGCTGGAAGAGCCGATCTCCCTGCGCAGCCTCCTCGGCGATGAGACCGGGCTCGCGGTGCGCGGCCGCAGGGTGGCGCGCTCGTTGCGCGCTCTCTACGCGCAACATCGCGCGGCGCGCATCGGGCCCGACCTCTCCCATCGGCGCACCATCGTCACACGTGTGCTGCGGACGCGTGCCGTGCGCGCCGCCGTCGCTCAGGAAATGCGCGAAAAGTCCCTCACGCGGCGCATGGCGTTGCGTCAGGCCACGCGCGATGCGGAAGAGATTGCCGCCAACTATTCGCACGCGTTCGTCCGCTTCCTCGAGCGGCTGCTGACCTGGCTGTGGAATCGGCTCTATGACGGGGTCGC
>JAGWPE010000083.1 GCA_028870635.1 Gammaproteobacteria bacterium | reverse complement strand
CTCCAGCGCTTCCGAAGCGATGCATTGTCCCCGGGCGCGCAGCTCGGAGTCGCATGCCAGGCACTTGCGGTCGTCCATCTCACCGATCTTCTGCTCCTCGCCGTAGATCAGGCACAGGTATTTCATTGCCGCCACGCTCCCGATCAGGATTGAACAGTCAATATATCGGACCTGGGCGCGAGCTCTCGCCCGGTTACCCGGCACCGCTCTCTGCGGATAGCCGAACGGAGCTCCCCAGGATCGACAGGGCACCCCAGTGTTATCGATCAGTCTGCATCCAGCTCCGCCAGCCGGCGCTGCAGGAACTGCCGCTCGGGCTCGAGCTCTGCCAGAGCAAGGGCGCGCAGATACGCCTCTCGCGCCTCGGAGCTTCTCCCGAGCCGGCGGCAGAGGTCCGCCCGCGCCGCGTGGGCCAGCCGATATCCCCTCAGTTCGCCCCTCGCCAGCAACTCATCGACGAGCGCCAGCCCGGCGCCCGGACCGTCCCGCATGGCTACGGCGACTGCGCGATTGAGCTCGACGATCGGCGTCGGCTCGATGCCCAGCAGCAGGTCATAGAGATAAACGATCTCGTTCCAGTCGGTATCGGCAGCCGCCGTGGCGTCACAGTGCACGGCGGCGATCGCCGCCTGCAGCGAGTAGGGGCCGAAGCGGCGGGAGGAAAGCGCCCGCGCCACCAGCGCCGACCCCTCCTCGATCTGCTCCCGATTCCAGAGCGATCGGTCCTGCTCCTCGAGCACGATGAGCTCGCCGGCGGCGGAGGCGCGCGCGGCCCGGCGGGAATCCTGCAGCAGCATCAGTGCGAGCAGGCCGACAGCTTCCGTTTCCTGCAGCATCCCGACCAGCAGCCGTCCGAGTCGAATCGCCTCGCTCGCCAGGTCGAGGCGCATCAGCTCCGTGCCGCTGCTCGCCGTGTAGCCTTCGTTGAATACCAGATAGATGACACGCAAGACGCTCTCGAGCCGCTCGGCCAGCTCACCTGGAGCCGGGACCTCATAGGGAATCCGGGCATCGCGAATCTTCCCCTTGGCTCGCACGATCCGCTGCGCCAATGTTGGGACGGGAGTCAGGAATGCGTGCGCGATCTGCTCCGTCGTCAGACCGCAGACTTCCCGGAGCGTCAACGCGATCTGCGCATCGGGCGCAAGGGCAGGGTGGCAGCAGGTGAAGATCAACCGCAGGCGATCGTCCGCCACGCTCGGATCATCCTCATCGGCAGCGACAGTATTCCCGGCGGCGACATCGTGGGCCTGCGGATCGTACGAATCGAAGCGACTCTGGCGGCGCAGCTGATCGATGCTGCGAAAGCGCCCTGCCGACACCAGCCACGCGCGTGGATTCTCCGGGACTCCCTGCTGCGGCCATTTCTCGAGGGCGGCGCGGAAGGCATCGTGCAAGGCTTCCTCGGCCCGGTCGAAATCGCCGAGCAGCCGGATCAGTGTCGCGAGAACCGCGCGCGACTCGCTTTGATACACGGCCTCGATGTGCCGCTTGCAGTCCGGTTCCTGCATCGCCGCCGTGCCCTGGCTCAACCCAGCGGAGCGCGTTGCGCCCGGTAAGCACCCGGTGTCAGTCCGATTGTGTGCCGGAACTGACGGTGGAAAGTCGAGAGATCTTCGAAGCCGCAGTCCAAGGCTATCGCGGCTATCGTGTCGCGGGACCGCCGCAGCCTCACCGCCGCGCGGCGCAGTCGCGTGCGCAGCATGTACTGGCCCGGGGTGACGCCCACGACCTGCTCGAAGATCCGAAGAAAGTGGAACGGGCTGACCGCCGCTTCGGCCGCCAGATCATCGACCGAGAGCCGCACCTCCTGCTGTGCTTCGATGCGGCGCAGTGCGGCGGCGACTCTCCGCTCGTCCCGAGGTGTCGGCGAGCGCCGGGCCTCTGCGGGGGTCTCATTGAGCGCCGTGCAGACCGCGCCGGCCACCCGCAGCGCCAGCTCTCGGAACTCCTCCGCGCCGCCGCTCTGATCTCTCAAGGCCTGTGCGCCCGCAAGCACGGCGAGCACTGACGGCACGGGCGGCAGCCGCGCCGCCGTCAGCGCCAGTTGCCTGGTGCCCGGCGTGGCGGCAACGACGGACTCCAGGACCTCGGGCGAGAAATGAAACGCGAGGCACCGGTCGCCCCGGCCGTGCTCATGGCCGCATTCGAAGCAGGCGCCTTCGTTGCCCAGCAGCAATGAGCCGGGCGTCATCAGCGCAGAGCCTTGGGCGGTGCGATATTGGAAATTGCCGTCCGTCACCAGCGCGATGCTGTAGGCGCTGTGTTGCTCCACGTAGCAGGGATCGCGTGGCCCGGACGTGCATACCATGTCGCTCACGCGCCAACCGGTTCCCGATGCCAGCAGTTTCGCCGAGAGCGACATGCGCCAAGGATAGCAATTTTTCCCAAGCCGCTGGCCGGCGGCCGGCCTATCTTGCCGCCAACGAACAGCACCCGTCCCAGCTCGCAACCGGAGAGCCGTCCATGATCGACCACGTTTCGATAGGGGTGAGAAATGTCGCGGCGAGCAAGCGCTTCTACGACGCCGCCCTGCCGCCCCTCGGATACAAGTGCCTCAGCGAATCGGCCGAGTCTCTCGGTTATGGCGCCAAGGCCCCCGCCCTCTGGGTGGGCGCGGCCGAGCGCCCGGTGGCTGCGGACGGCAAGTCAGGACTGCACCTCTGCTTCTCCGCCCCGAACCGCAAGTCGGTCGACGCCTTTCACGCTGCCGGTTTGGCGTCCGGCGGCCTCGACAACGGCGGCCCGGGCTTGCGCGCCGATTACGGCGCAGGTTACTACGCCGCCTACCTCATGGATCCGGACGGCTACCGCATCGAGGCCTACTTCGCCGAACAGGCGTAAAGCTCCTACTTGAGATACTTGACGAAGAAATAGAGCACACCGAGCAGCATTGCCGTCTGCCCCATGATGACGACGAAGACCCAACGGACCAGCTCCGCGCGCAGGGCGCTCATATCCTCCTTGATCTGTGCGCGCAGAGTGCTGATGTCCTCCTTCAGCTCACCGCGGAGGGCACCGATATCCTCCTTGACCTGTGCACGCAGGGCGCTGATGTCCTCCTTCAGCTCCACGCGGAGCCCGGCTATCTCGTCCTTGATCTCCGAGCGCAATCCCGAGGTGTTTCTATCCGCCTGGCCTCGCAGCGATGCGATCTCTTCGCCGAGAATGCGCCGACACTCGCCTACATCGTCTCTGGTCGCCGATGTATCGCGGGATCTCGCGATCTCGAGATCGATGGCCTCGCCGATGGCCCGTGCTGCCTGGGGGTTGAAGCCACCTTTTTCGGTGAGGATGTCCAGCGTTGCGACGTACATGACAGACATGATGAGCCCTCCTGGCAGCAGCTGAGAAATCTTCAGCGATCTGGGAGTAGCGGCATGTTATGAGCCCGAAGGCGCGGCGGGAATCCGGAATATCTGTGGCAAACGCACAGAAACTCCGGATACGCATGCCGCAGGGTCATGAGCTCACGCCGCCTCGGCACGCCGAATGCGGCTGTCCTCTGCCGGTGGCGGCGGCTCGATCCACCCCGGCGCGCGTTGCAGAGGGCTCAATGGATTGATCTCGATCGTCAGAGTCGGATCGAATGCTGCGTTGAGCTCGAAGGGTCCATACCCGCGAGGATTGCAGAGGACGCGCGTTCCCTGCTCGGCGTAGTCGCAGGAATCGTGGGTGTGGCCATGGATCCACGCGGCGACCGGCGATCCCATCAGATGCGAGAGATCGCTCGCGAAGCTGGGATTGAGGCCCGAGCCCCAGTACTTACGGTGGATGCTGCGCGGATGCGGCAGGTGGTGAGTCACCAGGACCGTGGGACCCGGGAATTCGTCAGCCAGTCTTTCGCGAATCCAGGATGCCTGCTCGAGGTGCATCGCTCGTGCATGCTCGGGACGGAATAGCTCGTGTCCGCCGTAACGGATGATACTGAAGTCGCTCATCCCGCATCGCGCGTCGCTCATGGCGCGGCGAAGTGACGGGGCGTCTACGCCGTGTAGGGCGAAGTCGGTCCACAGCGTTGCGCCCAGAAAGCGCACGCCGCCGATTATCACGCCGCGTCCATGCAACACGTCTACGCGGCAGTGTCTGCCGGCCTTCTGCAGATCCGACAGAGTCTCATGCATGTCCCGCCCGTAGAATTCGTGGTTGCCGGGCACGTAAAGGATCGGCATCACAGGAAATTGCCGGCGTGCCCATTCGACTCCGCGACGACCGGAGTGAATGTCGCCTGCGAGAACGATGATGTCGGCGTCCGCTTCAGGCGGATTCCAGTCCTGGAACTCCAGGTGTAGATCGGACAGAACACGGATTTTCACTTCGAGGTCTCGCGATCATCGGGAAGTTGGGAAGCAAGTATCTGTAGGATATATCCATCGAAGGCGCTGTCAACACCGGCGCGCGGGTCGCGCGCTCGTTCTTCCCGGAGGTGCTTGGAAGTAGGGCGACGTCGTATCCGACGTACAAGCTAACGTCAGGTGCACACGTCGCCGCCTGAAGCAGGCTTCGACCGCGGAGCCACAGGCAAGCGTCACCGCACTGGCAGCGTCACCGCACTGGCAAAGGGCAATTGCTCGGAAGCTGCCCCGGTCTGGTTCATCGCGCACCCATCCTGTATCGCGGAAATGAGCGGTTGCGGCCGCTAAGGCCTTGTCGCGAAAGCCTGTCACCCGCAGATCTCGCGCATGGCACAGCGATTGCAGTACGCCACTGCGAGCGAGGCCGGCAGCGGTCCGCTCAGAGGCAGTGCCGCCAATCCATGCCGTCCACGAGAGGGACGCGCCGGATTGGCGTTTTTTTTTGCTCGCATGGTGGACCCACGTATGCAACAGGCGAAAGACACACACAAAGTCGAGCAACTGGTGATCGCGACCGTCGCGTTCTTCTGGTGTTTCCTCATGTGGTTCTCCACGGCGGCGTTCAGCCCGAGCATCGCGGCGCACTATCACCTGGGCATCAAGGAGCTCGGACTGCTGGCCAGCTCGGCCATGTGGATGGCGCCGGGCGGGAGAATGGCGGCTGGCTGGGCCGCGGATCGCTTCGGCGCGCCGCGCGCATTCGCCCTGGTGCTCGCGGCATGCGGTGTGGTGTCGATCGCCTCGGCCTTCACCACCAGCTACCCGCTTCTCTTCGCGGAGCGTGTCGTCGTCGCAGCCGCGGGCGTCTCGTTCGTGATCGGAATCCAACACGTGGCGCAATGGTTCGAGCCCCACGAGATCGGCACCGCCGAGGGACTCTATGCCGGCACCGGCAATGCCGGCGCGGGAGTCGGCGCGCTGCTCCTGCCGCGCATCTTCGGCACCTCCTACCAGTCCGCCTATCTGTGGATGGGCGTCGTCGCGCTCGCCATCGCCGGCTGGTATCTGATTCGCGGCCGCGCGGCGCAGTCCGTTGCCCGGCAACAGACGGCGCGCGGGAGAAGCGGTTGGAAAAGCGCCGCATTCGTCTGGAGCCGGTACGTTGCCATCGCGCTCATGCTCGCCTATGCGATGTCATTTGGGCTCGAGATCGCGCTGAACGCGTGGCTGCCGGGCTATTTTGCGCGCGGTTTCCACGCCGAGGTGGTGGCGCTCGGCTTCACGGGCGTCGCCGGCATGCAGATTGCCGCCGGAACCTTCGCCGCGGTCCAGTCCTTCACCGCCTCGCTCTTCCGGCCGTTCGCGGGCTACATGTCGGATCTTTTCCAGCGCCGGGGCTGGACGCCGCTGCCCTTCATCGCGCGGACGCTGCCGTACGCGCCCCGTTTGCACTGGCTCGGCATTGCTCTCGTCCTGATCACGCTGGCCATGGGAGGGCTCACCGCCGCCGGCCTCTCCGGGTCGCTGCATGCTTCGGTGGCAACGCTGGTAGCCCTGGGAATCTTCATTTCCTTCGGCACCGGCGGCACCTTCGCCCTCGTTCCTCTGCTGTTCCCGGACCGCCCCGGTATTGCCGCCGGCTTCGTCGGCGGTCTGTCGACCGCCGGCGGAATCGTCTACCCCCTCATCTTCGCCGCCCAGTCCAATATCCATGGCGGTTATCTCCGTGTGGCCCTCGCTCTGTTCATCCCGTTCGTCCTTTTCTACTTCTGGGCCGCTCGCCACGAGCGCCATCCCGAAGAGCACGGAGTCTTCTTCGTCCCTCAGGCGGCTCCCGCCGAGTGAGCCCGTCAATCAGGAGTCCGCAGCCATGCATCCAACTACCTCCGCCCCCGTGCGGCACGAGCCCTGGTACAGGTACGGGGTGGCGATTCTCTGCCTGGAAATGCTCATCGCCACTGCCGTCAGCGTCTATTCTCTCTACATGACTTTCCACGGCCTGGGCGGCTTTCCGGGCGGCAGGCTGTCCGGCTGAAAGGTCAGCTGGCGAGGAAGTCCAGCACCTTCTTCTGCTCGGCGCTCATCTGCTCCCGCGGTGTCACCACGGCCGCTTCGAGCGCCCGCCGGCAGGGCCGCGACTCGTCCTCCACATACTCCGCCACCGCCCCGGCGATGAGCCGCTGCACCCGTCCCAGGCTTTCCCTGAACTGCCCGATCACTTGCTCAGCCGATACATGCTGCGAGGCGTCGTCCAGCCAGCAGTCATAGTCGGTTGCCACGGTGATGACGCAGTATCCCACCTGCGCCTCGAGCGCCAGGAAAGCCTCCGGCACGTTGGTCATTCCCACCAGGTCGGCTCCCGCTCCCCGCAGCCAGAAGCTCTCCGCCCTGGTGCCAAGCCGCGGTCCCTCCACACAGGCGTAGGTTCTGTCGCGGTGAATCGGCTGCCCGACCGTCTTTGCCACCCTGGCGATCAGCGCTGCCGTATGCGCCCAGGTCGGGTGAGCCGTGGACACGTGCGCGACCAGTCCCTTGCCGAAGAAGCTCGCCGCCCGCAGGCCCTTGGTGAAATCGAGATACTGCGACGGCAGCGCCAGGTCGCCCGGACGAATCTCCTCCCGCAGGCTTCCCACTGCCGAAACCCCGATGATCGTCCGCACCCCCGCGGCCTTCAGCGCCCAGATGTTCGCCCGGAAGTTGATCTCGCTGGGCAGCAGGTCGTGATGCAGGCCATGCCGCGGCAGAAACGCGATGTCCCGTCCCGCCAGCCGGCCCAGCATCACGGGACCTGAAGGCGCGCCGAACGGCGTGTCGATCTCTGCCGAGCGAGTGACTTCGAGACCCTCCATCCGGTAGAGACCAGTGCCGCCGATGATGCCGATCATGTGGGAATCTCCGTTGCGCGGGTGCCCCGCCAGGCGGCAAGATGCCAGATGCGCAGCCCTCGCGGTAGGCTTAGGGGTTCGCGCCCACCCATAGCGAGTTACCCAAATCATGAATCGGAACGACCCAGCAACCCAGGCACAGGGATGTGCCCCGCCGCCGCAGGGCGAGGCGGTGCTTTCAGCGAAGCACTGCTTCGCTCCGCCGAGCGAGCTTTGGGCAAAAACCACGCTTTTTGACCAAAGCAGCGCTGGGCCGGGCAGGAAGCCCGGATCCAGCGCTTAAACATGAGCAGCCCCGGTCTTGATACCGCCTTCGAGCGGCGCCTGTCCGCGCTCGTCAACAGCGGCCAGCCCGAGATCCTCCAGGGCGGGCGCAAGGGCCTGGAGAAGGAATCGCTGCGCGTGACGCCGGAAGGCCGCCTCGTGCAGACGCCGCACCCACGCGCGCTCGGCTCCGCGCTCACCAGCGAGCACATCACGACCGATTATTCCGAGGCGCTGATCGAGCTCGTCACGCCCACCTTCACCGCCACCTGGGAGCTGCTGCAGTATCTGCTCGACCTGCACCAGTTCGTATACCGCCATCTGGGCAGCGAGCTCCTCTGGGCGACCAGCATGCCCGGGGCCATCTCCCGGGACGAGGACATCCCGATCGCCGAGTACGGCCGCTCGCACATCGGCTGCATGAAGACGGTATATCGCCGTGGGCTGGGGCTGCGCTATGGCCGGATGATGCAGGCGATCTCCGGAGTGCACTTCAATTACTCTTTCCCGCTGCCCTTCTGGGATGCCTACGCGGATCTGGTGAAGTCGCGCGAGCGCGGTGCCGCCTTCGTGTCGGCACGGTACTTCGACCTGCTGCGCAATTACCGCCGGCACGGCTGGCTGGTGTTGTATCTTTTCGGGGTCTCGCCGGTCGTGTGCAAGTCCTTCCTGAGAGGCACGGACCATGGACTGCGCGATTTCACGGCCGGCAGCGCCTACGAGCCGTACGGCACCAGCCTCAGGATGAGCGACATCGGCTACCGCAATCGCAACCAGGCGGACCTCACCGTCTCGGTCAACAGCCTCGATGAGTACGTTCGCGACCTGAGTCACGCCATCATGACGCCGCATCCGCCGTACGCGGCTCTCGGCGTCAAAGTGGATGGCGAATACCGGCAGCTCAATGCCAACATCCTGCAGATCGAGAACGAGTACTACAGCTTCATCCGGCCGAAGCGCGTGGCCCGCTCCGGCGAGCGGCCGACCAAGGCTCTCAGGCGCGCGGGCGTCGAATACGTCGAGGTGCGGGCGCTCGATGTCAGCGCCTTCGACCCGGTGGGCGTGAATCAGAACAAGCTGCGCTTCCTGGAGGCGTTCCTCGCCCTCTGTCTCCTCAAGGAAAGCCCGCCGATCGGCGACGGCGAGCAGCGCTCGCTCGATCAGAACCACCTCACCGTCGCCCGGCGCGGGCGCGAGCCGGGACTCACCCTGTGGCGGGACGGGCGCAGCGTGCCGATGCGCGCCTGGGCGCGGGAGCTCATCGACTCACTCACCGGCATCTGCGAGATCCTCGATCGGGGCGATGTCTCCCGGCCTTACTCGGGGGCCCTCGCCGCCCAGGCCGCCAAAGTGGAGGACGTGCGGCTCACGCCCTCGGCCCGGATGATGAAGGAGCTCACCGATACCGGCGAGCCCTTCTTCGACCTGGCGCTGCGCATGTCGGCCACCCACAAGGGATACTTTCTCGATCTCTATCCGCCGAACGAGGCGCGCCTGCAGGAGCTCGCGGCCGAGGCCGAGGAGTCGCTCGCCCGGCAGCGGGCCATCGAAGCCGCCGACCAGGGTACGTTCGATGAATTCCTGGCCAGGTACTTCAAGGACTGAGGTATCGGCGGATCTCCCGAAATAGGCATTGCGGCATTGCGGCGCGTGAAGGATTCTCAAGGGTTATGAATGCACTCTCGGTCCACGCACTGACGAAGACCTACAAGAACGGCGTGCAGGCGCTCAAGGGCATCGACCTGGAGGTCGAGCAGGGCGATTTCTTCGCGCTGCTGGGGCCCAACGGCGCCGGCAAGACCACCCTGATCGGCATCATGACCTCCCTCGTCACCAAGACCGGGGGCGATGTCGCGGTCTTCGGCCATGACATCGACCGGGAGCTCGAGGCGGCCAAGGCCTGCATCGGCGTCGTACCGCAGGAGCTCAACTTCAACATGTTCGAGTCGCCCGAGACCATCGTGGTCAATCAGGCGGGCTTCTACGGCATTCCCCGGGCGGAGGCCCGGCGGCGCGCGCAGCGGTATCTCAAGCAGCTGCAGCTGTGGGACAAGCGCGACAAGGCTTCCCGCAGCCTCTCCGGCGGCATGAAGCGCCGCCTGATGATCGCTCGCGCCCTGATGCACGAGCCGCGGCTCCTCATCCTAGATGAGCCGACCGCCGGCGTCGACATCGAGATCCGCCGCTCGATGTGGGATTTCCTGCAGGATATCAACCGGCGCGGTACCACCATCATCCTGACTACGCACTACCTCGAGGAAGCCGAGACTCTGTGCCGCAACATAGCCATCATCGATGGCGGACGAATCGTCGAGCGCGACCGCATGAGCAGCCTGCTGCGGCGCCTGCATACCGAGACCTTCGTGCTCAATGTCAGCGCGCCCCTCGCGGCCGCGCCCCGCCTGGAGGGCTATCCGGTGCGGCTCACCGATGATCACACCCTGGAGGTCGAGGTCTCCAAGGAGCAGAATCTCAACGATCTCTTCGGTCGCCTCTCGCAGCTCGGCGTGGAGGTGGTGAGCATGCGGAACAAGGTCAATCGCCTCGAGGAGATATTCATGCGCCTGGTGGACAAGGGAGCCGCGGCGTGACAAAAGCCTCTGGAACGATTTTGGACGGCGGCAGCCGGCCCGACGGGCGAGGCGCAGGGACGGAGCCTCGCAACTCGCTGGCCGAGAGCGCGGCCACGGAGCCGATGAATCTGGGCCTCGTCCGCTGGATCGGTTTCAGGACCATCGTCCTGCGCGAGTACCAGCGGATCATCCGCATCTGGACTCAGACCATCCTGCCGTCGGCGGTGACGCAGGCGCTGTATTTTGCGATTTTCGGCAGCCTGCTCGGCAGCCGCGTCGGGCCGATGGGCGGCTTCGGGTACATGCAGTACATCGCCCCCGGCCTCATCATGATGGCCGTCAACATCAACTCCTACTCCAACGTCGTCTCCTCGTTTTACGGCGCAAAATGGGGCAAGCACGTGGAGGAGCTGCTGGTCTCGCCGCTTCCCAGCTGGCTCATCGTCGCGGGATACGTGGCGGGCGGACTGGTGCGCGGCCTGCTCGTCGGCATCGCGGTGACGGGCGTGTCGCTCCTCTTCACGAACCTTCACGTGCATCACCCGCTCATCATCCTGGGGGCGGTGCTCCTCACCTCGGTCACTTTCGCCCTGGGCGGCTTCCTCAATGCGCTCTTCGCCAAGAACTTCGACCAGGTCAACATCATCCCGGTGTTCGTGCTGACGCCGCTCAACTATTTCGGCGGCGTGTTCTACTCGGTGGCCCTGCTGCCGCACTGGGCGCGGGCGATCTCTTACTTCAACCCCATTCTCTACATGATCAACGCCTTCCGCTACGGCTTCCTGGGCGTATCCGATGTCAGCGTGGCGGCCGCGTTCGCCATCATGGCGGGCGCCGCGGTGGCGCTCTTCATCACCGCCATCATGCTGATGGAGCGCGGCGCCGGAATCCGCGAGTGAGGGCGCGGGTTGCCTTGGTGAGCGCGCGTGCCGCGCGCCACCTCGACGAGGACCTGCCGCCGCTCCTCGCCGCGCTGGCCGAAGCGGGCGTGGACGCCGAGGCCGCCGATTGGGACGACCCGGAGGTCGACTGGGCGGCCTATCGGCTGGCCCTTCTGCGCTCGACCTGGGATTACACGCAGCGTCTGACCGAATTCCTGGCCTGGGCCGACAGGGCCGCAAGCCTGACTACTCTGCTCAACCCTCCCGCGGTCATTCGCTGGAACACCGACAAGCATTATCTGGGCGATCTCGCGCGGGCGGGCGTGCCGGTCGTGCCGACGCGGTTCGTCGAGCCCGGCACGAGCGCGGCGCGGGCGCTGGACGGCTTTCTGACGGAGGAGGGGACCGGCGAGTGGGTCGTGAAGCCCGCTGTCGGCGCGGGATCCAGGGACGCCTCGCGTTACGCGCGCGGCGAAGAGCGAGCCGCGACCGATCACATCGAGCGGCTTCTTCACGCCGGGCGCAGCGTGCTCCTGCAGCCCTATCTCGATCTGGTCGACCTTCACGGTGAGACTGCGCTCATCTACTTCGGCGGCCGTTTCAGTCATGCGATCCGCAAGGGACCGCTTCTGCGGCGCGGCACCGCGCCCACGGAAGCGCTGTTCCTCGAAGAGCACATCACCCCGCGCGTCCCTGCCGCCGGGGAGCTGCTGATCGCCGATCGCGTGCTGGCGGCGTTACCTTTTCCGACGCCGCTCTATGCGCGCGTGGACCTCATCCAATCCGTGGACGGTGAGCCCTGCCTGCTCGAGCTCGAGCTCACCGAGCCGTCGCTTTTCTTCGCGCACGCTCCCGGCGCGGCGGATCGCCTCGCTCAGTTGTGCTGCCAGTTGCCGCCGCTGTCCCGGTAATACCAGCCCTTCTCGCGCGCGTGCGCCTCCCAGCGCCGCGCAAATACGTTGCGGATGTCGGCCGCCCATTCCGGGTGACCGTTCGCCCTGGCGACTTCACCGTAGAGTTGAGTCAGATCCTGATTCTGCTGTGCGACCAGCCGCATGAGCGTCGCGCGCTGGGCGAGCGGCACGGCGCCCGCATCGCGCACGGCGAGCGTTCCGTCCGCCGTCATGCCGACCGCTCCGGAAGCGAAGAAGGGCTCGAGCTGTTGGAACCGCTGGTGCATGGAGCCGATGATGGCGCGGATCTCGGGGGTCGAGATGTCGAGGTTGGCCCGCTCCTGCGCCGCGGCGGCGGGCACCAGGAGATCGAGCACGCGCTCCGTGGCGGCGAGCAGGAAGGCCGATGCCGATCCCGGCCTCGCGGTTGCGCTGCGGTCGGCCGCGGGAGGCTCCGCACCCGGCGCGCTCTGCGGCTTCGGCTGTGGCTCCTGTGCCGGGCCGCCGGTGCCGCCGGTGCTGCCGGTCACCGCGTCGATGATCTTGTCGGCAGCCCTCTGCGCCTCGGCGGCGGGAAAGTAGACATTCACGGTCACGCAGCCGGCGAGCAGAGCGAGCCCCAGGAGGCCGGTGAGGCCGGTAACGGCAATTGCACGCTTCATGAGAGTCTCCGCAATCTGTCTCGGGAAATTGTGTCATCCCGCACTGAATCGGGGCTTAACCCACCCCGCATTTTTCGCGGGCGGGTGCTCACTTTCGGCCGGTATGCACCACGAAATCGCCCTCTCGCATGCCTTCGCCGATCTGCCCGATGAGCCGCGGCCAGTCTACGCGGCGCACGTTGCCGATGATGTCGAGCCGCGGCACTCCGCTGCCCCTGATCAGGTAGTAGCCGCCGTCCGGCGCCGCTCCCGCGCCCGACATCCCGCAGACCTCGTTCCGCAGCCGGCAGCCGATCCCGATGCGATCGTAATGGAACGTATGGAAGAATTTAAGGACGCCGGATTCGAGCGCCGCCTTGACTGCTCCGGCGGCTCCGCCGAGACCGGCGATGCGCGTCACGGCGTTCTGACTGACGCGATGCGGCGACCGATCGCCGGGCATGGTGTAAAGGCGTGCATCGAAGGCGACCGGAGACCAGTCAAAGAGCTGCAGCCCGCGCACGTCGACATCGATGCGGCCGGTGATGGACCCGAAGGCGAACGTGTGGGTCACGAGGTCGAGATCGAGGCCGCGCGCAAGCACGTCCGCCGAGAGGCTGGGCCAGGGGCCCAGGGGATTCTTCAACACTATCTTGCTGCCGGTAATGGTCCCGTCGAACACTTTGGCGATGAGATCGCCGTCGAAGGTCAGCTCGCGGTTGCGGTAGCGCACCAGGGGGATGTGGCCGGAGACATCGCCGTTCATGACCGGCCAGCCCAGGGCCTTCGAGAGCCGGGGCATGCTGATGGGGGTGACGTCGGCGTCGAAGTCGATCTTCGCCTGCGAGGTGCCGAGGTCCCGTCCCACCAGAGTGTGCACGATGACGGCGCCGTCGAAGACGGGTAAGCGTGAGTTGCCGCCGAGTAGGGCGAAGTTGCGCTGCCAGGTGACGAACCGCAGCCGCACGGGTCCGCCGCTCAGGTCGTAGGCCGCGGCGTGCTGCCATGCAACATCGGACGGGGCCACGGCCGCGCCGGGGGCGGAGACCCAGTGGATGTCGCCGTTTGCGTGCTGCACCAGCACGCGTGCTTCGGGATCGGTGAAATTGATGTCGTGCAGCGAGCAGTCGAGGCGGGTGACCGCGTCGTTGGCGATGTCGATCGAGCCGGCCGCCTCTCCGGTGCTCTGGAGCGAGCCGAGCGCGGTCGTCGCCAGCGCGAGCTGCAGATAGCTCTTGTAGGCCGCGGGGAACTGGAGCCTCGCCATGACGACGCGAGCCCTCACGATGCCCGGATGCGCGCCCGGCCGGACCACGCCTTCGGCGTGTGCCCGGATCAGATCCCGCTGCTCGAGATCGAGCCGCGACACCACGACGGGCCCCTTGCCGCTGCGATCGAGGGTGGCAGCGAGAGTCAGCGGATTCGCTGCGAAATCGAGCAGCGCCGCTCCGGCGAGCAGCTGCCCGCCCGAGGCTTGCACGCGCGTGACGGCGGTGACGGTATCCCCATGCCGCACCAGAATGCCTGACAATGCGGCAGCCACCTGTTGGGCGACGATCGTTCCGGATTGATTGGCCAGGCTGAGGTCCGAGCTGTGAGTCTCGAGCCGCAGCCTCTGCGAAGCGCCGCGGCCCGTCAGCGCCACATCCAAGTCCGCGTGGCCGGAGATCCGGTATCCCGGGGGAAGGCTCACCCACTGCCGTGCGATCCGCGCTGCCTCGGCCAGATCGACCGCCGTTGCGTGAGCCTCGAGACTCCAGCCGCCCGGCCGCAATACGCCGGCGATCCGCACCCGGCCTCCGGCCAGGGGCAGGTCCGTGACATCGATCCTCCAGGTGCGGCTGCGGGGCGCGAAGCTCCCTGAGATTGCCGCCGAGAGGAGCGCGACCGCGCCGCCGCGCCCCGGCAGGCCGGCGGCCGGCACCGGCCGGTTGAGTCCCGCCGCAGGCGTTCCGGCTGCAAAGCCGATCAGCGCCGCGCCCAACGCCATCGCCGCGAGCGGCCGGCGGCCGGCGCGCCGCGCCGGCCCGAAGGGGGGCGTCTCCTGTAACGAAAAATTCACGTTCCTGTCATCATCCTGTCGCTTTCCTCAGGCAATTTCTCCACCCGGAGAAACCTATGCCGGAAGCGCCAACTTCTTCGTTGGGTGTCTGGTTCGCACGGGTGGATGCGGCGGAGTACCGGATCTGCCGCAGTCTGAACCACGGGGCCACTTTCCCCGTTCCCAGGCGGATCTTCCAGGTCGCCAGCCGGCTGGGCGACGGCATCATCTGGTATGTGCTCCTCGTGGCGCTGCCCTGTGTCTACGGCCGCCACGCGCTGCGGCCGGCCGTGGTGATGGCGCTGACCGGGGCGCTCGGCCTCGTGGTCTACAAGGTGATCAAGCGCGCGTTCGTCCGCGAGCGTCCGTTCATCACCCATGCGGCGATCGATCTTGCCATGCCGCCCCTCGACCGCTACAGCTTTCCGTCCGGACACACGCTGCACGCGGTGTCCTTCGCCCTGCAGGCGAGCATCCATTTTCCGCAGCTCGCCTGGGTCCTCGTCCCGCTCGCCCTGACCATTGCAGCCTCCCGCGTCGTGCTGGGCCTGCACTATCCGACCGACGTTCTGGCGGGAGCGATCCTGGGAGCTTCGCTCGGCGGATTGGGGCTGTCCCTGAGCTGATCCGCCCGGTATTACGTGCGCGTACTGTTCATCTCCGACGTCTATTTTCCGAGGGTCAACGGCGTCTCCACCTCCATCAGAACCTTTCGAGAGGATCTGACGCGCTGCGGAGTCGAGACATTGCTGATCGCTCCCGAATACGAGGAGCAATCCCAACCCGGCGAGCGCGGAGTGGTTCGCGTGCCCGCCGGACGCGTTCCCAAAGATCCCGAGGACCGCAGAATGCGCTGGAGGGCGCTGGGACGCGCGCTCGAGGCTCTGCGGCCGACGGATTTCGATCTCGTGCATGTCCAGACACCGTTCGTGGCGCACTATGCCGGCACGCGGTTCGCCAGGCGATTGCGCATACCGTGCATCGAGACATATCACACCTTCTTCGAGGAGTACGTGCATCACTATGTCCCCGCGCTGCCGCGAGTCGCGGGACGCGCGCTCGCGCGCGCGTTCACTCGCTCGCAGTGCCGTGACGTGCAGGCCCTGATCGCTCCCTCGGAGCCGCTGCGCCAGTCGCTGCTGCAATACGGCATCGGCACGCCTGTGCACGTGATTCCGACAGGATTGCCCGCGGATCGGTTCGCGCCCGGTGACGGGCGCCGCTTCCGCCGGCACGCGGGCCTGGCGCCCGACCGGCCGCTGGTGACCTACATCGGCCGTGTCGCGCACGAAAAGAACATCGAGTTCCTGGTGCGAATGTTCGTCCGGGTTCGCGAGGCGGTCCCGCGCGCGATGCTCGTCATCGCGGGCGAAGGGCCGGCCCGCGAGTCGCTGCGGCGGCTCGTCGCCGGCCTCGGCCTCGCGGGCGATGTTCACTTTGCCGGCTATCTCGATCGCGACACCACGCTTCTCGACTGCTACGCCGCCGCGGCGGTATTCGTGTTCGCCTCGCGCACGGAGACCCAGGGCCTGGTGCTGCTCGAGGCGATGGCTCAAGGGGCGCCCATCGTCTCCACCGCGGAGCTCGGCACGCGCTCGGTCCTCGCTCCGGGCTGCGGCGCCCTGGTCGTCGAGGAAAGCGCAGAGCCGTTTGCGGCCGCGGTGGTCCGGATGCTGACGGAGCCGGGCCTGGCCGGCACCCTCTCCGAGCGGGGACGCCCCTATGCCCGCGGCTGGTCTTCCGCCGCCATGGCCGGGCGGCTGGCTGATTTGTACCGCTGCGTGCTCGAGCCGGCAAATACCGTTGCACGCTGCGCGCAGCGCATGTAAGACTCTGGCGCATGGCGCAGAAGCGGGCCTTGATCGTCGATGACTCGAGGTCGGCGCGTCTGTTCCTCGCACGCATCCTCGAGAAGCACGACATCGAGGTCGACAGCGTCGAAAGCGCGGAGGCCGCGATCGGCTATCTGGCGAGCAGGCGCCCCGACGTCATCTTCATGGACCACATGATGCCCGGCATGGATGGGTTCCAGGCGGTGAGGGCCATCAAGAACGACTCGCGCACCGCCACCATCCCCATCATGATGTACACGTCCCAGGAGGGGGAGGTCTATCTGGGGCAGGCGCGCGCGCTGGGCGCAGTCGGCGTGTTGCCGAAGCAGATCAAGCACGCGGACGTCTCGAAAGTGCTGTACCAGCTTCACCTGGTGGCCGACCGTCGCACCGATGAGCAGACGAGCTTCAAGCCGCTGGACGCGCTGACACCGCATTCCGGCACGGAAGCGCGGCCCCATGCGCACGGCGCCGCGTCCGTCTCGGTGATGGGCGCAGAGCCTGAATCACACGACTCGCCGCCGTCCATGCGCCGCTGGCTGCACGCCAGCCTCGACGCGCAGACGGATCGCATCACGGCTGAGATTCGTGACCTGCTGACCGATCATCGCGGCTCGCGCGCGTCGGGATGGCTTGCCGGGACGGCCGGCGTGGCATGCGCCGCCGCGCTCGTCGCGACGGGGTTCTGGTGGGGCGATCACACCCGATTGCAGGCCGCCCGT
>JAGWPE010000082.1 GCA_028870635.1 Gammaproteobacteria bacterium | reverse complement strand
GCTGCTGAATGCGCTCGGCTACACGCTGGCCGACCATGACATGGAGCTGCCGCGCGCCGAAGCGCTGATCCGCCGCGCCCTCGGGCAGATGCCGGACAATCCCGCCGTGCTCGACAGCCTGGGTTGGGTGCGCTTGCGGCGGGGCGATGCGGCCGGCGCCCTGCCGCCGCTCGAGCGTGCGTACGACATCAGCCACGACGCGCAGATCGCCGCACATTGGGGCCAGGCGCTGTGGGCCGCAGGCCGGCAGGAGGCCGCGCGCAAGGTCTGGGCGGAGGCGCTGGCGCGAAATCCCGATTCCAAGTCGCTGCGGGCGGTCGTCGCCCGGTTCATCCCGAATGCGAAGTGACACGAGAGTCCTCCCCGCCGGCCTGCTGTCGGCCGGCATTGCGCTTGCCTTGGCGCTCGCCGGCTGCCAGACGGTGCCGGTCTCTCCGGCACCCTCGGTCGCCTGGAGCGTGCGCCGGCCGGCGCTGCAGAATCTCGGCCGCTTCGGTCTGCGCGGGCGTGTTGCGGTGGCGGTCGGCAATCAGGGCTTCAACGCCGGACTGCGCTGGATGCAGTCCGCCGCGGTGACGCGCCTCGCCCTGACCGGGCCGCTCGGCGCGGGCGGCGTCGAAGTGACGGCGGATGGCGGTGAGCTGAGCGTCGTCACCTCGAGCGGCAAGCGTCTGGGCACTGCCGCCGCGCGCGAGGAGCTCGAAGACAAGCTCGGCTTCGAGCCGCCGCTCATCAGCTTGAGATACTGGGTGCTCGGTGTCCCGGACCCCGGCGCGCCGGCCTCCGTACGGCTCGATCCCGAGCAGCGCCTCACCGAGCTGACGCAGGACGGATGGCAGATCGATTACACCTCCTACATGCCCGTGGGGGCGGAGTGGCTGCCTCGATTGCTGACCTTGCGCCGGGCGCAGGTGCGGGTGCGCATGGTGGTCGACGGGTGGCAGCTTTGAGCGAATCTCTCTGGCCGGCGCCGGCCAAGCTGAATCTCTTTCTCCACGTCACCGGCAGACGGGCGGACGGCTACCACCAGCTGCAGACCGTCTTTCAGCTCATCGATCTGTGCGATACCGTGCGGATTGCCGTGCGCGAGGACGGAGTCATTGAGCGGCCCGAGGGACCGGCTGACGTCCCGCCGGAATCGGACCTCGTGGTCCGGGCGGCGCGAGCCCTGCAGGTCGCGTCCGGCACACGGCTGGGTGCGACGCTGCGGGTGCGCAAGCGCATACCGATGGGCGGGGGTCTCGGCGGCGGCAGCTCCGATGCGGCTACAGTCCTCCTGGCGCTCAATCGGCTGTGGGATTGCCGGCTCGGTATCGAGGAGCTGGCCCGGCTGGGACTGCCTCTCGGCGCGGATGTACCTGTATTCGTTAGGGGTTTTTCGGCATGGGCGGAGGGCGTGGGCGAGCGGCTGACGCCGCTCGAGCTCCCCGAGCGCTGGTACGTGGTCATTCACCCGGGCGTCGCAGTGAGCACCCGGGACGTGTTCCAGAGCCCTGAATTGACACGAAATTCCCCCCTCATCACAATACGCGCCTTTTTCGAGGCCGGTGGTCGCAACGACTGCGAGCCGGTGGTGCGGGCGCGCTGCCCCCAGGTGGCGGCGGCGCTCGATTGGCTGTCGCGATATGCGCCGGCACGGCTGACGGGGACCGGCTCCTGTATCTTCGCGTCCTGCGCGAGCGCCATCGAGGCGGAGCGCATCGCCGCGCGCGTACCGGACGAGTGGACGAGCTTCGTGGCGCGGGGACTTAATATCTCACCGGCGCATCGTTCCCTGACTTAGTTGTTGCTGGGGTGTCGCCAAGTGGTAAGGCAGCGGGTTTTGATCCCGCCATTCGGAGGTTCGAATCCTTCCACCCCAGCCATTCATTTTGAGGCGGTTGGCCCGACGATCATATGACGACGAGCGACGCGCTGGCACTATTTGCCGGCAACGCCAATCCGACGCTGGCGACTGACATCGCCCGGCATTTGCAGACGCCGCTCGGACGTGCGTCTGTTGGCCGCTTCAGCGACGGTGAGGTGAACATCGAGCTGATGGAGAACGTGCGCGGCCGCGACGTCTTCATCGTGCAGCCGACCTGTCCGCCCGCCAACGACACGCTGATGGAGCTGCTCGTCATGGTCGACGCCTGCCGCCGCGCCTCGGCGGCGCGCATCACCGCGGTCGTGCCGTACTTCGGCTACTCGCGCCAGGATCGCCGGCCCCGGGCGACGCGCTCGGCGATCACGGCGAAGCTGGTGGCCAACATGATCTCGAGCGCAGGAGTGAACCGGCTGCTCACGATCGACCTGCATGCGGATCAGGTGCAGGGCTTCTTCGACATCCCGGTCGACAACGTGTATGCGTCGCCGGTGCTGCTCGGGGATGCGTGGAAGCAGGCGTACCGGAACGTAGTCATCGTATCGCCCGACGTCGGCGGTGTGGTACGGGCACGGGCGTTCGCCAAGCGCCTCGACGATGCGGAACTCGCCATCATCGACAAGCGGCGGCCGCGGCCGAACGAGTCGAAGGTGATGAACATCATCGGCGACATCAAGGGCAAGTCCTGCATGCTGGTCGATGACATGATCGACACGGCCGGCACGCTCTGCCACGCCGCCCAGGCGCTGAAAGACGAGGGCGCCGCCAAGGTGGTCGCCTACATCACGCATCCGGTGCTTTCGGGCGAGGCGGTGGAGCGGATCTCGCGCTCGGCGCTCGATGAGCTGGTCGTGACCGACACGATTCCGCTCTCGGCCGCCGCGCGCGGCTGCAACCGCATCCGCCAGCTCTCGGTGGCGGCGCTGCTCGCGGAGACCATCCGCCGCATCCGCGACGAGGAGTCGGTCAGCTCGATGTACGTAGATTGAGTTTGGGTTGCGCGGGCGCCTGGTCGCGGGCGCCGGCGTGTTTGTCATCAGACGTTGGAGATCATCATGCGTATTTCATTCAGCTTCGGCGCGGACGCGCGCGGGGCGCAAGGCAAAGGTGCGAGCCGCCGCCTGCGTCGCTCCGGCAAGGTCCCGGCCATTCTCTATGGCGGCCACAAGGAGGCGCAGCCGCTCGTGTTGGATCAGCAGAACCTGCTCACCATGATCGGTGACGAGCGGTTCTACTCCTCGATCGTGCAGCTCAAGATAGACGGCACGGCGCAGGAGGCGATCGTCAAGGACGTGCAGATGCACCCGGCCCGCAACGTGGTCGTGCACGTCGACCTGCAGCGGGTCCTCGAGAACGAGGCGATTCGCCTGCACCTGCCGATCCACTTCAAGGGCGAGAGCGTCAGCCCGGGCGTGAAGACGCAGGGCGGCATCGTCTCGCACATGCGTGCGGACGTCGAGGTGAGCTGCCTGCCGAAGGACCTGCCGGAGTTCCTCGAGCTCGATCTCTCCGAGATGAGCCTGAACGACACCAAGTTCCTCGCCGACATTCCGCTGCCGCCGGGAGTCACCATCCCGGAGCTGGCGCACCGCAACACGGCCGTCGTCTCGATCCATGCCCCGCGTGCGGCGGAGCCGGAGCCGGTGGCCGCCGAGGCTGCTGCCGTACCCGCCGAAGGCGCGGCGCCTGCCGCCGCGGCCGGTGCCGCCCCTGCCGGCGGCGCGGCCCCCGGAGCCGAGGCCAAGAAGGGCGAGGAAAAGAAGGAAGCCGCTCCGGCCAAGAAGGAGGGCGGCAAGAAATAACGGCGGCGCATGGCGGGCCTGCCGCTCACGCTCATCGTGGGGCTCGGGAATCCGGGCCCCACGTATGCGCGCACGAGACACAACGCCGGCTTCGGGCTGGTGGACGAGCTCGCCCGCCGCACGGGTGCCAGCCTGCGCCACGAGGGGCGCCATCAGGGCGAGCTGGCGCGCGCCAGCATCGCCGGCAGCGATGTCTGGCTGCTGAAACCCATGACCTACATGAACCTCAGCGGGCAGTCCGTCAGGAGCGTCGCCGGTTTCTATCGCATTGCGCCGCAGTCGATCCTCGTGGCTCACGATGAGCTCGACTTCCCGCCCGGGGTGGTGCGCCTGAAGGAAGGCGGCGGCGCGGGCGGCCACAACGGGCTGCGCGACGTCATTGCGCAGCTCGGCGATGATTTCTGGCGGCTGCGGATCGGCATCGGGCACCCGGGCGAGCGCGGCGCCGTGTTGGATTATGTGCTGGGCCGCCCGCCGGCCGCGGAGGCCGCGCTCATTCGCGAGACGGTGCTCGCGGCCGCCGATGCCGTGCCGCTGATGTTGACCGAGGGCGCGCAGAAGGCGATGAATCGCCTGCATTCTTCCCCACGCCCCCCGGGTTGAGCCGGCGGCGCCAACAGGAGTCCGTTCCATGTCCATCCGCTGCGGCATCGTCGGGTTGCCGAACGTCGGCAAGTCGACGCTGTTCAATGCCCTCACGAGGGCGCAGATCGCCGCCGAGAACTATCCCTTCTGCACCATCGATCCCAACGTGGGCGTGGTGCCGGTGCCGGACCCGCGCCTCGAGCAGTTGGCCGACATCGTGCATCCGGAGAAGGTCATTCCGGCCGCCGTGGAGCTGGTCGACATCGCCGGACTGGTGGCGGGCGCCTCCGAGGGCGCGGGCCTCGGGAATCAGTTTCTGTCGCACATCCGTGAAGTCGACGCCATCGCGCACGTGGTCCGCGCCTTCGAGAGCGCCGATGTCATCCACGTGGCGGGGAAGGTCGATCCGCTCGCCGACATCGAGACCATCGACACGGAGCTCGCGCTGGCGGATCTCGCCAGCGTGGAGAAGGCGCTCGACCGCGCCGCCAAGGCATCCAAGGCCGGCGACAAGGAGGCGCTGCGCCGGCGCGCGCTGCTCGAGCGCGTGAAGGCGCAGCTCGACCAGGTGCGGCCGGTGCGGGCTCTCGGCCTGACGGAGGAGGAGCAGCGCGACATCAGGGACCTGCATTTGCTGACCGCCAAGCCTGTCATGTATGTGGCGAACGTTGCGGAGAACGGCTTCGAGGAGAACCCGCTCCTCGCGGCCATCGAGGCGCGGGCGGTGAGCGAGGGGGCGGCCGTGGTCCCGGTCTGCGCCGCCATCGAGGCGGAGATCGCGCAGCTCGAGGAAGGTGACCGCGCGCAGTTCCTGGCCGAGCTCAAGCTCACGGAGCCGGGACTCGATCGCCTGATCCGCGCCGCCTACCGCCTGTTGGGATTGCAGACCTTCTTCACCGCGGGTCCGAAGGAAGTGCGCGCCTGGACGGTGCGGGTGGGCGCCAGCGCGCCGCAGGCCGCGGGCGTGATCCACACCGACTTCGAGCGCGGCTTCATTCGCGCGGAAGTGATCGCCTTCGAGGATTATGTCGGATTGCGCGGCGAGGCCGGGGCGCGTGAGGCCGGCAAGCTGCGGTTGGAGGGCAAGGAGTACGTCATGCGGGAAGGGGACGTGGTGCACTTTCGCTTCAACGTTTGAGACGCGGGTCACGGCATGGAGGCCGCATTCTGTCGCGTTGGAGAGTGACAGCGGTGCCCGGCCTACGTATCGTGAGCTGTCGTCCGGCGAGGGTACGAGGAAATGGAGCAGGACCTACGCCTGCTGATTCTGGAAGACGTTGCCGCGGAGGCCGAGCTCACCGTCAGAGCGCTTGAGAGGGCGGGCCTCGGTTGCAGCTGGCGGCGTGCGGAGAGCGAGACGGAGTTCCGGGCGGGACTGCGGGAGCTGCGGCCGGACGTCGTTTTGTCGGATTTCTCCCTGCCGGGATTCGACGGCATGTCGGCCCTCGCCATCGTCGCGGCGGAGGCGCCCGAGACCCCGTTCATCTTCGTATCCGGCACCATCGGCGAGGAGCGCGCCATCGATGCGCTCAGGCACGGCGCGGTCGACTACGTGCTGAAGACCAACCTCGCGCGGCTCGGGCCGGCAGTCAAGCGGGCCCTGACGGAGTCCGCCTCGCGCCGCGCGCGTCATCAGGCGGAGGAGCGGGTCGCGCGCCTCACCCGCATTCTGCAGATGCTCTCCGGAATCAACACCGCGGTGGTGCGGGTCCGGGACCGCACGAAGCTGCTGGAGGAGGCCTGCCGGATCGCCCATGCCGTCGGTAACTATGTCTGCGCGTTCGTGGTGCTGATCGATCCGCACACGAGGGTCGCCAGCGGCACCGCATGGGCGGGCGCCGGCCGCGACCACCAGGGGAGGCTCAGCTTCCGGGTGGACGACAACGGCAGGACCGAGCCAGGAGAGAGCATCACCGGAAGAGCGCTGCGCACCGGCGAGGTGACCGTATGCGATGACGTCACGCAGGTCGTCGGCCCCTGGCGCTTCTCCGATACCCTGGAGGCGCTCGGCATCAGATCCGTTGCCTCCATGCCGCTTCTCATCGAGGACACTCCGGTCGGAACGTTCACCGTCGGAGGCGGCGAGACGGGGATATTCGGCGAGGAGGAGATGCGGATGCTGCAGGAGGTCGCCGCCAACCTCTCCTTCGCGCTGCAGTACCTGTACAAGGAGGATGCCGTCCGGTTCCTCTCCTATTTCGATCCGCTGACCGGGCTCGCCAAGCGCTCGCTTTTCTGCGAGCGGCTGGCGCGCTCTCTCGGCCGCCATGCCGGGGAGAGTCAGGAGGTCGTGGTGGTGGCCTTCGATGTGGAGCGCCTCGGCGCGATCAACGACTCCCTCGGGCGGCATGTCGGGGATCGGGTGGTGCAGTTCGTGGCCGATGCGCTGCGGTGCAATTTCGGCGGCAGCGAATGGCTTACGCATCTCGAGGGCGGCAACTTCGCCGCCGTGGTGTTGAATTGTGCCTCTTACGAGGAGGCCGTGCGGCTCATCCACGACCGCATCACCGCGGCCTTCGGCAAGCCGCTCGCGCTTGCCGGGCACGAGATCCCGGTCACCGTCAGGGCGGGGCTCGCCCGTTATCCGGAGAACGGCGCCGATGCGGAGGCGCTGCTGCAGAACGCCGAAGCGGCGCTGCACAAAGCGCGCAACACCGGCGAGCGTTTCCTGCGTTACCGCCGGGAGCTGAGCTCCGAGGTGGCCGACCGCCTCGCGCTCGAGCGGCGGTTGCGCGGTGCGCTCGAAGGCAACCAATTCATCCTGCATTACCAGCCGAAGGTCAGTATCGCCACCGGTGAGCTCGTCGGCGCGGAAGGCCTCTTGCGCTGGAACGACCCGGAGCGGGGCGTCGTCGGCCCGGCGGTATTCCTGCCCGTGCTGGAGGCCACCGGCCTCATCGTGGATGTCGGGGAGTGGGTGGTGTACCAGGCGGTGCGCGATCTGGCGCGCTGGAGCCGCCTGGGATTGAAGCCCATCCGGCTGGCCGTCAACGTCTCGCCGCTGCAGCTGCGTGATCCCGAATTCTCGGCGCGATTCTTTGCCGCGGCGGGGCGTAGCCTCGGGGGCGCGGGCGGGATCGACATCGAGATCACCGAGGGGGCGCTCCTCGATGACACCGTGTTTCTGGGTCGCACGCTGCAGGTGTTGCGCGACGAGGGCGTCCGAGTTGCCATAGATGACTTCGGGACGGGCTACTCGTCGTTGAGCCGGCTCGCGGACCTGCCGGTCGACACGCTGAAGATCGACCGCTCCTTCATCAGCCGGCTCGCCGGCGACAAGACCGTGCAGGCGGTGGTGGGCACCATTGTCTCACTGGCGCGTGCGTTCGATCTCAGCACCGTGGCGGAGGGCGTCGAGCGCGAGGAGGAGTTGGCCTTGCTCGGAGAGCTGAAGTGCGAGCAGTCGCAGGGCTATCTGCACAGCCCGCCGCTGCCGGTGGCGGCCTTCGAGGCACTTCTCGCGCGGGCCGCCGAGACCCGCGTCCGCTAGACCCTTTCCAATATCTTCAGCTGCAGGCGGTCGGATCTGCAGAGACTCTCCAGCACCGCCCGCAGTGCTCCGGCCTGGTCGATGAGAACCGCACGCACTCTGAGTAGAGGCGCGCCGAGCGGCACTTCGAGCGCGCGGGCGGCATCGACATCGGCTGGAGCCACTCCCATCGAGCACCTGACAGCGGCCGTCGGCGGTCCCAGGCGGTCGAGCATCGTCATTACGGCCGCGCGGCTGGGGATCGGACGGCGCAGGCGGCGGCCGACGGGCTCGGGCAGATAAGCGGAGGTGAGTGACACTGGCTCACCCTGAGCGGATCGCAGCCGCTGGAGGAGGTAGGCGGTGGGACCGATTTCGGATGCGATTGCGCTCAGCGCCACGGGCACCGGCGCCGGATCGAAACACAGCGTCGTCGCGGTGGTGCGCGATTCCAGGTCCGCCAGCGCCTCGGGAAGGGTGTGCAGCTCGAGGCAGAAGCGTGGGAGGCTCTGCTGCGGGCGGGCGTAGGTGCCGCTGCCGCGCTTGCGGACGATGGATCCTTCACGCTCCAGCCGATCGAGCGCGCGGCGAACCGTGGTGCGGGAGATTCCGTAGCGGGCGCAGAGCGCGGGCTCGCTCGGCAATGCGCTTTCCGGCGCGATGGTGCCGTCCTGCAACCCGGCCGAGAGCAACTCGTAGAGCCGGTAGTATCTGGCCACCCCCTTGTCGACCTGTCGGCGCGCGAGCCCGGCATCCCGTCTCGGAAGAGGCCTGATGCGTCGCGAGCGGGATGCAGAGGCCATGGTCTCTCAGTTCCGGTTCTTTGCGCGGTGGCGCTTCGAGCCGCCGATCTCGATCGCGGCGTGAGCTTCGTAACGGTCAGGTCGGTACAAACAGTTGACGTACGCCATGGTCCGGTGCTGCGGATCGCGCGCGAGCGTGCGCACGTTGAAAACGGGTGCGCCGACGGCCAGCCCCAGGCTGTCGGCGGCGAGAGGATCGGCCTCGAGAGCGGCGAACTCTCGCTCTATGGTGGCGCTGCGGTGACCGAAGGCGGCGAGCACGCTCAGGATGGCGCCGCGGTCGGCGTCGAGCCGACGCTGCGTCAGTCCCTTTCCGATCGCTTCCGGCAGGTAGGCCGTCTCGAACACCACCGGCTCGCGCTGGATGTAGCGGATCTGGCGGACGAGCAAAGTGGTGGCGCCGAATCCGGAGCGCTCGCCGAGCAGAAATGCGGGTGTGGGCATGTGCTGCAGGGTGATCGTCCGGCTGCTGGCGGCGGCGGGCGGACCCGCCGTGCTATCCAGCAGCGGGGAAAGATCCCGGGGAGCGGCGGCATCCCTTCCTCGATCCCGGGCGAAGGTGCCGCTGCCTCTCTTGCGCTCGATCCGGCCCTCCGCCTCGAGCCGCGCCAGCGCCCGGCGCACCGTGGACCGGGAGATGCCGTAATCCCGCATGAGGCGCGGCTCGCTCGGCAAGGGCGTGCCCCCGGCGAACCGCCCCTCCGCCAGAGCCTGCGACAGCACCCGGTAGAGCCGCAGATAGCGCGAGACCCCTGCGCCGGACTTCGGTGTAGTTGTCATATGAGTCCCCGCCGGCAATGTATACACCTTCTGCTTGGGCGTGACTGGAGAATCGGGAAGGGGTGCTGGGAGGGAATGGGGGTGTTCCGCGGCTAGGGCGGCGGGCGGCGTGGGTAGACCGGAGCAAGGATCCCGCCGGATCGCAGCGGCGCGGGGGCACGGGCCGGCGACGGCTCTGGCACAGGTGACGGGTTGACACTGCCGGCGCCCCCCAAGGACAATGCGCCCCCCTCCCGGCAGGCCGCCCACCTCAATCGAAGGGGCGGCGTTCGTCCGCGAAGAACAGTGGAAAGGTAGCTCAGCTGGTTAGAGCACGGCACTCATAATGCCGGGGTCGAGGGTTCGAGTCCCTCCCTTTCCACCATCGCGTGATCCAGTGAATTCCACCGAGAG
>JAGWPE010000081.1 GCA_028870635.1 Gammaproteobacteria bacterium | reverse complement strand
TCGGCAAGATGCCGGGCGATGAGTGGCAGCAGTTCGCATCGCTGCGGCTGCTGTTCGGCTACATGTGGACCCATCCGGGCAAGAAGCTGCTCTTCATGGGCGGCGAGTTCGGCCAGAAGCGCGAGTGGCAGCATGACGAGAGCCTGGAGTGGCACGTCCTGCAATATCCGCTGCACGAGGGGCTGCGCCGCTGGGTGCGCGATCTCAATCATCTCTATCGGGGGACTCCTGCCCTCTACCAGCGCGATTTCACGCCCGACGGGTTCCAGTGGATCGACTGCAACAACGCCGATGAGAGCGTGATCGTCTACCTGCGCAGGGGGCAGAGGCCGGGCGATGTCGCCCTGGTCGCGTGCAATTTCACACCTGTGCCGAGGGACAACTACCGGATCGGCGTGCCTCGCGGCGGTTGGTGGCGCGAGCGCCTGAACAGCGACGCCAGCGAGTACGGCGGCAGCGGCATCGGCAACTTCGGCGGGGTGGAAGCCTCACCCCTGCCATCGCACGGGATGACTCACTCCCTGGCGCTGCACCTGCCGCCACTTTCCGCCGTCATCATGACGCCTGACTGACAGTCCGGGTCGCGGCGGCTGATGACCAAGGCGCGCGTCGTCATCGAGGGCCTGACTCCGCAGGTGGACTGCGGCCGGTTTCCCGCGCGGCGGGTGTTGGGTGACACGGTGTCAGTGGAGGCGGACGTGCTCGCCGACGGGCACGATGCGGTTGCCGCGTCCGTGTTGTACCGGCACGAGAGCGAAGCGCAGTGGCATGGAATGCCGATGAGCCTCATCGGCAACGACCGCTGGCAGGGGCAGTTCACTGTCCAGACGCTCGGCCGTTATCTCTTCACCGTCGAGGCATGGGTCGATCACCTCGAGAGCTGGCGGCGGGGGCTGGCCAAGAAACACGAGGCGGGGCAGGACATCGAGCTCGACCTGCAACAGGGCGCCGCTCTGGCTCTCGCGCATGCGGGACGCATGTCCGGGCCCGACGCGCGGCGCCTGCGGGAGTGGGCCCACGCACTCACCAATCGCACGCGCGATGGCGACGAGAGGGTCCTTCTTGCGCAGAGCGAGGCGCTGCACGAGCTCGCCCGCCGAAGCCCCGATCCACTGCTCGTCCATCGGGCCGAGCCGCCGCTCGCCATCGAAGTCGACCGCAGGCGCGCGCGCTTCTCCAGCTGGTACGAGATGTTTCCGCGCTCGGCCGCATCCCGCTCCGGCGGGCACGGGACGCTCGCGGACGTGGAGACGCTCCTGCCCTATGTCGCTTCGATGGGCTTCGATGTCCTTTATCTGCCGCCCATCCATCCCATCGGGGAGGTGGAGCGCAAAGGCCCCAACAACCGCACGGGGGCCGCCCCCGGCGACCCCGGAAGTCCCTGGGCGATCGGCAGCCGCGAAGGCGGTCACAAGGCCGTGCACCCGAGCCTCGGCACGTTGGCGGATTTCCGCCGGCTGCTCGCGAGCGCGGGCGCGGTCGGCATCGAGATCGCCCTCGACATCGCATTCCAGTGCGCGCCCGATCATCCGTACGTGCGGGAGCATCCGCAATGGTTCCTCAAGCGCCCCGACGGCTCGGTGCAGTATGCGGAGAACCCGCCGAAGAAGTACCAGGACATCTATCCTTTCTGGTTCGAGTGCGATGACTGGCAGGCGCTCTGGGCGGAGCTGAAGAGCGTCTTCGACTTCTGGATCGCACAGGGAGTACGCATCTTCCGGGTCGACAATCCGCATACCAAGCCGTTCGCCTTCTGGGAATGGGTGATCGGCGAGATCCGCCGCGCGCACCCGGAGGTGATCCTCCTTTCCGAGGCATTCACGCGCCCGAAGGTGATGTACAGGCTCGCGAAGCTCGGCTTCACGCAGTCCTACAACTACTTCCCCTGGCGCAACAGCAAGCGCGAGATCATCGATTATTTCACGGAGCTCACCTCCCGGCCGGTGTGCGAGTTCTTCCGCCCGAGCCTCTGGCCCAACACGCCGGACATCCTCACGGAATACCTGCAGTTCGGCGGCCGGCCGGCCTTCGTGACGCGGCTCATCCTCGCCGCGACGCTCGGCGCGAGCTACGGCGTCTACGGGCCCGCATTCGAGCTCGTGGAGAGCCGCCCGCGCGAGAGCGGCTCGGAGGAGTACCTGGACTCGGAGAAGTACCAGCAGCGCGCGTGGAACCGCGACGACCCCGCGAGCCTCAAGGACCTCATCACGCGGGTGAACCGCATCCGCCGCGAGAATCCGGCGTTGCAGAGCGATGCGGCGCTGAAGTTCCATTCCATGGACAACGAGGCGCTGATCGCCTACAGTAAATCGAGTGGCGAGGATGCCGTACTCGCCGTGGTCAACCTCGACCCCCACCATGCCCAGAGCGGGTGGGTGGACCTCGACCTGGCGGCGCTCGGACTCCCCGCGGATGCGCCATATCAGATGGACGACCTCCTCTCCGGAGCGCGCTTCCTGTGGCGCGGCCCGCGCAACTACGTGGTGCTCGACCCCTGGGGGACCGCGGCGCATCTGTTTCGGATCCGCCGCAAAGTCCGCACCGAGCGCGACTTCGATTACTTTCTCTGAATGAACGCACTGCCCGAGCCGGCGCCCTTCACCGGCGATCCCCTCTGGTACAAGGACGCGGTCATCTACGAAGTGCACGTCCGCGCCTTCTTCGACAGCAACGACGACGGCATCGGCGATTTCCCGGGCCTCACGCGCAAGCTGGATTACATCCAGGAGCTCGGTGTCAACACCATCTGGCTGCTGCCCTTCTATCCCTCTCCGGGACGCGATGACGGCTACGACATCGCCGACTATCACAACATTCATCCGCAATACGGCACGCGCCGCGAATTCCGCAATTTCGTGCGCGAGGCGCATCGCAGGGGACTGCGCGTCATCACGGAGCTGGTGATCAACCACACCTCCGACGCGCATCCCTGGTTCCAGGCCGCGCGGCGCGCCGCGGCCGGATCGGCGAAGCGCAACTTCTATGTGTGGAGCGAGACCCCGGACCGCTATGCCGGCACGCGCATCATCTTCCGCGATACGGAGAGCTCCAACTGGAGCTGGGATCCGCTGGCGAAGGCGTACTACTGGCACCGCTTCTTCAGCCACCAGCCCGATCTCAACTTCGACAACCCGCATGTGGTGCGGGCGGTGATCCGGATCATGGAGTTCTGGCTGGCGCACGGCGTCGATGGCTTCCGGCTGGACGCCATCCCCTATCTCGTCGAGCGGGAGGGCACGAACAACGAGAACCTGCGCGAGACTCACGAGATCATCAAGCGCATCCGCCAGGTGATATCGGCCCGGCATCCGGAAGGGATGCTGCTCGCCGAGGCCAACCAGTGGCCGGAGGACGTGCGCGACTACTTCGGCGATGGTGACGAGTGCCACATGGCCTATCACTTCCCGCTCATGCCGCGCATGTACATGGCGATCGCCCAGGAGGACCGCCACCCCATCGTCGAGATCATGGATCAGACCCCGGACATTCCCGAGTCCTGCCAGTGGGCGGTCTTCCTGCGCAATCACGACGAGCTCACGCTCGAGATGGTGACCAGCCGCGAGCGCGACTACATGTACCAGGCCTACGCGGCCGACACGCGGGCACGCCTGAATCTCGGGATCCGGCGCCGGCTCGCGCCGCTCATGGAGAACGATCCGGAGCGCATCAAGCTCATGAACAGTCTCCTCTTGTCGATGCCGGGCTCGCCGATCATCTACTACGGCGATGAGATCGGGATGGGGGACAACTTCTACCTCGGCGACCGCAACGGGGTGCGCACG
>JAGWPE010000080.1 GCA_028870635.1 Gammaproteobacteria bacterium | reverse complement strand
GCGGCGGCCGGTCGTCACCCCAGGTGAACGCGGGATCGATCACCCGAGTCTTCGGCGTGCCGGCGGCGCTGTCGCGCTTGTCGAAGGAGAGATCCGCCTTGGGATGCCCGAGCCGGTAGCCGAAATGCGTATCGCTCCAGGTGAGCGCGCCTTCGAGGCGCTTGGCGTAGGGCTCGATCAGCAGCTTGTTGGGATTGAATCGCTGCCCCTGCTCCGGGCGATAGGGTCCGTCGACCCGGTAACCGTACAGGAGCCCAGGCCGGGCCTCGGGAAGGTAGCAGTGCCAGATCTCATCCGTGCGCTCGCGCAGCGCTATCCGCTGCACTTCGTGCCTGCCCGAGGGATCGAACAGGCACAGCTCCACCTTCTCGGCAGCGGCGGAGAAGAGCGCGAAGTTGACACCCTCGCCGTCCCAGGTCGCCCCGCGGGGATAGGGTTGGCCGGGCCAGACGGCGCCGATCCGCTGGCCTTCCTCGGGGATGGCCACGCTCCGGCGGCGGGTTGATGCTTGGTCCAAAGGCGCCTCCCATACTCTTACTCGGTGAGCCCGAGCAGGCTATGGAGGGGAATGCGGGCCCAGTCCGGACGGTTCCCGAGCTCATAGCGCACCTCGTAGAGCGCCTTGTCGATCTCGAACAGGGCGAGGAGCGGGTGGACCTGCTGCAGCGACTCATAGAGCCCTGCGGCGGTGGCAACCTCGTCGTAGGAGGTGATGAAGGTGCGGCGCGCCTCCTGCTCCCAGGCGTGGAGCTGCGGCTCCCAGCGGCCGCAGTCATCGCCCCCCTGCAGCGCGCAGCGCTCCAGCGCGGCGTGGCGCGCATAGGCGAAGGAGCGCAGCATCCCGGCCACATCGGTCAGCGGGGAATGCTTGAGGCGGCGCTCCGCCAGCGTGCGCCCCGGCTCGCCCTCGAAGTCCACGAGGATGAAGTCGTTGCGCTTGAGGAGCACCTGACCGAGGTGATAGTCGCCATGGCGCCGTATCTTCACGCCGCGAGGCGCAGCGCCCGTGCAGCGCTCGACCTGCCGCAACAGGGTCTCGCGCCGGGCGAGCAGGGCCTGCACGTCCGCGGCAACCGCCGGGGGAAGCTGCGACAGCCGGCCGGAAAGCAGTGTCAGGGTGGCTTCCGCCGCGGCGCGGGTGGCTGCGCCCCATGCCGCCACGTCCTCGGCGGCAATCGGCTCTGGCGCGAAGGCCGGATCGTCCGTCGGCCTGGCGAGCGCGCGGTGCAGCTCCGCGGTGCGGATGCCGAGGGTCTTCACCTGCGAGAGGTACAGGCCGTGCGCGTCATCGAGCATCGGGACTCCGCTGCGGCGGTCCTCGAGGAAGCGCGACAGATAGTCGAGAGTGTAGGTCCAGCCGTCACCCTGGTTGGGCACGAAGGCCTGCAGCAGCGCCATGGTGTAGCCGACCGACTCGCGATCGGTGTACTCCGCGGCCCCGGCGACCGGCACGATGTTGGGGAAGCGGGCGACCTCGGTGAGGTAGCGGCCGATCTCGAGCTCCGGATTCAAGCCGGGCTGCAGCTTGCGGTAGATCTTGAGGAAGAACGCATCGCCCACGCGGAGTGTCGTGTTGCTGCTCTGGGCTCCCATCGGGCTCACCGCCAGCTCCGCAGCCGGATCACCGCGCAGGTCCGGGTATGCGGCGGTGGGCGTGAACCGTACGCGGCCTTCCTGCGTAGGAAGCTCCGCCGAGGCGCCTATCGCGTCGATGATCGCGACGGCGAAGGCGTCGTCGCCGCACGCGTCGGCGAGGACACCGACGGTCGCTTGCTGGCGCACGCGCGCGAGAGCGGCCGGTTGCAGCCTGCGCCAGCGGGCCTCCTCGGTATCCTCGAAGGCAATGGCGAGCGGCACGAAATAGCGCTCGCTCACGCCATGGCTCTCGATGCTGTAGATGCCAGCGAACCAGCGCGGCAGCGGGTCCTGGCGCTCCGTATGGTCGAGGAGCCGCGCGCTCCCGATGGGCGTGCCCTTGCCGGCGAACCAGCGCTGCGCGGCCATGTATTGCGGCACGATGCGCTCTTCCAGTTGCGCGCGCAGACGCCGCGCGAGGCCGGCCCGCCACGCGGCGACCTTGTCCGGGAAGAAGCTGTTCCAGCCCTCCACCAGCACGAGCACCGGCAGGTCCTCGCGCGGCAGGCGCTCGTCGTGCCAGGGCGGCGGGGCTGCCTCGCGGCTCAGGCGAAACCAGTAAAAGCCGTAGGCCGGCAGGGTGAGCAGATACGGCAGATCCCCTACCGGCGGAAACGGCGTGCGGCCGAGGAGCTCGATGAGGATTGCGCCCTTGTGCTCCGAGAGATCGATCTCCACCGGCTGCGCGGTGCGCGAGAGATTCGCGACGCAGAGGATGGTGTCGTCGGCGTACTGGCGCAGGTATACCAGCACCTTGCGGTTGCCGGGCCTGATGAAGCGCAGAGTGCCCCGGCCGAAGGCCTGCGAGGTCTTGCGCACCGCGAGCATGCGCCGCATCCAGTTGAGGAGCGAGGAGCGGTCGCGGGTCTGCGCCTCGACATTGACGGCCTCGTAGCCGTAGATGGGGTCCATGATGGGCGGCAGATAGAGCTGCTGCGGATCCGCGCGCGAGAAGCCGGCATTGCGGTCCGGGCTCCACTGCATCGGCGTGCGCACGCCGTTGCGGTCGCCCAGATAGAAGTTGTCCCCCATGCCGATCTCATCGCCGTAGTAGATGATCGGCGCGCCGGGCATGGAGAGCAGCAGGCTGTTCATGAGCTTGATGCGCTCCGGATCGTTCTCCATGAGCGGCGCCAGGCGCCGGCGAATGCCGAGATTGAGCCGCGCGCGCGTATCGGCCGCGTATGCCTGGTACATGTAGTCGCGCTCGCGGCTGGTCACCATCTCGAGCGTCAGCTCGTCGTGGTTGCGCAGGAAGACCGCCCACTGGCAGGAGTCGGGAATCTCGGGAGTCTGATCCATGATCTCGACGATCGGAT
>JAGWPE010000079.1 GCA_028870635.1 Gammaproteobacteria bacterium | reverse complement strand
TGGCGGCCGCCGGCATATGGGCTTACGAGGCCCTGCCGATGGATGCGTACCCGGACCTCTCGCCGCCTTACGTGGAAATCATCTCGCAGTGGCCAGGGCATTCGGCCGAGGAAGTGGAGCGGCTGATCACGGTACCGCTCGAGCGCGGCATGAACGCGATTCCGGGGCTGATGACCAAGCGCTCGATCTCGCTCTACGGCCTGTCGGACGTCACTCTGACCTTTGCCGACGGCACCACGCCCTATTTCGCCCGCCAGCGCGTCTACAACCGCCTGCCGGGCATTACGCTGCCGAGCGGCGTCTCGCCGTCACTGTCACCGATGTCGCCCCCTTCGGGGCTCGTCTACCGGTACGTGCTCGAGAGCTCCGACCGCTCACCGATGGAGCTGAAGACCATCGAGGACTGGGTCATCGGGCCGCAATACCGGTCGGTACCCGGAGTCGCCGACGACTCCGCATTCGGCGGCGGCGACATGCAGTACCAGGTGCTGCTCGATCCGGTGAAGATCGCCGCACTCGGCCTCACCGTCACCCAGGTGCAAACGGCCATCGCCGCCAACAACAGCAATGGCGGCGGCGGCTTCTACTCCCAGGGCAGCCAGTTCTTCTACGTGCGCGGCCTGGGCCGCATCCGCACCCTGCAGGACATCGGCAACATCGTGCTCGCCGTGCATGATGGCACCCCGGTCCTGGTGAAGGACGTCGCCGCGGTGAAGATCGGCATCGCGCCGCGCCTCGGCGAGTTCGGTTACATGGGCGAGGACGATGCGGTCGAAGGGGTGATTCTGGCGCTGACGGGCAGCAAGACCCAGGACGTGCTGCAACGGGTCGAGGCAAAGACCCGGGAGCTCAACGGGCAGATCCTGCCCAGGGACGTGAAGGTCCATCCGTTCTATGACCTGACGACGCTGATCCGGCAGACCAGGGACGTCGTCATGCACAACCTGACGATCGGCCTGGTCCTGGTGATCGTCGTGCTGGTCTTCTTTCTTTACGACCTGCGCGCGGGCCTTATCGTCGCGGTCACGATTCCCCTCGCGCTGCTCTGCGCCTTCCTGCTGCTCGATCTGAAGAACGCCTCGGCGAACCTGTTGTCCATCGGCGCGGTGGACTTCGGCATCCTCGTGGACGGCGCGATCTTCATGGTCGAGAACATCTTCCGCGAGCTGGCGGCGCGGCGCGGCACCGATTATCGCATCAGGGATGTGATCCTGGGCGCGGCCGCGGAGATCGACCGCCCACTCGTGTACTCGGTCGCCGTGATCGTCGCGAGCTTTCTGCCGATCTACTTCCTGACCGGGCCTTCCGGCACGCTCTTCAGGCCGATGGCCGATACCATGATCTTCGCCCTCATCGGCTCGCTGGTCGTGACCTTGACCCTCCTGCCGGTGCTTTGCGCTTTCTTCATGCGCGGCGGCGTGCGTGAGCGCCTCAATCCCCTCTACGAGAAGCTGAAGGCGAGCTACACACGTGCGCTGCACCGCACGTTGAGTTCAACGTGGTGGGCGATAGCCGTACCGGTTGCGCTGCTGCTGATTGCGCTGCTGCTGACACGCGGCATCGGCGCGGAGTTCATGCCGACGCTCGATGAGGGCGCCCTGTGGGTGCGCGCGACGATGCCCTACACCATTTCGTATCAGAAGGCCGCGCAGATCTCACCGCAGATCCGTGCGGCGCTGCGCTCATTCCCGGTGGTGACCACGGTCACATCCGAGCTCGGACGCCCCGACGACGGCACCGACTCCACCGGCTTCTTCAACGATGAGTTCTTCGTGGGCCTGAAGCCGTATGCGCAATGGCACGGCCGGTATCGCGACAAGCAGGCGCTGATCGCCGCGATAGACCGCAAGCTGCAGAAGTTCCCGGGCATACAGTTCAACTACACCCAGCCGGCCGAAGACGCGGTGGACGAGGCCGAGACCGGTCTGAAGAGCGCGCTCGCGGTGAAGATCTACGGACCTGACCTGCAGGAGCTGCAGAAGCTCGCACGCGCGGTCAAGGCGACGATGGCGCGGGTGCGCGGGATCACCGACATCACGCTGGTACACGAGCTCGGCCAACCTAATCTGGCCATCGACATCAACCGCGCCGTGATCGCGCGCTACGGGCTCAATGTCGATGACATCAACAACCTGGTCAACGCCGCGATCGGCGGCGGCGTCGCGACGGAAGTCGTCCAGGGCGAGAAGCAGTTCGATCTGGTGGTGCGCCTGCAGCCGCGGTTCCGCGGCAATCCGCTGGAGATCGGCGACATTCCGGTCGCGACTGCGGGCGGGCAAGAGGTACCGCTCAAAGAGCTCGCGACGCTCCGGGTGGAGAACGGAGCGTCGTTCATCTACCGGCAGAACGATTCGCGCTACATCGGCGTGCAATTCTCCGTGGCGGATCGCGACCTCGCCGGCGCGGTCGGCGATGCGATCGCACGGGTCGCGCGGCAGGTGCGGCTGCCGCAGGGCTACCGCGTGGAATGGGGCGGGGAGTACCGGCAATACACCGCCTCGCGCGCGCAGATGCGGCTCATCCTGCCGCTGACGGTGCTGGTGATCTTCGGCCTGCTATTCGTGCTCTACGGCAATTTCAAATTCCCGTTGATCGCCATCGTCGGCGTGCTGCTGTCGGCGCCCTTCGGCGCGGTGCTCGCGATGTGGCTCACCGGAACTGCGTTCTCCGTATCATCCGGCATCGGCTTTATCGTACTGTTCGGCGTCTCGGTGCTGACGGGGGTGATCTACATATCCTGTGTCAACGAGCTGCGCCTCGGCGGCATGGACATCGCGCAAGCGACCCGCGAGGCCGCGGTGCTGCGCCTGCGCCCGATCGTGATGACCGCTCTGGTCGCGGCGCTGGGCCTGTTGCCGGCCGCGATCGCGACCGGTGTCGGCACCGACTCGCAGCGGCCATTCGCGCTGGTGATCGTGGCCGGCATGATCTCGCGCCTGATGATCGGCATCTTCGTGGCGCCGGCGCTCTACCAGCTGGTGGCCCGTCCCGGCGACAGGCTGCAGGTGTAGGAGGCGCGGTCGTCCGCGGCTTCTGCTAGGCTTCTGGTCCAACATGAGCGGCTCACGATCCTCCTCCGCCGGCGCAAGGCGCAGGCCCTATCCGCCGGTCAAGCCGTACCGCACCGGCTTCCTGCGCGTATCGGAGCTGCACGAGATCTACTTCGAGGAGTGCGGCAATCCCGCCGGCAAGCCCGCCGTGTTCCTGCACGGCGGGCCGGGCGGCGGCCTGGACCCCAAGATGCGCCGCTTCCTCGATCCGGCCCGGTACCGGATCGTGCTGCTCGATCAGCGCGGCTGCGGCAAGAGCCGTCCGCACGCCAGTCTGGTGGACAACACCACCTGGCACCTGGTGGATGATGTGGAGCGATTGCGGGGGCATCTAGGTATCGAGCGTTGGCTGGTGTTCGGCGGCTCGTGGGGCTCGACGCTGGCGCTGGCCTACGCCGAGACACACCCCGACCGCGTAACGGAAATCGTGCTGCGCGGGATCTTCATGCTGCGGCGCTGGGAGCTCGAGTGGTTCTACCAGAGCCCCGGCGGCGCCGCCGCGCTGTACCCGGATCTGTGGGAGCATTACCTCGCGCCGATTCCGCAGGCGGAGCGCGGCGATATGATCCGGGCCTACTACGCACGGCTGACCAGCGATGATGCAGAGGTGCGCAACCGGGCTGCGAAAGCATGGTCGATCTGGGAGGCCGCGACCAGTCACCTGCGCACCGCTCCCGACTACATCGCCAAGTTCAATGAAGACAGTTATGCGGACGCGTTCGCGCGCATCGAATGCCACTACTTCATCAATAACGGCTTCTTCCGCACCGACAGTCAACTCCTGGATGACGTCCACCGCATCCGCCACATCCCCGCCGTCATCGTCCAGGGCCGCTACGACATCGTCTGTCCCATGAAGAGCGCCTGGGACCTGCACCGCGCCTGGCCCGAAGCGGACCTGCGCATCGTGTCGGACGCCGGACATTCCGCCTTTGAGCGGGGCAACCTTCACGAGCTCGTAGCGGCCACCGACCGCTTCGCTCGATAGTCACGCCGACGCCTCACGCGCGGGGAGGCGGTCCGTGAGTCCCTACGGGGATTCCTTCCTGCGCCCCCGTAAAAGCGCGTCCGGGTGGCGGTCGAGGTAATCCGCCAGCTCGCGCACGGAGCGCGCGGCCTGGCTCAGCTCGTTCATCAGTTGCGGCAGGTCGGTATTGGAAGGCGCGGTGCCCCCGGCCCTTTGCTGGATCAAAGCGATCGTGCGCTGCGCGGCGTCCGAGGTGGCGCGCAGCGATTTGAGGAGCTCGTTGAGGTTGGGCTGTGTCTGCACGGCCAGTCGATCGAGGTGTGTCAGGACCCTGTCGAGGGACAGAATCGCCTCGTGAAGTTGCGGTCCCGCGGTCGCCCGATTGAGGTTGCCGAGCAATTCGTTCAGGTTGCGCAGCGTGTCCGCCATGAGCGGCGGGGCGGCCGGTCCGCCCATCGCCGCCTGTCGGTTGTCATAGAGCTGGAAGACGGCGCCCGCCGGGCTGGGCGGGGCCGCCATTGCCGCGGACGCGGTGTCGAAGGCGACACCCCCGGCAAGGAGCTGTTGCCAGGAGTTGGCGCGCAGCTGCAGGCCCTGGGCACCGAGCGTCATCGCCACGCCGCCGGCATTCCAGAAGCGCGTTCCGGGATGCACCAGCCTGTCATTCGGTGCGTGAATGAACGTGGTCACCCGCACCTCGTGCCCGTCGCCGGCAAGCAGGAAATTCGTCACCACGCCGACATCGACGCCGCGGTACGTGACGGGCGAGCCGCGGGTCAGGGAGCTGAGGTCCGGCGTATGCAGGATGAACGAACGGCCGGGCGTCCCCGGCGGAATGATCGGAGGGCTGTCGAGGCCCACGAACTGCCGCTGCGGCTTGCCGCCCGTGCCGGGGTACATTTCGATATAGGCGCCGGACACGATCGTGGAGAGCCCCGAGATGCCGCCAACCCCCAGGTGCGGCGTCACCACGTAGAAGATCGTGGAGTCGGTGAGATAGGGGGCCGCCTCGCGGGTCATTCGGGCGTGAACGACCACCCGCCGCATGCCATGCGTCAACCGCAGCGAGGTGACGACCCCGACCACCGCGTTGAGGTGCTGGATCGTGGCCTGGCCGGGCTGCAGTCCCTGCGCAGCACTGAAGGAGATCGTGATCTCGGGTCCGCGCTCCGCGAGCGCCCGCCATGCGAGCCACGCCACGACGGCGGCAGCCGCTATGGGTACGATCCAAACCCAAGCGAGCCAGCGATGCGGCCGTACCCGCGCTTCGACAGGCTCCTGTGGGTCGTCCAGCTCGTCGGGCATTGCGGTCACTCCCCTCGGGACGCGTCCCACATGAGCCGGGTATCGAACGTCCGCGTGGCAATCATCGTGAGGATCACCACCGCGGCAAACGCGGTGAGACCGGCGCCGGCCCGCGCATCGGCGATGGCCCCGAACTGCAGGAGCGCCACCAGCACGGAGGCAACGAACACATCGATGTTGGACCACGACCCGACGGTGTCGATGACCCGGAAGAGCCGGGTGCGCGCGATGAGCGACCGCGGGGAGCCTTGCAGGGTGGCAAGCAGCATCCAGGTGAGTCCACACAGCTTCAGCAGCGGCACCACGATGCTGGCGAGAAAGACGATGAGCGCCAGCGGCCAGAGACGGTCGTGGATCAGCTCGAGCACTCCGGTGATGATGGTGTTCGACTGCTCGTGGCCGAAGCTGACCAGCGTCAGAACCGGAAGGGCGTTGGCCGGAACGTAGAGCATGAAGCCCGCCGCCACCAGCGCGGCGGTGACCCTGAACGCATAGGGCTTGCGGTGATGCAGCGTCGCTCCGCAGCGCGGGCAGGCGCTGCCCGCGCGGGTATCCGTCACGAGCAGCTCGCAGGCCGTGCATGCGATCGCCAGGCCGGGACTGCCGCGCCCGACCGCCTGCGGCCCGCCATGCCTGGTTGCGAGCCGCAGCGGCAGCGCGTCCCAAACGGTCCGCTCATCGAGTTGAGTCAGGGCGAGCAACAGTGCCGCAGTCGCTCCCATCAGGCACCAGCCGCCGGCGAGCACCTGCACACCGGCGACCAGACGCAGGCGGCTGTATGCGACGAAGCAGCCGACGAGAAAGATCTCGAGCATCATCCAGGGGCGCAACCGCAGGATCCAGCGGAAGGCCGGCCCCATGTGGGAGCGCCGGCCCAACCGCAGGGCGGCGAGCACGGCGATGAGGGCCCCCAGGTAGAGGTAAGGAAAGGCGAGACAGAAGGCCCCGACGATGACCGCCAGAGATACGAACCCCTCGCGCCACAGCCCGGTGATCCCGCTCGCGAGCCAGCAGACCCGCGCGGCGCCGTGCGAGGCCACACGCAGCAACGGCTCGATGGTCGCCGGAATCAGGAGGAGCAGTGCCGCCAGCACGAGCGCAAGCGGAGCATCGACCCTGCCGGTAGCCGGCCCGGCCAGCAGCCGGTCACAGCGGCGGCACTCGGCGATGTGGCGCCGGCCCACCGCGGGCAGCCGTTGCACGAGCCCGCAATCCGGGCATGCCACCCTCACCTGACGCTCAGCAATAACCATCGCTCGCCCGAGCAGCAAAGCGGGTGCCCTGCAGGCACAGGGATGTGCCCCGCCGCCGCAGGTGGCGGAGCCTCGGGCAAAAACCACGCTTTTTGCCCGAGGCGCGCTGGGCCGGGCAGGGTGCGACGCATGCGTCGCACGGGTGGCCATGGATGGCCACCCCGGGCTTGCGCGGAGCAGGGACTGCGCAGCGCAATGCCCGGATCCAGCGCTTCATACCAGCTCGCGGCAAGCGCCCGTCAGGCGGTCGCCCTCACCCGTCACCCCGTGTTGCCGCAACCACGTGCGCGCATCCCCCGCATCGCCCTCGAACCACGCTCGGGCGCTGCCGAGCCGAAAGCTGTATCCCCAGGCATCCATGTCCGCGAAGGCGCGGTCCGCCCCCACGCCCGGCAGCCCGCCAGCCAGCAGCACCTGCAGATAACACACGGCCGATTCTTCCGGATCGTCCCCGCCGGCATCCCGGTCCAATCCCGCCCGCCGTTCTGGCGTCATGCAGATGTAGTGGCTGGCCTCGTGCAATACGGAGTGCACCGGTGTATCGAGCCGCGCGTACAGGCGGTCGCCCTTGAGTCCCGCCTCACTCTCGCCCCAGTAGGAGCCCGGGATCACCTCGTCGGGGGCAATCAGCGCGAGCGTCATGCCGTAACGGTCGAGCAGCGCCGCGACGGCGACTCGATCCACCGCGCCGAGCAACAGCATGTCAGTCGCCGCCGACCCTGGACAGCCGCCGCATCACGATGTCCGCGAGGTCCTGCCCCATGGCCTGCTGCAGGATCGCCTCCTCGTGCTCCTTGGCGAGCAGCAGGCTCTCATCGAAGCTGTAGGAGCGCATGGCCGAGACCTGCTGTGGCGGCAGGATCTCCTTGCCGCCCGCGGCCACCGAGAAGCGCACCGTGTAGGTCACTTGGTACTCCGCCGGGCGATTCTGCGCCGTGACGGATAGCACGCGGCGCGTCACCACATCGTCGAGGACGTCGACGACGGCCGTCGCCTGGCCGCGTGATGCGACCGGATGCGCGCCGGATATCAACATCTGGCGCCGCAGGCTCTGCACGAAGTCGCTCTGCTGATCCGGGGCTTCGATGTAAGGCCGGCGGATCGGCTGCGGCAGCGGCACGCGTCCTTCGAGGCGGAAGCCGCAGCCGGAAAGGAGCAGAGCGCCCGCGAGGGGCAAGACGCTCAGCAGCAATGCCTTGCCGCGCGACAGCCGGTTCTCAAGCATCCTGCTGCCCACCGGCCGGCGCGCTCACGACGATGTTGGCGATCTGCCTGCCCGGCACGACGATGACCCGCTTGACGGCTGCCTTGCCGCCGACGAACTTCATGACGTGCTCGTCGGCCAGCGCCGCCTCGCGGATCGCCGCTTCGTTCGCTCCCGCGGGAACGCGGACCCGGCCGCGCAGCTTGCCATTGACCTGCACCACGAACTCGACCGAATCCTGTGTCAGCGCCGACTCGTCGACCGCCGGCCACGGCTCATCGACGACCGCCCGCCGATGCCCGAGCGCCCGCCACAGCTCGTGGGCGGCGTGCGGAATGATCGGCGCGAGCATCAGCGTGATGATCTCCAACGCCTCGTGACGGACGGAGCG
>JAGWPE010000078.1 GCA_028870635.1 Gammaproteobacteria bacterium | reverse complement strand
TAGCGGTTCTTGATGAACCCTTCCCGGTACTTGAGCCCGAGCCGCTGCGCGAGCTGCAGCGCGCTCGTGCGGCTGGTGTCCGGGATCGGAATGACGACGTCGATGTCGTGGTTGGCCCGCTCACGCAGGATTTTCTCGGCCAGCCGGTCACCCATGCGCATGCGCGCACGGTAGACGGAGATATTGTCGATCTTGGAATCCGGGCGGGCGAAGTACACGTACTCGAAGATGCACGGCGTGTGGCGCACGCTCGCCACGCACTGGTGCGAATGGAGCCGGCCGCTCTCGTCGATGAACACGGCCTCGCCCGGGGCGATATCGCGCACCAGGCGGAACGAGAGGCTGTCGAGCGCCACGCTCTCCGAGGCGAGCATCCACTCCGGTCCGCGCGGGGTGTCGCGCTGCCCGAGCACGAGAGGCCTGATGCCGTTGGGATCACGGAAGCCCAGGATGCCGTGCCCGATGACCATGGCCACCACCGCGTAGCCGCCGCGGCAGCGCCGATAGACGGCATTGAGCGCCGCGAACACGTCGGCCGGTGTGACCCGCGGAGTGCCGATGCGTTGCAGCTCCGAAGCGAAAACGTTGAGCAGCACCTCGGAGTCGGAGGTGGTATTGAGGTGCCGCCGGTCTTCGCGAATCAACACCTGCGCGAGCTCCGTCGAGTTGGTCAGGTTGCCGTTGTGGGCGAGGCAGATACCGTACGGTGAGTTGACGTAGAACGGCTGCGCCTCCGAGGCGCTGTCGCATCCAGCCGTGGGATAGCGGACGTGGCCGATACCGGCGTTGCCTTTGAGCTCCAGCATGTGGTGCTGCTGGAAGACATCGCGCACCAGACCGCCGCCTTTGCGGACGCAGAGCTCCCCTTCACCGGATGTGGCGATGCCCGCGGCATCCTGGCCGCGATGTTGCAGCACCGTCAGCGCGTCATAGATGCGCTGGTTGACCGCGCTCGTTCCGACGACACCGACGATTCCGCACATGGTCCTACCTCAAGTGTCCGCGCCGACCAGCACGCGCAAGCCGTCGGCCACGGAGTGGCCGTAGGGCAGCAGCACCGAATGCCGCCACCACGCCTCGCCATCGAGCTTGAGCAGCTGCCCGAGAATGACGAACACCCCGATCAGCACCACCCCGCGCGCCGCCCCGAACAGCAGGCCGAGGAACCGGTCCATGCCGCTGAAGATCGAGAGACGCACGTAGTGTGCGACCAAGGCGCCGAGCCCCGCGCCGATGAGCAGGATGAGCGCGACAATGATCACCCGCGCCGCCCAGGGCCGCACGTAGTGGGCCGCGAGCAGTCCGCCGAGATGCGGCTCGATCATGTCCGAGAAATGCCAGGCGACGAACAGCGCCACGATCCAGGTGCACAAGGCGATCGCCTCGCGCAGGAAGCCGCGGACGGCGCCCACGATCGCCGACAGCACGACGGTCGCGATCACCACATAATCGGCTATGTTCATGGAAGGGGGTTGCGAGCGGAAGCGCGAGCGCTCCAGGAAACCGCGGCGGATTGTACAAGAGCGGTCGGACTGTCGCTCGGAAACGCATCACCTTGCCGGAAGCAGCTCGCCGCGATGCCCGAGAGCCCGCAGCCTGGCCGCAAGATGCTGGGCGCCGGCCCGATCGTGCGCCGGACCCGCGCGTACCCGCCAGAGAACACGCGCTCCGGCCCGCGCCGGGGACACCGACATGCGAAATCCCCTGCCTTCGAGCGAGCGCGCCAGGCGATCGGCATTCTGACGGCTGGCAAAACTGCCTAGCTGCACGACCCATCCTCCGGTCGAGGCCGAAGAGCGGGCCTCTGCTGCCGGGGAATGTGCGGCCGATTTGGGGACTTGCAAGTCCGGCTCGGTCCCCGCGACTGGCTTGGAGCTGCCCGAAGCCTCCCCGTGCGACTCTGCGGCCTGGGATGCCGGCGCGTGTTGCGGCCCACCGGCCGCCTCGGGACTTTCCGCCGGACTCTGCGTGGAGATTTCCGGGGCGCTCTGCTGCGGGCTTTCCGGGGGCTGCGCCAACGCTTGCGCCGCCGGCGCCGCACCGGCATCGCGGGCGCCGGTCCCCGCACCGAGTGTCAGCGTGTACGAGCGAAGCGGCGGCTGCGCATGCGCAGCGGCGCCGGCAACGACGGCCGGCGCAGTTGCGACAGTCGCAGATGCCGCCGGCGCCGAATGCGACCGGATCGGTCCGGTCAGCAGCTCCGGAACCAACAACACCATCAGCGCCACGAGAATGATGGCGCCCGTCAGTCGCTCTTTCACCCGGGTGAGTATACCCCAAGCCACTCGAGCGCCGGCCCGACCGTGTGTACGGAGCCGCAGACGATCACCCGGTCGCCCGCTCGCGCGGCCGCCCGCGCCGCCTCGCAGGCCTCGCGCACGGAGCCGGCCAGGACCGGGCTCTGTACGATCGAGCCCAGACGCCGCGCGAGCTCCGCGGCGGATATGCCGCGCGGCCCCTCCAGGCCGCAGAGGAACCAACCTTGCACCGCCGCAGCGAGCGCCCGCGCGATCGCCGGCGCATCCTTGTCGCCCAGGATGCCGACGACGGCGAGCGTGCGTCCGCGACAGGGCCGCTCCTCGAGCTGCGCGACCAACACCTCGGCGGCGGGCGGGTTGTGCGCGATGTCCAGGATCCACTCGACCGGCCCGGGCACGATTTGAAAGCGGCCCGCGAGCCGCACGCGCCGCAGCCCGGCGGCGACCGTCGGCGCATCGAGCGCCGCGACGGCCTGCGCCGCGGCGGCCGGCCCCCCGCCGATGGCGAGCGCCTCGAGAGCGGCAAGCGCCGTCGCAGCGTTGCGATATTGCACGGAGCCTGCGAGCGCGGAAGGCGGCAGATCGGTGAGAGTGAGCTTGGGTCCGCGATAGCTCCAATGCGGCGTTCCGTCCGCGCCCTCCATCCGCCAGCTGAAATCCCTCTCCGCGACGAACGGCTTCGCGCCGAGGCGCTCAATGGCGGAGTACACGCTCGCCGGCATGCGCTCGGTACCGAGGACCGCCGGGCGCGCGGGGCGGAAGATTCCGGCCTTCTCGGCGCCGATCACCTCCAACGTATCTCCCAGCCAGTCGCGATGATCGAAGCCGACCGAGCAGACCACCGACACGTCCGCATCGATGAGATTGGTGGCATCGAGCCGCCCGCCGAGCCCGACCTCGAGCAGCGCGAGCTCGACGCC
>JAGWPE010000077.1 GCA_028870635.1 Gammaproteobacteria bacterium | reverse complement strand
GTGGCGATCTGGCGCGCACCGAGGCCGCCGTAGTAGCCCAGGCGGAATATGGCGATCGTGTAAGAGCTCGCCGCGGTATTGATCTTGAAGGAGACGGTCTGGCCGGCGTTGACACTCATCTGCCTGGCGAATCCCTGGATGGTCGCATCGCCGCTGCCCTGGACCCGCCATACGGACGGATCGCTTCCCGGCAGGCAGTTCTCGGCCTCGATCGGATTCGCGGGGGCCGCACACGAGGCATGAGCCAGGTTGGCGTGGAGTCCAAGGAGGCCGCACAGAGCCGCGGCCGAGAGCCATGTCTTCAGGGTGCCGACGGGGAGTCCGGAGACCCGCGGTGCGGTTGTGGTTCGTTTCATCGGTGGGTCCGGCTGCGGGTCGGGGGCCTGCGTGTTGTCACCGGTTTGCAAGGCCCGTGCCATCGATGCGCGCCGTGCGCGCATCGGCACGCGGTGCCGCAAGAATGCGAGTCGACTCATGACCTTGCGTCGCTTGCGGATAACCAACTCACGGCGCGGCGAGAAGTCTGCGCCGGACCGCAAAGAAAACCGACATGTCGGTGGAGCGCCGCGATCGTCTCGCGGCGGCGCCGTGAGCGCCGTCGGAGCCGAAAGCGCGGGCTTGCGCCGTTCCCGCCCCGCAGTCGTAAGAACTTCCGACATGTTTGCCGGCTTTCCGGGCCAGGCGGGATTGCAAAGAAAATCGACGCGGCCGCGGCCGCAGAATTCGCAGAGGCGCCACCATTGGGACCCGCGCGCTCCTATACTCGCGCTGTGGCGGCGCATGCAACCGTCGCGCACCACGGCCCATGTCAGCGCTCGTAACTTTCGTCGTTCCCTGTTACCGGCTGGCGCACTACCTCGGCGCCTGCCTGCAGTCGCTGCTCGCGCAGTCGTTCGCGCGCCTCGAGGTCATCGTCATGGACGACTGCTCGCCGGACCATACGGCCGCGGTCGCGGGCGCCTGCCGCGATCCGCGGCTGAGATATGTCCGCAACGAGCGCAATCTCGGGCACCTGCGCAACTACAACAGGGGTATCTCGCTGGCCGCCGGCAAGTACGTGTGGCTGATCTCCGCGGACGACTGTCTGCTCGCGCCGGACGCGCTCGCGAGGTACCTGGACCTCATGGAGCGGGACGACCGCCTCGCCTTCGCGTTCAGTCCCGCGATGGGCATCGGCGCGGCGGGAGAGGCGCGCGGGATCGTGCCCTGGACGCGCCCGTTCGCCGGCGACAGGACGCTGTCCGGCAGGCGATTGCTCACGACGCTCGCGCGCGGAAATTGCGTCGCGGCGCCGTCGGTGCTGGCGAGGCGCGACTGTTACGAAGCGGCGGGAGGCTTCCCGTTGGATCTACCGCATGCCGGCGATTGGTATCTGTGGTGCGCCTTCGCGCTGCGCGGCCGGGTCGCCTACATCGACGCGCCGCTCGCTTGCTACCGGGCCCACCCGGACAACATGTCGAGCGCCCTGCGCGCGAGCCGGCGCGAGGTGGTCTGGGAGGATCAGAAGAAGGTTCGCTGCCGGCTGAAGTCCATGGCCGAGTCCTCCGGGCTGGCGCAGATCGCCGCCTTGTGCCGGGAGGAAATCGCCATGGCCTGTGCGATGCGCCTGGCGGAATCGGCGCAGTGTCCGTCATTGCCGCAGGCGGAGGAGCTGCTCGAGCGCGAGTTGGAGGAGATCGCCGACCGCGGCGAGCGCTTGCGCATCGAGGCGCGGGTCTACGGGCATCTCGCCGACCACAACGTCGGTCATCAGCGCCGCGCGCGCGCCGAGCAGTTCTATCGCGGCGCGCTGCGGCACGGCGATCGGCGTCTCGGCTACGCCGCGAAGCTCGCGCTGCTCAAGATGGGGCCGCTCGGCGCCCGCATACGCAGGCTGGCGGCGGGCGTGCGCAGCACGCTCGCGCCGGCCCCGGTGGACGATGAGTAGGGCCGCCCTCATCCTGCGTAACGTCGCGGTGAACTGGACCGGCTTCGCCGTCAATGCCCTGGTCACCCTGATCCTGACGCCGTTCGTCCTGCGCGAGCTGGGAGGGGCGGCATATGGCGTATGGGTGTTGACCTCGAGCGTCATCGGCTACTACGGATTGCTCGACCTCGGCCTGCGGGGCGGGGTGACTCAATTCCTGACGCGATACCTCGCCATCGGCGATCATCGCGGCGCCGGGGAGTGCATGAGCAGCGCCCTCGCCGCGCTCGGTGTCGTCTGCCTCGTGGTGATCCTGTTGACTGCCGGCATGGCGTACGCGGCGCCTCACATCTTCCACATACCTGCGGCGATGAGGGCGGAGGCGTCCTGGTGCATAGCCATCGTCGGCTGCGCCGGCGCATTGCAGTTCGTGCTCTTTCCTTTCGCGGCCGTGCTCACGGCCATGCAGCGCTTCGATATCGCCAATGCCATCGGCGCTTCGTCCCGTCTGCTTTTCGCGCTGGGCACATACCTGGCGCTGCGGCATGGTCTCGGCCTCCTCGGAATCGCCGCCGCGGCGTGCATCGCCAACACGATCGACTACGGGCTGCGCTGGCGGGCCGCCCGCCGCCTGATTCCGCTGCTGCGGCTGTCGCTGCGCTCGGTGAGCCGGGCGCGTCTGCGCGAGATCGCCTCCTTCGGCGCGTGGAACTTCCCCATCTCGGTCGCATCCTATGCGGAGCTGCACGCGGAGACCCTCGTCATCGGCATTCTGATGCCGATCGCCGCCGCCGGGTACTATGCGCTGGCGACGGGTCTGGTGCTGCAGATCGGCGCCGTGCTGGCGCCCATCAGCCAGGTGATGTATCCGACGGCCGTGGCCTTCCACGCGCGCAATGAGCAATCCGGCCTCGAAAGGCTCTGCCGCGACGGCTCACGGCTGGTGCTCCTTGCAACGGTGACCGTGGTTTGCATCGCCTCGTTCTGGGCCGGCGACTTCTATCGGCTGTGGGTGGGTGAGCAGTACGTGAGCGGCGCCGTCTATCCTTCGCTCGCACTCTTGCTGCGGATCCTGCTGCTCGGGACGCTGGCCGGTTACGCTTCCAACATCGCCGGGCAGATCCTCCTCGGCAGCGGCGAGGTCCGCCTCCTGGCCATGGCGCTGATCGGCAGGACGACACTGGCCATCGCGCTGATGTTTGTCTTGATCCCGCGGTTCGGACTGCTCGGGGTGGCGGCAGCCTCGGCGGCGACGGCGGCGGTGGTGTATCTCTTCGTGATCCCGAGGATGCTGCACAGGGCGGTGGCGTTCCCGGTCGGCAAGCCGCTCCTGCAGGCTGCGATCAGGCCGGGCGCGGTGGCGGTCATTCTGTGCCCGCTGCTCCTCGTCATCAGGCTCGCCGGGCCTGCGGGGAATTGGCCCGAATTGGCCGCTCAGGGCCTGCTCGCCGGCGTGGCCGCCGCGGCCGCAATCCTGATGGTGGGAATGACGCGCGATGAGCGAGCGCGATTCATCGCGCGTCCCCTGCGGCGGCTGTCAGTCGCTCGCGTACCAGGCGGTCGTAGCTCGCAAAGGTCGCCTCTGCGGTGAAGTCCGCCAACACCCGACGCTGCAGGGCCTCCCCCATGCGACGAGCCTGCGACTCGTCGCGCAGGACGCGCAGCATGCCATCGGCCAGGGCGTGCACGCTCTCCGTCGGGACCAGGACACCAGTGCGCCCGTTCTCTATCAGCTCTGCAACTCCGCAGACTTCCGTTGCGACGACCGCCCGCGCGAGCGCGCCGGCCTCCAGCAGCGCGACGGAGAAGGCTTCATTCCTCGAGGGCAGCACGAATACGTCCGATTCTCGAAGGGCCGCGAGGGCCTCCTCATGCGGGGCGTCCACTCGCAACGTGACGCGGCTCTCGAGGCGCAACTCCCGGACGAGCGCCCGTGTGGGCTCGAGGGTGCTCGATTGGCGGCCGAGTATGCTCAGGTGCGCTGCCGGATACTCCCTCGCGACGCTGGCGAAGGCGCGTACCAGGAGGTCGTGGCCTTTCTTGTGCTCGAACGTTCCCAGGCTGAGGATGTGCGGCCGCCCGCGGGCAGCGACTGCCGCGGTGCCGCGCGCCGTCGCCAGCGCCCTCAATTGCGCGGCGTCGACCCCATTGTGGATCGTGACGATGTTGGAGCCCGACAGCCGGAAGCAGGCCTTGGTTTCCTCGGCCAGGCCCTGCGAGCAGGCGACGACGGCATGAGCCGCCGCGAGAGCGCGGCGCCAGACTCCGCGGCGGATTCCCGCCTGCGCGGCCAGCGTGCGGATGTCGAGGCCGTGCAATGAAAAGATGAGCGTGCCTGGAAACACTCCCAATGCGCTGGCGAGGGACCACGCGAGCGCATGCGGGCTCACGTAGTGGCAATTCACCACGCGCACGTCGTATCGCCGCACCAGCGCGGCGATCTTGCGCATCTCCCCCGGCAGCCTCAG
>JAGWPE010000076.1 GCA_028870635.1 Gammaproteobacteria bacterium | reverse complement strand
TTGTCCCTCGGCACAGGTGTGAAATTGCACGCGACCAGGGCGACATCGCCCGGCCTCTGCCCCCTGCGCAGGTAGACGATCACGCTCTCATCGGCGTTGTTGCAGTCGATCCACTGGAACCCGTCCGGCGTGAAATCGCGCTCATGGAGGGCGGGCGTGACCCGATAAAGGTGATTGAGGTCGCGCACCCAGCGCCGAACACCCTCGTGCAACGGAAACTGCAGCACGTGCCACTCCAGGCTCTCATCGTGCTGCCACTCGCGCCTCTGCCCGAACTCCCCGCCCATGAAGAGGAGCTTCTTGCCCGGGTGCGACCACATGTAGCCGAAGAGGAGGCGCAGCGAGGCGAACTGCTGCCACTCGTCGCCGGGCATCTTGCCGATGAGCGAGCCCTTGCCGTGCACCACCTCGTCGTGCGAGAGCGGCAGCACGAAATTCTCGCTGAAGGCGTACCAGATGCTGAAGGTGAGCTGGTTCTGCGCGAACCTGCGGAACACCGGGTCGGTCTGCAGGTACTTCAGCGTGTCGTGCATCCAGCCCATGTTCCACTTGAGGCCGAAGCCGAGGCCGCCGAGGTAGGTCGGCCGCGAGACCATCGGCCAGGCGGTGGATTCCTCGGCGATGGTCTGCGTGTCGTGATGGTCGCGGTAGACGGCGAGATTCAACTGCTTGACGAACTCCACCGCCTCCAGGTTCTCGTTGCCGCCGAAGCGGTTGGGGATCCACTCGCCGGCGCGCCGGCCGTAATCGAGGTAGAGCATGGAAGCGACGGCGTCCACGCGCAGGGCATCGATGTGGTAATTGTCCAGCCAGAAGAGCGCGTTGCTTGCGAGGAAATTGCGCACCTCGGCGCGGCCGTAATTGAAGATCGAGCTGTTCCACTCCGGGTGGAAGCCCTGGCGTGGATCGGCGTGCTCGTAAAGATGCGTGCCGTCGAAATAGGCGAGCCCGTGCTCGTCGCTCGGGAAGTGCGACGGCACCCAGTCGAGGATCACGCCGATGCCCCGCCGGTGGAGGTGATCGACGAAGTACATGAAGTCCTGCGGAGTGCCGTAGCGGGCGCTCGGCGCGAAATAGCCCGTGACCTGATAGCCCCAGGAGCCGTAGAACGGATGCTCCATCACCGGCAGCAGCTCGACGTGCGTGAAGCCCATCTCCACCGCGTAGTCGCCGACGGCGTGCGCGAGCTCCCGGTACGTCATCCAGCGGTCGTGCTCCTCGGGTACGCGCCGCCAGGAGCCCAGGTGCAGCTCGTAGATCGACCAGGGGGCGTCGTGGGCGTTTGCGCGGCCGCGACCGGCCATCCACTGCGCGTCGCCCCACTCGTACGAGAGCTCCCACACCACGGAGGCCGTGCGTGGCGGCGTCTCGCAGTAGAAGGCGAAGGGATCCGCCTTGTCGACGGTGTAGCCCGCAACCCGCGAGACTATGTGATACTTGTAGAGTGCGCCGGTGCGCACTGCGGGAATGAAGGCTTCCCAGATGCCGCTGGAGTCGGAGCGTACCGTCAGCGGATGGGTCTCGGGATTCCAACCGTTGAAATCACCCACCACCGAGACGCTGGCGGCGTTCGGGGCCCAGACGGAGAAATGCGTGCCATGCTCGCGATCGGAGCCGCGCGGCAGCAGATGGGCCCCGAGCTTCTCGTAGGCGCGCACGTGCGTGCCTTCGCGAATGAGATAGATGTCCTGGTCGGTGAGCAGCACTTGGCGAGTTTAGCAATTACCATTCCCGAATGTCGCAACGCGTCGTCGTCATAGCCCATCGCGGTGCGAGCGGGTATGCACCGGAGCATACTCTCGTTTCGTACTTCACCGCCATCGCGCAGGGCGCCGACTACATCGAGCCGGACCTCGTCATGACGCGCGACGGGGTGCTGGTTGCCCGGCACGAGAACGAGATCGGGGGCACGACGGATGTCGCCGGCCGCGGCGAATTCGCCGGCCGGCGCACGACGAAGATCATCGACGGAGTGAGCATCACCGGCTGGTTCACGGAGGACTTCCTCCTGGAGGAGTTGAAGACGCTGCGGGCGCGCGAGCGCATTCCGCAGCTGCGGCCGGCCAACACGCGGCTCGACGGCAGGCTGGAGATTCCAACATTGGAGGAGATCCTCGCGCTGGTGCGCGGCGTGGAGGAACAGCGGCGGGTGCGCGCCCGCGAGCTGGGGCTGCCGGCGCCGGAGCCGATCGGGGTTTACCCGGAGACGAAGCACCCGAGCCACTTCACGGGGCTCGGCCTGCCGATGGAGGAGAGGCTGGTGCAGACGCTGGAGCGCCATGGCTATCGCGGGGCCGACGGGCGGGCGTTCCTGCAGTCGTTCGAGACGGGGAATCTCCAGGTTTTGAGCCGGTTGACGCAGCTGCCGCTGGTGCAGCTCATCGAGGCGGCGGGCGCGCCGTACGACCTGGTACAGAGCGGGGATCCGCGCACGTATGCGGATCTCTTGACGCCGAGGGGGCTGGAAGGGATTGCCGATTATGCCGCGTGCATCGGGCCGGCGAAGTCGCTGGTCATTCCACGAGATGGCGAGGGTCGGTTGGGGAAGCCGACGTCGCTGGTGGCGGATTGTCATGCGGCGGGGCTCGAGGTGCATCCATGGACGTTTCGGGCGGAGAAGGAGTTTCTGCCGGCGGGGGTGGATCTGGAAGGGGAGTTGCGTGCGTTTTTGGCTGTGGGAATCGACGGGTTTTTCACGGATCAGCCGGATGTGGGCGTGCGCGCGAGGGATGCGTTCACAATAGGATCTGCGGAGCGCATCGCCAAATGATCCCTGGCCAGAGCGCCGTGAATACATCCATGTAGGCTCGCGGATCGCCTTTTTTCGCTCCCGCTATCCCTGCTTCGCGAAAAAAGCCGGGGTTTTGCCATCCTGGCAAAACCCGCTCGACGCATGCGTCGAGCCCTGGCGATCAGCGTCTGGCCAGGGATCATTTGGCGATGCGCTCCTCTCGCGCGGGGATTCGGCAGTCGGGCCTGCGCGGGGATTCGGCAGTCAGGTCTGCGCGGGGATCGGGCTTCAGGCGGGGTGCGAGCGTTTGCGGGAGGCGACCAGGGTGAGGGGCGGCGCGGGGGAGGCGGCCAGCAGGGTGCGGGCGCGGGAGCTTGCGGCTCTGGCTTCCTCGCGGGCGGCGGCCGCTTCCACGGGGTGGGCGAGAAGGTAACCCTGCACGGTCATCGGGCCGCAGTGGGTGAGGAAATCGAGCTGCGTGGGGCGCTCGACGCCTTCGGCCACGACTTGCAGGCCGAGGCCGTGGCAGAGGGTGACGATCGAGCGCACGATCGCCGCGGAGCGCGGGTTGGAATCGACGCCTTCGATCAGCATGCGGTCGAGCTTCACGCGGTTGATCGGCAACTGCTCGAGCGAGGTCAGGGAGGAGTAGCCGATGCCGAAGTCATCGAGGGCGATGGAGACACCTATCTCTCGCAGGCGCCGCAGTGCCTCGATGGTCGCGGTTCCGGTCTGCAGCACGGTCTCGGTGAGCTCGAGCTCCAGGGCGCTCGCCGGCAGGCCCGCGCTCTCCAGGGTGCGGGCGATGTGGCTCACGAAGTCGCTCTCGAAGAACTGCGGGGGCGATACGTTGATGGCTACCCGCGCATCGCTCCAGCCGGCGGCGCGCCAGGCGGCCGCCGTGGAGGCGGCCGAGCGCAGCACCCAGCCGGTGAGATCGTGAATGAGCCCGCTCTTCTCGGCGATATGGATGAATTCGGTGGCGGTGGCGATGCGGCCGCCGGGCTTGCGCCAGCGCAGCAGCGCCTCGAGCGCCGTGACTTCGCAGCCGCCCAGGGACACTTCCGGTTGGAACATGAGCAGCAGCTCTTCCGCCTCGACCGCCTGGCGAAGCGACTGCTCCAGCCGGAAGCGCTGAGCGGCCGCGTCATAGAGCGCGGCGCGATAGAGCGCGAAGCGGTTGCGGCCGAGCTCCTTGGCCCGGAACAGCGCCACGTCCGCGGCGCGCAGCAAGCCTTCCGGGTCATCGGCGTGATCGGGAAAGAGGCTCGCGCCGACGCTGGCGGTCGTTGCCAGGGCCCGGCCCTCGATGGTGAGCGGCTGCTGCAATGTCGCAACCAGCGAGGCGGCGCGCCGCTCGACTTCCTCGACCGTGCGCAGGTCCTCGATGAGGAGCGTGAACTCGTCGCCTCCGAGGCGCGCGACCAGACTGTTGGGGCCGGCCGCGGCCTGCAGCCGCGCGGCGATGCCCTGCAGCACCCGGTCGCCGAAATTGTGGCCCAGCGTATCGTTGAGCGACTTGAAGTTGTCCATGTCGACGAAGAGCAGCGCCACCCGCCGGCCCGTCTGCCTGGCGCGGGCCAGCGCGCCGGCGAGGCGTCCCGCGAGCTGACGGCGATTGGGCAGTTGAGTCAGAGGGTCGTGATGGGCCAGGTGATGGAGCTGCTGCGTGCGCTCCGCCACGTGGCGCTCGAGCTGCGCCTGCTGGGCGCGAAGATCCGTTTCCGCCTGCGAGATACGGTCGGCCATGGTGTTGAAGGACTCGGCCAGCTCATCGATCTCCGCGGAGCCGCCTCGGCGCGCTCGCACGGTGCGATCGCCGCTTGCCAGGAGGCGCGTCGTGGCGGTAAGCCGCCGCACGGGCAGGCTGATGCCGGCCACTAGCAGCGCCGAGACGATTACCATGACGATGAGGACCGCGACACCGGAAGCGGTCACCGTGTGCTCGGCCGCTTCGGCTGACACGGCTGCGTGACGGGCGGCATCCAACAGTCCGCGGCGGGCGGGCGCTTGCAGCTCCGTCTGCACGTCCGCCGTCAGGACGCCGCTCTGCGCCAGCAATGCTCTTCTGGCGTCCGCGTCCCGGGCATCGAGGCGCTCGATGTCGCGCCGCAGGCGCGCCGCACGCTCGAAGTCAGATCGCACGACGCCCAGCCAGGCCTGTCCCGGCGAGCGCCCGAGATCCGCGGCCTGGGCCCGCAGCGCCGCCTCGAACCTGCGCTCGCGCGCAGCGGTCTGCGAGGACGGTCCGTAGCTGTAGCGGACGGCATCGATGGCCGTCGCCAGAGCGGATAGGGAGGGCCTCGCGATGACCTGTCCATGGATGGTGAGGCCGGTGCCGCCGGCCGTGGCGATGAGCCGGTAGACGCGATCCAGCGCCTGCCAGCGCTGCTGTTGCCACTTCGCCCTCTGCGCGGCGTCCAACGCGAGCTGCCGCCCGTCCTGGATGTGGGCCAGAAGCTGGTCGCGCAGTTGCCGCGTGGCAGGAGCCAGTGCCGGGCTGCCTTCGAAGTAGCGGTTGACCGCTTCCTGCAGGGCATCGCCCGCCGAGGAGAGAGTCTGGAAGTCGCCGTTGTCCGACTGCAGGTCATCGCTGACGGCGCGGTCGTAGGCGCTCAGCTTTTCCAGGATGGCCGCTGCGCGGTGCGCCAGCGGCTCGTGCCGGGTGCGCATGCTCTGCACGGCGTTGACGGCCGCCCGGGTGGTCCGTGTCGCGAGCACATGGGCCACCACGACCACGACCGCCACGGCGGCGAGACCCAGCGTCAACCGGGCGCCGATACCGAATCGCGGCCGCAGCCGGCGCCGGTGCATGTGCTCTGCCTTATGCATGCGACATAAGCCGGGGCTCTCGGCTGAATTCGGCCGAGGCTACCCCCGAGCTTAGACGTTGAGTCTGCGCGCAATCAGGGGAGCGGTCCGTGGAGGCCATCGCAAATGGGGCGATGTCCGTACGCCGACGCCTAAACGAACGCGGCGATTGCCTTATACTAGCCGCATGACGCAGAGCAGGGCCCATGACCGAGATCGCTGACACATTCGACTCTGCCTTCACCAAGGCCGTCGATCTGGGCAACCGCCTCGCCGACAAGGACAGGGATGCCGATCTCTGGGATATCGCCGATGGATTGCTCGCGGGTGCCCTGCAGTACTGGCTGTACTCGCGCCAGCCCTGTGGCGACCCACGCTGCCAGGATTGCATGCCGATCAGCACGGCCGAGGGGCGCATGGCGGAGCTGAGGCGCCTGATCGACCAGCTGGCCTCGGAAAGCGAGTACTTCCACACCCCCACGGACGCGAACGCGGGCCGCGCGTAGCCTCTGCCGGAACCACTCTGACCCGCGGGCGTCGAGGCTGGCATGCGTTTGCCGTCACGTGCGTACCCCCCAATCGCTGCAGAGCGTTTTAGAATGGCGGGCGCCGCGGGCGCGCGCCGCTTCGAGAAGCATACCCGAAAGGGGCCGAATTGAGCGTTGATTCCTCGACAGTCACCGGCGAGCCGATTTCAGCGGAAGTGGTCATCGTCGGGGCGGGCCCGTGCGGCCTTTTCCAGGTGTTCGAGCTGGGCCTGCTCGGCATCACTGCCCACGTGATCGACTCGCTCGCCCATCCCGGAGGGCAGTGCACGGAGCTCTACCCGGACAAGCCCATCTACGACATCCCGGCGCTGCCGGTTTGCGGCGCTCAGGAGCTGGTCGACCGGCTGATGCAGCAGATCAAGCCGTTCAAGCCGCAGTTTCACCTCGGGCAGGAGGTCGTCCATTTCGCGCGCCGCGAGGACGGGCGGTTCTCCATCGCCACGGCGGCCGGCACGCGCTTCGATGCCGGCGCGGTGGTCATCGCCGCCGGGGTCGGCTCGTTTCAGGCCCGGCGGATCGGCATCGAGGGCGTGGAGCCCTTCGAAGGCAAGGGGATTCTCTACCGCATCAAGGATGTCGCAGCCCTCGAGGGCAAGCGTCTCGTCATCTTCGGCGGCGGCGATTCGGCGCTCGATTGGACGCTGGAGCTGGCGCCGCGGGCGAGAAGCCTGACGCTGGTGCACCGGCGCGCGGAGTTTAGGGCGGCTCCCGCCTCGGTCGCCCGGATGAAGGAGCTGGTGGCCGCCGGCCGCATGCGCTGCTTCGAGGCGCTGCCGCATTCGCTGATCGGCGCGCAGGGCACACTGGGCGGCGTCAACATCAAGGCTCCCGACGGCACGATGCATGCGCTCGAGGCGGATCACCTCCTCGTCTTTTTCGGCCTGCACCCGAAGCTCGGGCCCATCGCCGACTGGGGGCTCGAGCTCGAGAAGAAGGCCCTCAAGGTCGACACGGAGAAATTCCAGACGAGCGTGCCCGGGGTGTTCGCGGTGGGCGACATCAACACCTATCCCGGCAAGAAGAAGCTCATCCTCTCGGGCTTTCACGAGGCGGCGCTCGCCGCCTTCGGCATCCAGCACCACCTCTATCCGCAGAAGCGGCAGTTCCTGCAGTACACGACCACCAGCCCGATCATGCACCAGCGGCTAGGCGTGCCGGATTGAGTCGCTCAGTGCGAGGGCAACGGATAAAGCGGCCCAGGGCCGCTCCCTGGGCCGCGAGGTGAACCGAGTGAATGGGCTGGCCGCTCAAAGCGCCGCAGGCGACTTTGAGCCAATCGACAGACGATGAACGCGCAGCTTGCCGACCTCCTGCAGCTGCTCGAGCTCGAGCCGCTCGAGGTGAATCTCTTTCGCGGGGCAAGCCGCGACATCGGCAGCCCGCAGGTGTTCGGCGGCCAGGTGCTCGGGCAGGCGCTGACCGCCGCCTCCGCCACGGTCGCAGGCCGCATCGTGCATTCGCTGCACGCGTATTTCCTGCGCCGCGGCGATTTCAACGCACCCATCGTCTATCAGGTGGACCGCAGCCTCGACGGGCACAGTTTCTCGAACCGGCGCGTGGTCGCGATCCAGCACGGCGAGCCGATCTTCAACATGGCGGCGTCCTTCCAGGTCCTGGAGGACGGCCTCGAGCACCAGATCGGGATGCCGTCGGTGCCGCCGCCGGAGGAGCTGCCGGACTCGAGCCGGCCGCCGCCGGAGCTGCTCGCGCGCCTGCCGGAGGGAGTGCGGCGCTTTCTCGAGCAGCCGCGGCCGTTCGAGTTCCGGCTGGTGCAGCCGTTCGGCTACGTCGCGCCGCAGGGTGCGGCGCCGTCGCGGCAGGTGTGGTTCCGGGCGGTCGACCGCCTGCCGCCCGATGAGATGCTGCATCGGCGCCTGCTCGCGTACCTGTCGGATTACTTCCTGCTGGACACCGCAACCCTCCCGCATGGGTCGGTGCTCCTGCGCAGCACCGTCGTCATGGCCAGCCTGGATCACGCGATGTGGTTTCACCGGCCGCTGCGGGTGGATGACTGGCTGCTCTACGCGGTGGAGAGCCCGAGCGCATCGGGAGCGCGGGGATTCGCGCGGGCCGGCGTGTACGCGCGCGACGGCAGCCTGGTCGCCAGTACGGCGCAGGAGGGCTTGGTGCGCCTGCGCCGCGGGAAGGCCGGTTAGTCCGTTCGCAGGACCTTTCCCGGATTGAGAATACCGTTGGGATCGAGCGCGTGCTTGATGGTGCGCATCAGATCCAACTCCACGGGCGCGGCGTAGCGCTCGAGCTCGGCCACCTTGAGCCGGCCGATGCCGTGCTCGGCGCTGAAGCTGCCGCCGAAATCCCTCACCAGGTCGTGAATGGCGCGCTTGACCGCCTCTTCGCGCGCCAGGAACGCGGTGCGATCGGCGGCCGGCGCCTGGTTGAGATTGAAGTGCAGGTTGCCGTCGCCGACGTGGCCATAGGCGACCAGCCGTCCGTCGGGCACGTTGGCCGCGATCCAGCGCGAGCCGTGCTCGATGAAATCCGCAATGGAGCCGACCGGGATGGAGATGTCGTGCTTGAGGCTGCCGCCATCGAGGCGCTGAGCCTCCGGAATGGTCTCGCGCAGCTTCCAGAACGCCGCCCGGTCGCGCGCGTTGCGGGCCACCGCGGCATCCAACACGAGCCTGTCCTCGAGCGCGCCCGCCAGGCTTTGCTCGAGCAGCTCTTCCATGGGGTCGGCGGCGCGGGCGGAAGTGAGCTCGCACAGCACGTACCAGGGACGGCTGACATCGAGCGGGTCGCGAACGCCTGGAATGTGCCGGGTCGTGAGGTCGACCGCGATCCGGGGGATGAGCTCGAAGGAGCTGACGCGATCGCCGCTCGCCTCGCGCAGGCGCGCGAGCAGCGCTACCGCGGCCCGCGGATCGGGAACCGCGGCGAAGGCCGTCGCGAAGGCGCGCAGCTTCGGAAAGAGCTTCAGGCTGGCGGCGGTGATGATGCCGAGGGTGCCTTCGGCGCCGAGGAAGAGCGATTTGACGTCGTAGCCGGTGTTGTCCTTGCGCAGCGTCCCGAGCGAGGAGAGTAGACGCCCGTCGGCGAGCGCCACCTCCAGGCCCAACACGAGGTCGCGCATCATCCCGTAACGCAGCACGTGGATGCCGCCGGCGTTGGTGGAGAGATTGCCGCCCAGCTGACAGCTTCCCTCGGAGCCCAGGCTCACTGGAAACAGGCGTTGCGCCTCGTCCGCGGCCCGCTGGATGTCGGCGAGCACGCAACCCGCCTCGGCGACGATCGAATAGTCGAGCGCGTCGAGGCGGCGGATGCGGCTCAGGCGGGACAGCGACACGATGATCTGCCGCCCGGACTCATCGGGGGTTGCTCCGCCGCAATAGCTCGTGTTGCCGCCCTGCGGGACGACGCCGACCCGCTGGCCATTGCAGAAGGCGAGAAGCTCCGTGACCTGGGCCACGGTGCGCGGCAGGGCGACCGCGAGCGCGCGGCCGTGATAGAGCCGGCGGTGGTCGGTGAGATACGGCTCGAGGTCCCCTCGCGGACCCGGCGCCTGCGCGGTCAGCATGCCCTCCGTCCCGAGGATCCGCTCGAGACCGCTCAGCACCTGCGCGGGCGTGAGGGGCGGCACGGCGGGGTGTTGTCAGGCCGTCGGCAGGGCGCGCAGAGCCGCGATGCGCTCATCGAGCGGCGGATGGCTCATGAAGAGACGCTGGATGCCGCGGGAGGCCGGTCCCGAGGTGATGCCGAAGGAGGCGAACTGCTGCGAGGGCAGGGGCTCGTGCGCTCTCTTCAGCGCCTCGAGGGCCGCGATCATGTTGGGAGTTCCGGCGAGGTGCGCGCCGCCCCGGTCGGCGCGGAACTCGCGCCAGCGGGAGAAGGCCATGACGATGATGTTGGCCAGCACGCCGAGGAGGATCTGCGAGACGATGACCGAGAGGAAATACGCGGGTCCGCGCCCATCCTCGGAACGGAAGAGAGTACGGTCCACGAGGTTGCCGATGATGCGGGACAGGAAGATCACGAAGGTGTTGACCACTCCCTGGATGAGGGTCAGGGTGACCATGTCGCCGTTGGCGACGTGGGTCAGCTCGTGACCCAGCAC
>JAGWPE010000075.1 GCA_028870635.1 Gammaproteobacteria bacterium | reverse complement strand
GGTCGCGCAGATCCCGTACGAGGGCCTGCTGTGCCGCGCGTTCGTTCTCGTACGCCCACTGGGCCAGCGCAAATCCGCCGACGGCCGCGCCGAGCAGCATCACGACGAGCAGGATCAGCACTACGTGGTTCGCTCTGCGGGTCGGAGTGTGGCGGGTTCTCGCCGCGATCTCCTTCGCGAGCGAGGTACGCAACTGAATGAACGAGCCGAAAACCGTAGCGCCGGCAGCGATGATGGCGGCGAGCACTCCGTCGGACATGCATTTCTCCGGATCAGGCTAACACGCCAAGCCAACCGCAAGTCGACGGCGGACAGCTTGAGTCATCGATTTTGTGATGAGCCGTCACAGGCCGGAAGCGCCGTTTCACTTCGGTATAGATAGGTCAAGATATGAGAGCGGTCCTTGCACTTCCCGAGCCAAGCCCGAAATTCCTCCACCTTTGCCGCCCCGTCCGCACCAATCATTCGTGTGAGTATGTCGCGTCGGGTCTCTTCGGTGAGCTCGCGACGAATGCGACGTTGCCAGGCGTCGGTGAAGATGGCCGGTATTTTGTGGCTCAGCTGCAAGACCTCGAGCAACTCCCACTCGCCACCGTCGAGCCACGCCTCATCGCACGTCGAGCACACATCGAGCCGATTTGCAATCCGGCCGCTCAATTTGTACTTCGCCATGATTCGGGAACATTTCGGGCACGCGATCGCAGCGGTCGTATCCGTGGTCTCCAGTGCCGGCCCGGATTTTCGCGGCTCGCTCGCCGGCGCGTTCTGCGTCTCTGCCCAGTGCCGGTAATACAGCAGGGACAAGAGACATCCGTGGCAGATGCCGCAGCCCATTGCCGGCAGAAAATCGTCGATCATCGTCGGCCTGAGATCCGGCGTCTTGCAATGTGGACACTTCATCGGAGCACCTCGAGACGGCTTTTCGGTGCTGGGGCAAACAGAGTCCGCCTCATCCTCAGTGCCGAATATACGGTGCGCTCCGGGATCGCAACGGTGACGCATTGCACGGTCGGGAACGGGCGCGATCGTTTGTCGCCGACGAGCGACGGCCGCCACCCCTGACGGACGGCGATGGCCTTCTATCGGTACCGCGCGAGCTTTTGCGCAGATATCGCTGCCAGCCGCGCATTGCCGATTTTTGCGACAACGCGCGCGATGGCCTGCCGCTGACACTGTCTGCTCATGGCAGTCTCAAAAGGCCTCAGCGATTCCTCCGGGGGGCAGACCATCGCGGCGGCTTTGGCGATGCGCCGATAGAGCGCGCGGGTCCCTTGGCCGGTTGCGAGGTCACTCAACTTGTAATACACCGTCCTCGTTCCATAAAGTTGCGCAGCCGATGCGCTCCTGGGCGACGCGAGCATCGCTAGCGCCATCAGTGCGCACAGAGCAGCGAGGGCGGCCGGGGAGCGCGGGCGGAAGGCAGTGCACGGGACGGGGCGGCTCATGGCTTGTCTCCTGTCATGTTGGCTCGGGCGAGCACATTCACTTCGATGCTCTTAAGGGACGCTGCGTTTGAACGCCATGGTCCCCAGAACACCGAATCGGAGAAAAGGTTGCACGACGGGTGCTCGCAGGCAGCAATCCCGAATTCAGGACCGAAGCGACGATCGCTCGCCCTTGATCCTCGCGCTGCTTATCGATGTCCTCGGTATGCTGGGCGCACGGGCACCGGCACGGCGCAGATGCCGACCTTGCCGGGCGGCGTGATATAGAAGGCGTCATGCCGGTTGCGCGCGGCCTCCAGCAGCCTCTTAAACGTGGGGCTGCGAGTACGGAGAATCTCGAATTCGGGTCGCTGCGCCGGCGGTAAGTCCGCGGCGACCCGGATATCCAATATTGGCGTGCGATCCTTGCGGTGGGTATAAAAGCCCAGCGGGCCGTGCCCGCGAGGCAGAGCCGATAGTTTGTCCATACCCTCGACGATCCGCCCGACTACGGTCAGATTGCGATCGAGCCGCCGGGGCGCCTGGCCGATCGCGACGTAGAGACCGCTCCCGTTGCCCGAGTCCGGCGCATTGTCCCGGGAGACTGCCAGCGCTCCATAGCAGTGGACCAGCCAAGTCTCGTTCGCGGCCGGATCGCGCGCAGCGGGAAAGTCCTCCGAGAAGCCCACCTCAGGGGCGTAGACGTCGCCATCCGCAAGCCTCACCCAGGGAAGCGAGCGCGCAATGGGCCGGGTGAACTCGGCAGGCAGGTTGGTCCTTGCCGTTCCGAGGGACCGGATCTTGCGCGGATCGCCTCCGTCATCCGCCTCGGGATCATCCCACTGGGCGACAAAGTCGTCCTGCACCCGGACGATCGCCAGACCGTCGAAGTAACGCTCTCTGACCAAGGCCCTGATGTTGGCCACGTGCAGTGGCGCGTACGCCGGGTCGAGCTCCATGACGACACGCCCCGAGGGAAGACGCATCACCAGCAGGTTCTCGGGATCCGGCCTGCGCCATTCCGAGCGCCTGGATTCGGAGAGTATCTGCGTGACGGATGGCGTGTCCTTGCCCTTGGCGGAGCCCGCGAGCGCCGGCGGCAGACACAGAAGCAAAGCCAGGAGCGCCAGAATTCTCGTTGTCATGCTCATGGGACCGCGGCAGCGCTGGTGAAGACCTTGCTGAATCTCGCCTAATCGGCCGCCTTGGGAGCGCGGAAACTCTGGCTGTAATATCCGGACCGGTCGAAGCAGCACACGCGCCGTTTCCCTGCAGCGAGCATCGCGCAGGCATTGCGGATGCGGCGTGCACGGGTATCCAGTTGCTTGGCGGAGATGATCCAGTGGATCCAGTCTCTGCGGGCGACGGGCGTGATGCTCGACCACACCGCCCGGGCTGCCGGAGCGTCCGCGAGCGCTTTATGCAGATCCCTTGGAACCCGTGGCTCCGGCTCCTTTTCAACTGACAGGACCTGCAGCGCAACGACCTCGCCCACCTCGGCCCCCGCGGCCTGCCGCAGCTTGCGGCTCACTTTGAGCCAGTGGCTCTTCCGGCCGTCGGGCTCGAGCGTAGCCCGAAAGGGATGGCCGTTGATGCTGCCCTCCACTGTCGTCATACCCCGCGTGGGGAGCTTCGCACTCGCGTCCTTTGGCAGGATGAGAAAGGACCAAGCCTCTCCTTTCGCATGCTCTGCAGGTCGCAGGAGTTTTGCTTTGAAGCGGATCTTCGAGGCGGCGCTGGTCATTGATGCAGAGAATGGAAAGCGATCAGTATAACTTCGATCGCCGCTCCTGGCCGTCAGCGACCCGGAAACGGGCTCTGAGCGGCATCGCGATCAGCCGCCGCTCTCACCAGCGCAACCGTTCGCGTGAAGGGCCGCTGAGCCAGGTGCATGAGCCACGCCCCGAGAATCCAAGCCGGCACGCCGACGATGGCAATCGCAAAGAGCACGCCTCTGGGTCCCGAGTGGAGCAGATCCCTGCGATCGTCAGCAGATAGGCTTCCGGGTTGCGTATCTGATCGTGACGCTCCACCCGCAGGAGACGCAGGTAAACCTCCTGGGCGAGGTCGGCGATGTCCGCCGCGTTGCGCAGGCGCGCGGCGAGGAAACGGCTCAACCGGCGGCCGTGCCTGGCCGCCAGTTCCGCGACGAATGCATTGGAGTCCTCGGCGGGCACCGGGCTCTACGATGGCTTTGCTCGGCAGGATCAGAGCGAATTTTCGTGAAAAGCGGCCACCTGTATTTCCATTTTTCGATCAACAGGTTGGCTCATGAGGGCCCCGCCGGGACTCAGGCGGGAAACTGTACGGGCGTGGTCGTCGATCAGCGGCCGCCGCTCGGAGGCAGGATGTCGAGCACCGTTTCCGAGGGCCGGCACAAGCGTACCCCCAGGGGCGTGACGACTATGGGCCGATTGATCAGGATCGGGTGCGCGAGCATCTGATCGATCAACTGCTCGTCCGTCCAGCGATCCCCGCCGAGGCCGAGCTCCGCGTAGGGCGTTCCCTTCTGTCGCAAGAGCTCGCGCGGCCTTGCTCCCATGCGGGCGATGAGCGCTTCCAGCGTCGCGCGAGCGGGCGGAGTCTTCAAGTATTCTATGATCTCAGGCTCGATTCCCGCCTTGCGGATCAGCTCCAGCGCATTGCGCGAGGTTCCGCAGCCCGGGTTGTGATAGATCGTGACGGCAACGGACTGATCATGCATGTGATCTACCCTCGAATGGACCGACGCCGGACAGGAATGCATTCGCGTCGCGCTTACTGTACCCAGTCGTCCCGGATCAGCAATGCCCCCGTGGCCGCACTGCAGCAGCTCCCTGAGAACCCCTTCACTCGCTGCTTTCGGCCCGCGGGAAGTACCTATTGAGGGCTTCTCCAGCCGAGGCAACCATGAGGCCCTGAAGCTGCCGCACTGGGAAGCGGCGCAGGAGGTTTTACCATGGCCAACCAGACCGCAAAGACCCAGAAGTCCAAACCTGCGAAGCCGGAGGCGCCGATCTCATCGACAACATCGGCCGCCACACCCGAGTCGAAGCCGAATTCGGACTCGAAGCCGAATGCCCTGCTCGGGCGCTCCCTCAGCCCCGTGACCGCGGATACGCGGCGGGCGATGATCGCGGAGGCGGCGTACTACATCGCCGAGCAACGAGGCTTCGGCTCCGATCGCGAGGTGGAGGACTGGCTGCTCGCAGAGAAGCAAGTCGAGGCGGCGCTCTCCGCGTGATCCGGCGCTCGGCGCAGCGATAGTGGCGGGCAGCGGCATCCTGGTCGGGGATATCGGCGGCACGCATGCGCGCTTCGCCGTCGTCGAGCTCGCGGCCTCCGTACCGCGGCTGCACGATTGGCAGGATCTGCCGGACCGCTTCGCCACTTTCGCGCAAGCGCTGAGCTTCTACCTCGAGGACATTGGCAGGCGGCGCGTTCCCGAGGTCATCGTGCTCGCAGTCGCCGGTCCGGTGGCCGACGGGCGGGTGAGCCTCACCAATCGCAACTGGCAGATCAGCGAAAGCGAGCTGCGATCCCTGGGGTTTCGCGCCGCGCGCCTCATCAATGACTTCGCCGCGCTCGCCTACGCGGCAGACCGCCTCGGACCCTCCGACCTGCACTGCATCGGCCCGGACATCTGCGGTGCCCCCGAAGGCCCGATCACCATTCTCGGTGCCGGGACGGGCTTTGGGGTTTCCTGTCTGGCTCGTTACCGAGGTCACCCGGTGCCTCTGGCGACCGAGGGCGGCCATATCGGATTCGCGCCGCAGGACGGCGAGGAAATCGCGATCCTCGAGGCACTCGCCGGCCGCTTCGGCCGCGTGTCGGTAGAGCGAATTCTGTCGGGTCCCGGCCTGGAGAACCTCGCTGGCGCCCTGGATCAGATCGCGGGCCGAGCCGTACGCCCGCTCCGCGCGGCGCAGATCGTCGAGCGCGCCTCAAACGGCGAGCCGGCTTGTCGTGCCGTGCTGTCGCGGTTCTGCTCGATCTTCGGGGCGGTCGCCGGTGACATTGCGCTCGCCCAAGGGGCGCGCGGCGGAGTTCTCATTGCCGGCGGAATCGCCGCAAGGATCGAGCCCTATCTGCTCCAAAGCGGCTTCCGCGAGAGATTCGAGGCGAAAGGCAGGCTCGCCTCGTTCGTGAAATCGATTCCCACCAGGCTCATCGTCAACTCGGACGCCGCGTTGCTCGGTGCTGCCCGCGCGGCCGTGGAAAATCATCTCGACTGAGTCCAGACCCCACGGCGCGGCCGCCCCGGCGCGAACGATGACCCTTGTGTACTGTGTCAAGTACTTATACCGGGCCACCCGCACCGCGCCTAGGATTGCGCCAACTGATCCTTTGAGTTCGCGCACAATAACGATTTGACGATGCGTTCCGCCCACCCGCCCGCCGAGTCCGAAGTGACCACCTCGCAAGGTCCCCCAAAGGCGCCCCTCGATGGCGCTGGCCCTGACATCGATACGGGAGTCATGCACGGGAGGATGCTGCAGGTGTCGCGTCTCGCGACCATCGGGGAGATGGCGGCCGGCGTAGCGCATGAGCTCAATCAGCCGCTGACCGCCATCGCGAACTACGCGCAGGCTTGCGACCGGCTCCTGAGCAGGCCGGGCGCCAGCCTGGATGACATCCGCACCGCCATGCGCGAGATCGCCGGCCAGGCGGTGCGCGCCGGGGACATCCTGCGCCGTCTGCGCAGTCTCGCCCAGTCCCAGCCGATGCGGCGCGAGCGCGTGGATCTCAACGCAACGGTCGAAGCCATCCGCGATCTCATTCTGGCGGACGGCCGGGTGCATCGCGCACGACTGCAGTTCGAGCTTGCAGCGGGCCTGCCGCCGGTCTTCATCGACAGCGTTCAGATCCAGCACGTGATCCTGAATCTCGTGCGCAACGGGCTCGAGGCTCCAGCCGTGCCGGAGGCCGCTGCGCGCGAGCTGACCATACGCACCAGCCTCGCTTCGGACGGCGATGTCGAGATCTCGGTGCTCGACAACGGCCCCGGCCTCTCGACTCAGGTCCTCGAGCGCATGTTCGATCCGTTCTTTTCCACCAAGGCGGAGGGGACCGGACTGGGCCTGGCGATCAGCAACACCGTGGTGCGCACGCACGGCGGCTCGCTCACTTACCGTCCCAACAGCCCCGGGGGCGCCTGCTTCGCGATCAGGCTGCCTGCCGAGGCCTGATGATGCCCCTCCTTCGCTACGGCTTCCGACCGTTCTTTCTCGGCGCCGGTCTGGTGGCGATGCTGCTCATTCCCTGGTGGGCGGCGAGCTACGCGTTCGGTATTCCCCTCGCCACGGGATGGCCGCCGACCCTCTGGCACGGCCACGAGATGCTGTTCGGCTTCATCGTCGCGGCGATCGCCGGTTTTCTGCTGACGGCGGTTCCGAGCTGGACCGGCGCGCGCGGCTTCGCCGGCCGGCCGCTGGCCCTCCTCGCCGGTCTCTGGTTGCTGGGGCGAGTCGCGGTGGCCACCTCACGGCTCTGGCCGCCACCGGTAGTGACCGCGCTCGATCTCGCCTTCCTGCCCGCGCTGGCAGCCTTGGTGTTGCCTCCCTTGGCGAGAGCCCGAAACCGCAATACTCCGCTGCTTGCAGTGCTCGCCGCGCTCTGGGCCGCTGACGCGGCGTTCTACTGGGGCTTGTATCACCGCAATGACGGCGCATCGCTCCATGCGCTCGTTCTGGGAATAGACATCGTCTTGCTCCTCGTGACGGTGATCGGCGGGCGCATCGTGCCCGCGTTCACCGCCTCCGCCCTCAAGCAGCACGCCGGGCCGGGAGCTTTGCGCGCGTGGCCCGGGGCGAGCGAGCTCGCCATCGGCTCCATGATTGCCGTGGTGTTGAGCGACTTGCTCGTGCCCGACGGCAGGATCGCAGGGGTCATCGCCGCGCTCGCCGCCGCGGCGCAGGCGGCGAGGCTCGCGCAATGGCGAACGCTGAAGACTCTGCGCCAGCCCATCGTGTGGGTGCTTCACATCGCCTATGCGTGGCTTCCCATAGGTCTGGCTCTCAAAGCGGCGGCGCTGCTCACGGGCGCGGCGACCGCGGCGTTCTGGCTGCACGCATTGACCATCGGTGCGGCGGCGACCATGATCCTCGCAGTCATGACGCGCGCCTCGCTGGGGCACACGGGCCGGCCGCTCGTGGTGGATCCGGTCATTGGGCTCGCTTATCTGTTGCTGACGGCGGCGGCGCTCGTGCGTGTCTTTGGGCTCGCGGTGCTCGGGATCGACTATCCGGAGGTCATCCTTACGGCGGCTTTCTTATGGACGGCCGCGTTCGTGCTGTTCACCTGGATCTACGCGCCCATGCTGCTGGCGCCGCGAGTGGATGGCAAGCCCGGCTGAGGAAGGCTGCGGGGCTGCTGTCAAGCCCGATACGCGGCAGTATCATAGCCCTCATTGCCATAGCCGCCCCAGCGCATGCTCTCCTCCACACTCCTCGCCAGCGTTCTCGAGTCCGCGCCCGATGCCATCGTGATCGTCGACTCGGTTGGCACCATCCTTTTCGCCAGCCGCCGGATCACGGCGCTTTGCGGCTACCTGCCCGAGGAAATCGTCGGCCAAGGGATCGAGTGCCTCCTCCCGGAGCGATACCGGCAGATCCATCTCGGTCATCGCCGCAACTACGCCCGCAACGCGCACCCGCGCCCCATGGGCGTCGATCTCGACCTCTATGCCCTTCACAAGGACGGCACCGAGCTGCCCGTAGAGATTTCCCTGAGCCCCATCCACGACGGCGGCCGGCAGTTGGTGGCGGCAGCCCTTCGCGACGTGACCGAGCGCAAGCGCATCCAGACGGAGCTGATGCAGGCCCGGGAGGCCGCGGAGAGAGCGAACCTCGCGAAGAGCCGCTTCCTCGCCACGGCCAGTCACGACCTGCGCCAGCCTCTGCAGACTCTTTCTCTCCTCAACGGCACGCTGCGTCGCATCGTGCGCGAGCCAATGGCCAGTGAGGCGGTGGCCCAGCAGGGTCAGGCCATCGACGCCATGTCACGCCTGACCAACGCCCTGCTCGACATCAGCAAGCTGGAATCGGGCGCGATCCGGCCGGATCCCGGCGATTTCGCGGTGGCAGGACTCTTCGAGGAAATGCGCAAGGAGTTCGCGAGCGTTGCCGCGAGCAAGGGTCTGGAGCTGCGCATCGAGGCTGCCGCGCCGTCGGCGCACTCCGACCCGTCTCTCGTCGGGCAGATCCTGCGCAACCTGCTCTCCAACGCCATCAAGTACACACAGCGCGGCTGGGTGCGGCTGCGCTCGGCGCCCTCTCCTGCCGGCGGCGTGTGCCTGGAGGTGACCGACAGCGGCATCGGCATTCCGGCCGACCATCTCCCGTACATTTACGATGAGTTCTACCAGGTCGGCGTCGCGAGCAACACCTCGCGCGAAGGCTACGGACTCGGGCTCAGCATCGTGCAGCGCCTCGTGAGGCTGCTCGGCCTGAAGCTCGAGGTGCGATCGGAGGTGGGACACGGCTCGACATTCATGCTGGAGATGCCTGCCGGTGCGCGCGAGGCGGGACAAGGGATTGCCTCGGCTCCCGCGGCGATCCCGGCCGAGGCGCGCCCCGCCTGCGCCCGCATTCTCCTGGTCGACGATGACGCAGGGGTGCGCAATGCGACAGCGATGCTGCTTCGGGTCGAAGGCTTCGAGGTGCTGTGCGCGGCATCCCTCGCGGAGGCGAATGAGGCGCTGAGCAAAGATCCGCGGATCGATGTCGTGATCGCCGATTACCACCTGCAGAAGGGTGAGACCGGCATCGATGTGATTGCGGCGGCGCGCGGGGTCGCGGGCGAGCGCCTGGGCGCGGTGCTCGTGAGCGGCGATACGTCCTCCACGCTCCGTGACGTCAAGGCGAGCGACCGGCTGCGAATTGCGAGCAAGCCGATCCGCGCCGATGAGCTGCTGTCGCTCGTCACAGAATTACTCTCCGTCAGTAGAGATACGTAGGTACGCCCGCGCGCGCACCACGGATACTGCGCGCATGGGATCCATCGAGCCGATCAAGCCGCTGCGCTGCGAAGCGGATCTGCTGCTGCGATGCGATGTGGCAGGCCCGCGCTATACCTCTTATCCGACCGCACCACAGTTCCGGGGGGACTTCGGTGAAACGCGGTACTGCGAGCACGCCCGGCGCAGCAACGCGGCGTTCAGCCCCCGGCCGCTGTCCCTGTATGTCCACATCCCTTTCTGCGAAAGCCCGTGCTTCTATTGCGGCTGCAACCGGCTCATCACACGTGATGTGGCCGCGGGCAGCCGCTATGTCGAGCGGCTGCTCCATGAGATCTCGATGGTCGCGCCTCTCTTCGATCATCGTCGTGAAGTGCGTCAGCTGCACCTGGGCGGCGGCACACCCAACTTTCTCCGCCCCGCCGACCTCACGCGGCTCATCGAGGCGCTCGCGCGGCATTTCCGCTTCGGCACCCCGGGCGATCTCGACTTCTCGATCGAGCTCGATCCCAGGTTCGCCACTGCCGCGGACGTGCAATCCCTGGGGCGCCTCGGCTTCAATCGCGCGAGTCTCGGCGTGCAAGACTTCGACCCTCGGGTGCAGGAGGCCGTCAACCGCCTCCAGAGCGTCGAGCAGACGCTCGGCATCATCGCGGCGTGCCGCGCATCGGGCTTCCGCTCGGTCAACGTAGACCTCATCTACGGCCTGCCCCATCAGTCCGTCGCGGGATTCGCGCGGACGCTCGATACGATCATCGCAGCGTGCCCCGACCGGCTCGCGGTCTACGGCTATGCCCATATGCCGCGGCTCTTCAAGGCGCAGCGGCACATCGATGAAAGGGCGCTTCCGGGACCGGCAGCGCGCATCGAGCTCCTCGGGCTCACCATCGACCGGCTCGGGGCCGCAGGGTACCGGTACATCGGCATGGACCACTTCGCGCGGCCGCAGGACGACCTCGCCCGGGCACAGGCGGCGGGCGGGCTGCATCGCAACTTCATGGGCTACACGACTCACGCCGACTGCGATCTGGTCGGCCTCGGCATGAGCGCCATCAGCCATTTCGGCGACAGCTTCAGCCAGAATCACCGCGACCTTTCCGCGTGGGAGTCGGCGCTCGATGCGGGGCGCCTTCCGATCTGGCGTGGACTGTCCCTGAGCGCCGATGACCGAGTGCGCGCGGATGTGATCCAGAGTCTCATGTGTAATGGAGCCGTGGACTTCGCCGACATCGAGAGCCGTCACGCGATCCGCTTCGAGAGTTATTTTACCGAGGCGCTGCGGCGCTGCGGACCGCTCTTCGCCGACGGGCTGGTGACCCTCGAGGCACGGCGGCTTCGCGCGACGGAGCGCGGCAGGTTTCTGCTGCGGATCGTCGCGATGTGCTTCGACGCCTATCTCGTCCCCGAGGGACTGCCTGCCGCGGGCGACGAGGCTGTACTGCCGCCCGAGGCGGCCGCTGCGCCGGAGGCACGCTTCTCGAAGGTCGTCTGAGCCGCGGCCGGAAGGGAAGATGCGCCTATCGTTCGCCAAACGCGTTGGGGCGGTAGCCTCGACGATCGGAGCGCGGGCTCGGAGGCATTCTGTACGTCGAGGGAGCCGAGAAACCCCGATATCTTCCATGGAGGGGCATCATGCGATAGGGATTCCTGCGTATTGGCGGAGGCTGCGCGGATTGAGAGGATGGCGTCTGCCCGATCCGCGGCGTGCCAGGCGTGCCAGGTGGAAGCCCCATGTACCAGAACATTCTCGTCCCCGTGGATGGCAGCGACACGGCGGATCGGGCGCTGCGTGAAGC